>JBFJJU010000047.1:0-17315 GCA_041612115.1 Perlucidibaca sp.
ATGAATCGCCTAAAATCTGTGTTTATTTCGCTCTATATGACCATGCTCATGGCTGGCATTCTTTATTCGGCATTTCGCATTGCCATTGAAGGCCCAACAACAGCATGGATGGGCTTAGCAATTGCCTCCATTGTCCCTGGCGCATTTTTTATGCGACTGTTTTTGGCGCCCGTTGCACGCACAAGTGAGAGTTTGCGCTGGATGCCTTTACTCGGCCTTATCGCCGCATGCATCCCTGTCACACTTGCGCCAAATCAGCCCTGGGCATTAATCACCGCTCTGCTTAATGGCGTCATCGGCCCTGTTATCTATATACGTTGGTACTCGCGCTTTAGCGGCCGAGACACCCGCACTTTAGCGGCGGGGCAACTATTACCCAGCTTCGATTTAGTTAATACCCAGGGTCAAAAAATCAGCAGTAAAGACTTGAGCAAAGGCACCACACTTTGGCTATTTTTTCGTGGCAACTGGTGCCCCTTATGCATGGCGCAAATTCAAGAAGTGGCCCATGACTATCAGGCGTTAGCAAAGCGCGGAGTGCGTGTGTGTTTGGTTAGCCCACAGCCTGAAAGCAATACCCAACAACTTGCCAAGCAATTTAAAGTACCCATGGAGTTTTACTCTGACACCAATAATGCCGCTGCACGTAGGCTCGGCATTTTAGTCGAAGGTGGCCTACCCACCGGCTTGCAAATTTTAGGCTATGACTCCGATGTTCCAATGCCCACTGTGATTATTAGCAAGGCTGGTGGCGAAATCATTTATAGCGACCTAACCGAAAACTATCGTCTACGCCCTGAGCCACAAGACTTTATGGCTGCACTAGATGCTGCTGGACTCTAGTTTTAGCGAGTAGCTTAGGCGCTCTGCTCTGGTCGAAACGGCGTTGCGCATGAGACAATACGCATCATCGTTTTTCCCTTGCTATGTGGCAGCAGAGTTGCCCTGTCGGAGTTTCAATGTCAGCAAATTCGCCTACCTTAGTGCTCGATGGCAAAGCCTTATCATTGAAGATGGAGGCGCAGCTACTGGAGCGAGTTACTCGTCTACGCGAAGACACTGGCCGCACGCCGATTTTGGCAACGATCTTAGTCGGCGACGATCCCGCCTCCGAGACTTATGTAAAGATGAAGGGCAATGCCTGCAAACGCGTTGGCATGGACTCTATTCGTCGCACACTGCCTAGCGAAACCACAACTGAGCAGCTCTTGGCCGAGATTCAGGCGCTCAACGCCAACCTCGATGTGCACGGTATTCTATTGCAGCACCCAGTACCTGAGCAGATCGATGAGCGCGCCTGCTTCGATGCTATCGCGCTAGAAAAAGATGTCGACGGCGTGACCTGCTTAGGTTTCGGCCGCATGAGCATGGGCGAGCGCGCCTATGGCTCTGCAACGCCTGCTGGCATCATGACCCTGCTAAAAGCCTATGACATTCCACTCGCCGGCAAGCATGCTGTGGTAGTCGGCCGCAGCGCTATTTTGGGCAAGCCGATGGCTATGATGTTACTTGGCGCCGATGCCACCGTAACCATTTGCCATTCAAAGACTCGCGACCTTCCTGCGCTAATCAAGCAGGCTGATATTGTTGTTGGCGCTGTTGGGCGGCCTGAGTTCATTAAGGCCGAATGGATAAAAGATGGCGCCGTGGTGGTTGATGCTGGCTACCATCCAGGTGGTGTTGGTGATATTGAGCTAGCGCCACTGCACGGCCGTGTTAGCGCCATCACACCGGTACCAGGCGGTGTTGGCCCAATGACTATTGCCACGCTGATTGAACAATCGGTAACGGCTGCAGAGCGCCAAGCTAGCTAAGACTCGCACTGAGGCGGCTGTAAAGTGATGCATCACAGATGAGCTCAGAAACAAAAAAGGCCTCTTTTCAGAGACCTTTTTATTACGCACTATTTACAGCAAAAACGCTTAAGTAATGCGCTCAAAACGCAATCCCGCATGTGCCGTTAAACGCGAAATCAAACGCTCGCCAAATAGGCTCGCTGGCGTCCAAAAACCACCGGCGAACTCTGCTTTCGGTGTATCAAAAGCCAAGCACATGGCCGCTTGAGCTAGCATCTTACCGGTCGAGCCATAGCCCGGATCACGATCACCAAAGACTTTCACCGACAAAGTTTTAGCTGATGCCGTGCGGCCAATAAAGCGCAAATCATAAAAGCCGTTTTCTTGTTCAGCAGGGCTTGGGCCTTCGCCTGGCGCAGGCAAAACTTTACCTAACAATGCGCGGGTTGGCGAAAATGCTGAGCCGATCATCACACCGGCAATGCCTGCGGCAACAACGCCAGCGGTGACAGCACCTTTTGCACCAACACCGGTGCACATGGCCTCGTCGTAGGTGAAGCCTTCACCCCAAGGATAGCCTTGCAAGGCATGGCTACGATGCACCACCCGGGTATTCACCGTGGCCATCACAAAAGGTCCAAGCCAACGTTTAAAGTCGGCATCGAACTGCACGCCTTGAACATTTGGCTGGCGTACACGCTTGTAGTCATCAGCAGGGCAAATAGCGTAAGGATCCGTCATTTCACGACGTACAGCGGGATCGGCCTTGGCCTCTTTCACTGCATTCATCAAGCTCGCTACTGTGCCGCCTGAGGCACCGCCACGCATTTTCCAAACACGCATTTTCACCGAATTACAGGTCTCGCCGAAGCTGCTTTGCGCCTCTTGCTGCAAGAAATGCACACCCAAGTCCGATGGTATCGAGTCAAAGCCGCAACAATGCACAATGCGCGCGCCTCTAGCTTTCGCCGCCGCCTCATAACGCTTGATCATGCGGCTAGCCCACTGAATTTCACCCGTCAGATCGCAATAATCTGTGCCGGTTTCAACACAGGCACGCACCAATGGTTCGCCGTAAAGCGCATATGGCCCAACAGTCGAAATAATGACTTTAGTTTGCCCACACAAGGCTTTCAACGAAGTCTCGTCGCTAGCATCGGCAATTAGCAGCGGCACATCGATGCCGAGCTCAAGGCTCAGCTCATCGAGCTTAGTTTGCGAGCGTGCAGCCATGGCCCAGCGCAAAGTACCGGCAGGCTGATTAGCTAAATAACGACTAAGAATTTTGCCGACAAAACTGGTGGCACCAAATACGATTACATCATATGGCTTCGTCATTGCAGTCTCCGTTTTGCCAGCATTAGGCAATTAAATTAAGGGTTGAACAGTCGGTCGGCTCACCAAAAGTTTATCAATACGCATACCGTCCATGTCGACAACCTCTAAACGCAAGCCTTGCCAAGTCAATACATCGCCGGTTTGCGGAATACCACCTACTTCAAATAAAACAAGACCCGCCAGCGTTTGAAAGTCACGGCTAGCTTCAAGTTCTTCGGCTTCAAGCGGGAATAAATCACGGAAGCGCTCAATCGACAAGGCGCCATCGAGCAGCCATGTGCCATCTTCGCGCGTCACTACATCGGGGTCGCGCGAACTGGCCTCTGAAGGCAGCTCACCCACCATTGCCTCCAGCACATCGGTCAGTGTGACTAGGCCTTGAATATCGCCATACTCATCGACCACCAATGCCATGTGCTGACGGCGCTTGCGCAGCAGCTCCAGTAAAGCCATCGGCGTCATGCCCACAGGTGCGAAAATACCGGGCTTAGCCAACAGCTCAATATCCCAGCCACCGCCTTGCAGCTTGTGCTGCAGCAGCTGAGGCAATGACACCACGCCAATATAATTGCCACGGCCATCACGACAGACCGGCAAATGGCTGTATGGAGTTTGCGCGACTAAGGCTTTTTGCTCTTCCAAGCTATCAGCCAGATCAAGCCAGATGATATCTGGGCGCGGCGTCATGATGAGGCCGAGATTCCAGTCATCCATGCGGAAGACGTTCGCTACTAATTCACGCTCACTATGGTCGAAAATACCAGCCTGCGCGCCCTCGGCCATCAAGACTTTGATTTCCTCTTCCGTCACCGGTGGGTCATCGACTCGCTTTACGCGCAGTAAATCCAACACCAGCTCAGTCGACCAGCTTAAAAATCTCACAGCAGGATGCGTGATAAAGAGTACTGCCTGCATAAATGGACCAATGACGCGAGCGATGCGCTCAGGTGACTGCATGGCCAAGCGCTTTGGTACTAACTCACCAATAATCAAGGAAAAGTAAGTGATCGAAAGCACCATGCATGTTGTTGCCAACACGCTTGCATAAGGTGCTATGAGCGGAATTCCTTCAAAGACTGGGCGCAAGCGATCAGTAATCGCGCCTTCGCCAAAGGCACCACTCATGACACCGATTAGCGTGATGCCAATCTGTACGGTGGAGAGAAAGAATGTCGGTTGCTCAGCCAGTTTCAGCGCGGCCTTTGCGCCTTTATCGCCAGCATCAGCCATGTGTTGCAGGCGGATGCGACGCGAAGACACAATCGAAATTTCGGAAAGTGCGAAAACACCATTGAAGGTGATTAACAACAGAATCAGCAGTATGTCCATGGATGGCGGCGGGTAGTGACCGGTAGCGTGGATACGCCGCAGGCCGCATCATAACGCGGCACTGCGGTTTTCTCCTAGCGCGAGGCGATCAATCGCTAGCTTTACGCCAACGCACACCCTCCCGACTAAACTCTACCGTCACACCCATGTTGCTGAGTTGTTCGCGTAACTCATCGGAACGCTGGAAGTTTTTTGCCGCGCGTACCTCTGTGATTTCTGCTACTAGCGCTTCCACTTCAGCCACAAAAGCGGCGTCACCAGCACCGGCTTGACGGAAGGCTTCGGGCTCATATTGCAATAAGCCAAGGATGCCACCTAAGCGTTTGAGCAAGTTGGCAAACTCACCTGCCGCTACACGCTCACCGGCTTTATCGCAGCGATTTGCTTCGCGCACTAACTCATACAACACCGCCAATGCTTCCGGCGTATTGAAGTCGTCATTCATGGCGCTACTGAAGCGTGCTTCGAATTCAGCCGCTGCCGCTGGCTCACCTTGCGTTGCATCGACAAAGGCCCCTAGCGTGGCATAGAAGCGCTGCAGCGCCTGCTTAGACTGATCCAAAGCAGCGTCGGAGTAGTTTAGCGGGCTACGATAATGACTGGCGGCAATAAAGTAGCGCAACACTTCGGGGTGATAATCTTTTAAGACCTCGCGGATGGTGAAGAAGTTGTTTAAAGACTTCGACATTTTCTCCGCATTCACTTGCACAAAGCCCACATGCATCCAGGCGTTGACATAGGTCTCGCCAGTGGCGGCTTCAGATTGTGCAATCTCATTCTCATGGTGCGGAAATAGTAAGTCACCGCCACCGCCATGGATGTCAAAGCCCGAACCCAAGCAGCAAGTCGACATCGCAGAACACTCAATATGCCAGCCTGGGCGACCTTCTCCCCAAGGCGAACGCCATGAGGGCTCACCGGGCTTAACGGCTTTCCATAAAACAAAATCCATTGGGTCAGATTTTAGTTCGTCGACCTCAACTCGGGCACCGGCTTGCAAATCATCGAGCTTTTTATTCGACAAGCGGCCATAGCGCGGAAAACTCGAGACATCAAAATAGACATCGCCATTTTTCGCTGGATACGCGTGGCCTTTATCAACCAGCTTAGTAATCATGTTCAAAATATCATCGACATGATCAGTGGCTTTAGGCTCTAGCGTCGGCGCCAGTGTGCCAAGGGCTGCGGCGTCATCGTTCATCGCGGCGATAAAACGTGCCGTGAGCGCATCGATGCCCTCGCCGTTTTCCTGCGCACGGCGAATAATTTTATCGTCGATGTCGGTAATATTACGCACATAGGTGACTTTAAAGCCGAGATGGCGCAGCCAACGAGTGATGATGTCAAACGACACCATTACTCGCGCGTGGCCGATATGGCAGTAGTCATACACCGTCATGCCACAGACATAGAGGCTGACTTCGCCCGGTGTGCGCGGCACAAACGGTTGTTTGCGGCGCAGCTCGGAGTTATGCAGTACGAGATTGGCGGCGGCTGGTAATAGACTCACTTGGCCTTACCCCAAGTGTCGCGCAGGCTCACCGCGCGGTTAAAAACCAAATGTTCGGCGCTGGCATCACGATTGTCTAAGCAGAAATAACCTTCGCGCTCAAACTGGTGCGCCTGCTCTGGCTCTGCACGCGCCAGTGATGGCTCGATGCGGGCATCGGCGTAGACCACCAACGACTCCGGATTCATCAGCTCGCGATAATCAACTTCGCTACGATCTGGCATGGCATCGATAAATAGACGGTCATAGACGCGCACTTCTGCTGGCAGCGAATGGCTGGCCGATACCCAGTGCACTACACCTTTCACTTTACGGTCAGTTGGATTTACGCCCAAGGTAGCGAGGTCAACAGAGCACTTCAGCTCGATCACCACGCCATCAGCATCCTTCACTACGTCATCACAACGAATGATGTAGGCATTGCGCAGACGCACTTCACCGCCGGGAATTAGGCGCTTAAAGCCTTTCGGCGGCACTTCTTCAAAATCGCTGCGATCGAGAAAAATCTCGTGAGTGAACGGAATCTCGCGTTCGCCCATGTCGACATTGGGGTGGCGGCTAGCACGCAAAATCTCCAGATGATCAGCTGGCAAATTGGTCAACGTAACTTTCAAGGGTTTGAGCACGGCCATCGCGCGCGGTGCAGTAAGCTCTAACTCGTCGCGCATGCAAAATTCGAGCATGGCCATATCAACCACACCATCACTTTTGCTGATGCCAACGCGCTCACAAAAATTACGCAGCGCAGCTGGTGGGCAACCGCGGCGGCGCAGACCAGAAATTGTTGGTAGTCGCGGATCATCCCAGCCGTTAACCAATTGCTCATCGACCAGCTGTTTGAGCTTGCGCTTGCTGGTCACTGTGTAGTTCAGGTTTAAGCGAGCAAACTCGATTTGCTGCGGATGCGGCAACTGCGGCAGTTTATTGAGCAACCAGTCATAGAGCGGGCGATGCGCCTCAAACTCCAAGGTACATAACGAATGCGTAATGCCTTCGAGCGCATCGGAAATCGGATGCGTAAAGTCATACATCGGGTAAATGCACCAAGTGTCACCGGTTTGGTGGTGATGCTGATGGCGGATGCGATAGAGAATTGGGTCTCGCAAATTTATATTGCCTGAGCTCATATCAATTCGTGCACGCAGCACATGGGCGCCATCGCCAAATTCGCCAGCTTTCATGCGCCGAAATAAATCTAAACTCTCGGCTGCTGGACGATCACGATACGGCGACTTAATACCGGGCTGGCTTAAGGTACCGCGGCCTTCGCGGATCTGCTCTGGTGTTTGCGAGTCAACATACGCATCGCCCTGCTCGATCAACTGCTCAGCAAAAGCATAAAGTTGGTCAAAATAGCTTGAGGCGTACTGAATATCGCCGGCCCACTGGAAGCCCAGCCATTGCACATCACGCGAAATTGCATCGATATACTCCTGCGATTCCTTTTCTGGGTTGGTATCGTCGAAGCGCAGGTTACAAATACCCTCGGCCTCCTGAGCAACGCCAAAATTCAGACAAATCGATTTTGCATGACCGATATGCAAGTAACCATTGGGTTCTGGAGGAAATCGCGTGACCAATTGAGCGGTTTTTCCGCTAGATAAGTCGTTGGATATACGGGTTCGGATGAAATCGCTAGCTTCTAACATGGTCTGACTGGCAAAATTAAAGAAGGGAGTCTACCCCGCGGCTCATCAGCCACTCAACCAATAAGGCGCGTTTGCCGCCGCTAATCATTTGGAGCACTCGCATGAAGGTTGCGCTTAACACTAACTACGGCCGTATTGTCTTAGAACTAAATGCCGAAAAAGCCCCAAAAACCGTGGCTAATTTTGCTGAATACGTAAAAAGCGGCCACTATAACGGCACGATTTTCCATCGCGTCATCGACGGCTTCATGGTACAAGGCGGCGGCTTCGACGACAAAATGAAGCAAAAACCCACCAATGCCCCAATTCAAAACGAAGCTGATAACGGCCTCACTAATGACATCGGCACTATCGCCATGGCACGCACCATGGATCCGCACTCTGCATCGGCACAATTTTTCATCAACGTCGGCAACAATGGCTTCTTAAACCACAGTGGCAAAAATCCACAAGGTTGGGGCTATGCCGTGTTTGGTAAAGTATCTGAAGGCATGGATGTGGTTAATAAAATTAAAGGTGTACCTACAGGCAATGCCGGTGGCCACCAAGACGTACCGCGCGATGGTGTGGTGATCGAGTCAGCTGAAATCATCGCTGAATAAGCCATGAGCCAAACACTACTGGTCTCCGATGTGCACATCAGTGCCGACCTCACGCGCGTCAACGCAGGCTTTATGCATTTGCTTGATACGCTGCCGGCCAATTGCCATCGAGTCATCGTGCTTGGCGATTTATTTGAAGTGTGGGTGGGCGATGATTTTGCCTCGCCCACACTTAGCGCCATTGAAGCCGCGTTTAAACGCCTTACTGCACGTGGCGTGGAGTTATTATTTTGCCACGGCAACCGCGACTTCTTAATGGACGCTGGCCCTACTGGCAGCGAGCCATTTAGCGCACGCGTTGGCGGCCGCCTCATGGCTGAACATGAGGTTATCGACCTACATGGTACGCCTGCGCTGCTAATGCATGGCGACCAACTATGCCTAGATGACAGCGCTTACATGGCGTTTCGTGCGCAAGCGCGCAGCGAGGCATGGCAGCAAGGCATCCTCTCGCAGCCGCTGGAGCAGCGCGTGCAGTTAGCCGAGTTTTGGCGCATGCAAAGTCAGGCCGCCAACAGCAACAAGCCTGAAAACATCATGGATGTAAGCGTAAGTGAAGTCGTGCGCGTGCTCACTGAAGCAGATGTAATGACACTTGTGCATGGCCATACGCATCGCCCTCAACAGCATGCCCACCTGCTCGCTAATGGACAGGAAGCTACGCGCTTTGTTTTGGGTGACTGGCGCGAAGCAGAAGGCCAAGCGGTGATCGCCTGGGCCAATGACAGTGGCATTCATTTAGAAGACTTTCGCTTTTAAGCGTCTTTTGGTGGCCGCAAGTCCAACAAATTGTGCACATCTTCAGCGGGATCTTGCATTGGGAAAATATCGCCCTCTGGCTTACCCGCAGGCCCACGCGCTGTTTCCACCACGGCCAATACATCTATCGTGCATAGCGACTGAATCGCTTGATCCTGAATACGAGCATTCACTTCTTTAACGATTTGATCGCGCACTACAGGATGCACTAGCTTCATTTTATCCAGCACTTCGCTGGGAGGATTCTCGCCAACAAGTACGATGCTGACACTTTTGCCGGTGACCAAATGCGGCACCATGCGCAGCAGCACTGGCTCATAGGTTTCAACATCAATATTCACCGTAATGGTGACATCGAGTGCATAGCGCAAACTCAGACCGAAAATTTCTACATCAAGCTTCAGATTGCCCTGCACCGCCAGTAAAAAGCTAATTTCTGGCAACTTCTCAAGGTCTGGGTCTACGCGAATATCTTTTAATTCAAAAACATAAGAAACAACAAAAAGCTCAGCGGGAAGCTTGCGGATAGAACCCGCCATGGTCGACTCTAGCGCGGCCTCAATCTCGGTGCCGATACGCCGTGCTGTGACCACCTGATGAATAAAGTTGTGACCAAACTCAGCGTAACTGATTTTTTTTCCTATCTTCACCGTTTACGCCCCATTCATCCGTCATCCATAACCGCCATAGCGGTGAAAAAGTCTAGCGCCGAAGCTTATTCGCCGCCCAAATCCAACATTGGTTTGGCCAACACTAACACGCTAAAAGCGGCCTCAGTGTGTAAACTTTGCAACTGAGCAACCGCACTCAGACGCACAGGACTAGCTTTCCACGCGTAAGGCGTCATCAACAACAGGTCATTGATAGCCGCCCGATCAAGCTTAATGTCATAGCGCACTTCCTTCTGCATTACGATCTGAAAGTGCTCACACGCGGCCTCAGCAAACTTACTCGGCTCATGGTCGCGAACCTGCTCAAACAAGGCTTGGCGATAGCTAAATAAATGTGCTGGCGCAGGCGTGACAACGACCACCTGCCCGCCCGGCTTTAATAAACGCAGCATCTCAGCCAATGGCACTGGCGCAAAAATACTGGTGATGGCATCGGCACTGGCATCGGCTAGTGGCACGGCAGCCACACTCGCCACTGCACAGCGCAGCGTAGGATAGGTTTTCGCCGCCATGCGTATCGCCGGCTTAGCAATATCGAGCGCAATAACCTCGCCAGCCACCTGACTTAATGCAGCGGTGTAATAACCTTCGCCGCAGCCGAGATCAATCAACGTTTGGCACGGTGCGACGACTTCGGTCAGAGCATCACGCAGCGGCTGATAGAAACCACCATCTAAAAATCGCCGCCGCGCCTGCAAGCTTTCAATGGTATCGCCCGGAGACAATGATTTTTTCTGCTGCACTGGCAGTAAATTGACATAGCCTTCACGTGCAATATCAAAACAATGGCCTGCCTCACAGCGATAGCTTTTATTGGTCGGCGAAGTACTTTCCAAGCGTAGCTCATAAGTCCGCTCAGTGACCTCCAGCGACTCAGCATCCTGCTCGTCAGCAACATCGGGCTTTGTATTCACGGTCTTTGCTAATGCTGCTGCGCAAAGTGGGCATCGCCACGGCATCATGCGCGTGCCTGCATTTGAACTTGAGGCTGGGGAATACCACTGTGAAAACGCATCTCAACATCGGGCGTAGAAATCAACTCAGCCTCCACTTCACGAAAAAATGCCACACGCTCAGCGATAGGCTCATTGCTATAGCACTGAGCCAGGCCTAAATAATGTGTGAAATGCCGCGCTTCAGATCGCAGCAAAAAGGTATAGAAGCGCTTGAGCTCATCGTCGAGATGCTCCGCAATTGCAGCAAAACGCTCGCATGAACGTGCCTCAACAAAGGCTCCAATAATCATTAAATCGACCAAGTGCGCAGGTTCGTAGGTGCGCACATGCTGGCGCATGCCATTGGCATAGCGGCTAGCTGACAATGGTCTATAGCTAATGCCTCGCTTAGCCATAAGCTCGCGCACTTGCTCATAATGCAGCAGCTCTTCACGCGCCAGCTGTGTCAACTCAGTTTGTAATTGCTCGCGATCGTTGTAACGAAACAGCATATTCAGCGCCGTACTTGCCGCTTTTTTTTCACAATTAGCATGGTCTTGCAGCAGTGTCGGTAGATCGGCGACAGCGGCCTGCACCCAAGCATCGGCAGTGGCCGCACCTAGAAAATCTCGTACAGGCTGAAGAAAATCGGAACTCATGGGCTAGCTATCATCAAAATCAAATGGCCTGCAGTATAGCGAAAGCAGCACTATCTTGGAGCACGGCAAATCATCGTCTATGCTTGGCGCCACTTTTATTTAGTAGTCGCAATATGAATACCCCACCGCTAGCGCCTCCAGATCTAGACTTCAAAGATCGTTTATCGATGGCAGCATTAAAATGGTTGGCGAAACTGCCCTTACCGATGCTACAGCGCATAGGCCAAATTATTGGCCAGTTTGTCGCCGCCTTTCCACACACGGGCATTTACCGCACGGTATTGCGCAATATTGAACGCGCTCATCCCACGCAAAGTCCGCAATGGCATCAGCACATCGCTAAAGCCAGCATTGTTAGTACTGCGATAACGGCTTTGGAGTTTGCTAAAACTTGGGGCATGCCACCGGAGTACAGCTATAAGCAAATCCGCGATGTGCATGGCCGAGAGCTGTTTTTGGAGTCAGTAAACTCAGGTGATGGCGTAATGTGCATTACGCCGCACTGGGGCACGTGGGAATTTATGAATGCGTGGGTGAATGAGCACACAGCACCCACCATCATGTACAAGCCAGGCAAGCAGCCAGGCGTTGATGCTTTAGTTTGGGAAGCACGCAGCCGTTTGCGCGCTCACATTGTGCCAACTAACGACAGTGGCGTGCGTGCCACCTTCAAGGCATTAAAAAAAGGCGGATTCACCGCTATTTTGCCTGACCACACGCCTAACGATAACGGTGGAATTTTCGCGCCATACTTCGGTACATCGACCTGGACCGGCGTGATGGTGCCAAAGCTGATTCAGCGCACGAAATGCCGCGTCATTGTAATGGGCTGCATACGCCGCAATGATGGCCACGGCTTTGATCTCTATATCCTGCCCGCCGACCCCACTATACATGACGAGGACCTTGCCAGTGCGACAGCCGCCATGAATCGCTCCATGGAAGCTTTAATCGCTATTGCCCCTGAGCAGTATCAGTGGACCTATAAGCGCTTTAAGAAAAATGAGCATGTCGCCGATTTCTATCGCTCGTGAGTCTAGAAATGAAGTCAAACGACCTAATCGGATGACCAACGGTCAAGCCTACTACTAGCCACTTTGATGGCTATGCTAAGCGGCAATATCTATCGATTTAGCAAGTACTTAGCCCTGCATAGTCAGGGCTTTTTTATATGTTATCGCTAAAATAATATGCGCTCATATAGCCAAAGCATCTATCAATTTCGCATCAAGCACGCCGGTAAACACTCGCCGCTAATGAATAAGCAGCGCTTTCTTGTTGGAAAACTAGCCGCGCCCATAGCACGATTTGTTTTTGGCCAAGCACAACCGATCATGTAAGAGTCAGTGTGCCGCCATAGAGCAGGGAGCAGCACATGACTGTTTTGACCGGGTTAAGCCTAGCAACACTACTGCTGTTTAATATTTGGGCATTAATCGCGGAGCCGATTGAAGGCAAACGTTTTAACGAACCCACTTAACTAACCAGGAGCTCGCATTAATAAATCATCCATACCACTGATCATCCGACCAGTAACAAATAATCCACTTGTTCCCAACAACCAATTCGCTATACTGTCCATATAAACAGTATAGCGAATAATTATCATGAATAGCCTAGCGTCTGCTCTCACCCTAGTTTTACTGATGATTAGCGTCTGGGCGTTAATTATGAACAAGCCCGACCTCAGTCCTAGTGCAGACTCCAGCAGCACAAAAAACTAAGAGTGAACCACCTCCTTGCGTTAACCATAGCGTTGTAGAAGACACTTGCGGCCTTTCAAGTGCTAATCTGCCTCAAAACCGCTAAGGACCTATCGCATGAGCGCAGGCACTTTTTCTCATCTTTGTGCGCGGACTCCCGCCTTAGATACCCCTGACTTAGTATCGCTGCGCGAACACGTTCGCTTCTATTTCGACAGCACATTTACACTGTATGAGCGCTTGTTTGACACGCTAGCCAGCGATACAGCCTATTACCGCAAATCCATTAGACTGCGCCATCCGCTCATTTTCTACTTCGGCCATACCGCCACATTTTTCATCAATAAGTTATTACTAGCGCGTCTTTTAGATACTCGCATCAATGCTCGATTTGAGTCGCTCTTTGCTGTTGGCGTCGACGAAATGAGCTGGGATGACTTAAACGACGCCCATTACGACTGGCCAACCGTTGCTGAGGTCAGCGAATATCGCCGCCAAGTTCGCAAAACCGTGCTGCACGTCATCGACACCACGCCACTCACTGGCCCCATCACCTGGAATCATCCGTGGTGGGCAATTATCATGGGCGTTGAGCACGAACGAATACATTTAGAAACTTCATCGGTACTCATTCGCCAACATGAATTGCCCTTGGTGCGCCCACAAAAAGCCTGGGCTGCTTGCCGCCAACACGGCATCGCACCAAACAATCGCTTGCTCTCTGTTAGCGCTGGCACAATAGAACTTGGCAAAGCTAGACACGATCGCTACTACGGCTGGGATAACGAATACGGCCATCATCAGGCATTTGTTGAGACGTTTAAGGCCAGTGAATTTTTAGTCAGCAACCAAGAGTACTTAGCCTTTGTAGATGCAGACGGCTATCTCAGCAAAGACTATTGGAGCGATGAAGGCTGGCATTGGCGCGAATTTAGCGGTGCCACACAGCCAACCTTTTGGCGTAAAGACTCAAATGGCTATCGCCTGCGCTTGATGACTGAAGAAATTGCCATGCCATGGGATTGGCCAGTTGAGGTGAACTGTTTAGAAGCCGAAGCATTTTGCCAATGGCTGAGCGCCAGCACTGGCCAGCGCATTAGCCTACCAAGCGAAGACCAGTGGCACCGCTTAGCTGATGCTTGCGAGCGCAAAGAAACACCAGCACGCGCGGCGGCCAATGCCAATATTCATCTCGATCACTACGCTTCCTCATGCCCAGTTAATCAGTTTGCTCACGGCGACTTTTACGATGTGTCGGGCAATGTTTGGCAGTGGACGCAAACGCCAACCTACCCCTTCCCTGGCTTCGATGTTCACGCTATTTACGACGACTTCACCACGCCCACTTTCGATGATCGCCACAACCTGATGATGGGTGGCTCGTGGATTTCTTGCGGCAATGAATCTCGCCGCAGCGCGCGCTATGCCTTTCGTCGACACTTTTTCCAGCATGCCGGCTTTCGCTATGTGCAGAGCTCACAGGAGCCCACCGTGACCCCGCAATATTATGAAACCGACCGCCAACTTGCCGAATACGCAGAGTTTCATTACGGCGATACGTTTTTCGGCGTCGATAATTTCCCTAAAGCCTTAGCCGACATCGCCATTGAGGCTTGCGCTGGCCGCCCAATGCGTCACGCACTCGATCTTGGCTGTGCCACTGGACGCTCAAGTTTTGAGCTAGCACGCAACTTTGATCAAGTTACCGGCATCGACTTCTCAGCTCGCTTTATCGATCTCGCAGCCAATCTAGCCACTAGCGGCAGCGTACGCTACACCTTGATCGATGAAGGCGAATTGGTCAGCTATAAAACCCGCACACTTGATGAGTTAGACCTGATTGAGGCGGCAAAAAAAGTTAGCTTTAGCCAAGGCGATGCCTGCAATCTGAAGCCTATCTTCACTGGCTATGACCTCATTTTGGCAGCCAACTTAATCGACCGACTTTATGACCCCGCGCAGTTTATTGCGCAAGTGCACGAGCGCCTAAATATCGGCGGCGTACTGATGATTGCCTCACCCTACACGTGGCTCACTGATCACACACCGCGTGAAGACTGGCTAGGTGGCTTTAAAAAAGATGGCGAAACCTACACTACTCTAGACGCATTGCACGCCCATTTAAGCGCCCACTTTGAGCCGCTGCGCGAGCCTATGGATGTGCCTTTTGTGATTCGCGAGACCCGCCGTAAGTTTCAACATAGCGTGAGTGAAGCGAGCTTTTGGGTGCGCGTGCGATGAGCTTTAATTTCGACGAAGAAATAGATCGGTCTGGCACTAGCAGCGAAAAATACGATGCCCGTAAACGACTCTTTGGTAGCGATGACATTACCCCGCTCTGGGTCGCCGACATGGATTTTGCAGCGCCAGCTTGCGTTAGCGAAGCCATCCAAAAGCGTGCCATGCATCCGATATATGGCTACAGCATGGTGCCCGAGAATTTATTCAGCAATTTGCAGCGCTGGGTAGCCGAACGCTACAACTGGCATCCAAACCAAGAGGAAATACTGCTCTCACCCGGCGTAGTACCCATACTGTACGCTGCGGTAAATGCACTCACGAAAGCTGGCGATGGCATCATCGTTATGCCTCCGGTATATCCGCCGCTGTATAGAGCCGTCACTGATAATCAGCGCAATCTCATGCTAAATCCATTGCTCCTTAAGCCTAGCAAGGCTCGCGCCAATGACAGCGCTGAACGGCTAAATGCTCCGGCGCAAATGCTACAGTACGAAATCGATTGGGAAGGCCTTGAGCTGTGCGCCCCAAAAGCAAAAATGCTGCTGTTCTGCTCACCACACAACCCTGTTGGCCGCGTCTGGGCTCGTCATGAACTAGTTCGCCTGCTCGATGTTGCCAAGCGCCACGACCTCATCATCATTTCCGATGAGATTCATGCCGACCTTACGTTTACTCCACACACCGTGTTAGCAACGCTGCCCGGCGCAGAGAAGCGCGTCATCACCGCGATGGCACCAAGCAAAACCTTCAATGTGCCTGGACTTGGTCTGGCTTGGTTGGCCGCACCCGAAGCCATTAAGCGCGAAGCCATTAAGGCGCAATACGCCAAACTCGCTATACATGTAAATAATCCTTTGTCGATGACCGCTGCCGAGGCCGCGTATGGGCATGGCCACGACTGGCTCGCAGCATTACTCGACTACATTAAAGTTACTCACGATGAAGTCGCCGCACGACTCGCCAAATACCCCAAAGCACCTCAGGCTATTGCTGCAGAAGGAACTTATTTGCTGTGGCTAGATTGCCGGCATATAGGTCTAGATGATCAAGCGCTGCAAAATCATTTCACCGAAAAAGCCAAGCTAGGCTTAAGTGCCGGTATTTTTTTTGGCGAGGCAGGTAGCGGTTTTATGAGGCTAAACTTGGCCTCGCCTCGGCGCATAGTATTAGATGCCATCGAGCGCCTAATTGAGAGTTTTGCGCACCCTAGCTAAGCTGCAGTATCTAGGCTGATTGATAACTCTTGCAGCGACTCGCGCACTTCGGCATTTAGACCATTTAAGTCCCAGCACTGCTCAATGCGTTTCGCCAAATCGCTAATCTCTGTGAAGCCTACGAAACCGGCCTCACCAGCGAGCTTATGTATCAAAAACTTAAGGTCCTCTTGCCACTCACCCTCGCTATCATCGACAAGTGCACGATAAGCGGCGCGAAATGCTGGCACGCGCTCTTCAAAGAAGCGTGAGCGAAAGCTCGCCATAATCTTTTGCCACTCATCATCAGCCTCCAGTTCTTGTGCCGAGATAAGCGCATCGGCAGCATCAGTCAACCCCTGAGTGGGTGCTACTAATAGGCTTTTTGCGGCCACTCTTTTCACGATAGCGATTAAGTCATCGACCACAAAAGGCTTAGTAACAAAATCATTCATGCCTGCATCTAGTGCAAGTTGTTTTTGTGTACTCAGAGCACCAGCGGTTAAAGCGATAATAGGCATGTCGCGAATACCTAGTTTATCGCGAATGGCACGTGTCGCTGTAAAGCCATCCATCACTGGCATTTGGATATCCATTAAAACAATATCGAAGTCATTAGCACGATGCTCAAGTAAATCAACGGCCATCTGGCCATTATGAACTGTAGTCACAATTGCACTCTCATTGCATAAAATATGCTCAGCCACCTCTAGATTAAGCTGGCTATCATCTGCCAACAAAATACGAACGCCAGATAGCTTCTCACCATAATGGTTCAGACCAAGCTCTGGGTGAGCACGGTAGTTAATAACGTTTGAGACTGCATTTTTTAAAGCTGAGCACGTGATAGGCTTAATTATAATTGAATCAACCCTATTACTAGCATCATGCATGCGCAGCGTATCCGTGGACTGCGGCGTCACTGTTACC
>JBFJJU010000048.1:0-17212 GCA_041612115.1 Perlucidibaca sp.
AATGATCCTAGACTTACTGCCCGGTTTTATCGATGCCGCCTTTATCCGTGACCTGCTGATCACGGGAGTTTACTTTGTCGTGCTGATGTCGATCCGCTTCGGCATTGGTCACACCATTTTAAAGCGTGAAAGCTTAGAACCCGAAATGAAGCGGCGCTGGCTCGTCTCCGTGCGAAACGTCATCTTTATTCTATTTTTGCTCGGCTTAGCGCTTATTTGGGCGCGCGAAATTGAAACCGTGGCGGTGTCCATGGTGGCGGTGGCAGCAGCATTAGTATTAGCCACACGCGAGATGATTTTGTGCCTATTGGGCGCACTTTATCGCAGCAGTACCAATGCCTTTAGTATTGGCGACCGCATCGAAATTAATGGCCTGAAGGGTCAGGTAATGGATGCCGATATGCTGTCGACAACCGTTATTGAGGTTACTCAGGCCAGTGTCACTAAAGGCAGCGTTGGCCGAGTCGTGACCATTCCGAATAGTCAGCTACTTACTCAGTCGGTGTTTAACGCGAGCCGATTGGGGCGCTTTGGCATGTATACCGTGGTCGTGCAATTGCCTAGGCATATCGACTGGCAAGCCGCCGAGGCCGTCATGTTGCAAACGGCACGAGATGAGATTGGTCGTTATGCCGGCGACCTAGTTAAGCACGCACGTGAGTTGCAGCGTCAGCATGGGCTCGGCGTGCCGCTATTAACTCCCCGCTTACGGGTTGCGCTTCATAATTTCGAATACACCGAGTTGCAGCTATACCTGCCAGTGCCTATTAATGAAGAGTTTGAGATTGAGCAGAAAGTCGTTCGTGCAGTAGCAGCGGTTACTATCGCACTAGGCAAAAGCACTAACTAGCTCATTGCAAGCCAGTTAGTGCCGGCCAAATTGGCTTAGCGACCTAAGATATCGCGGGCAACGACTTCTTTCATGATCTCGCTGGCGCCGCCGTAGATGCGCTGGATACGCGCGTCGACATAGGCGCGAGCCACGGGATACTCCATCATATAGCCGTAACCACCGTGCATTTGTAAGCAGGCATCGGCAACGCGACCTTGCAACTCAGTGGTGTAAAGCTTCACGGCTGCACCGGTGGGAATATCTAGCTTGCTATCGGCATGCAAATTCACGCAGTTATCGACAAAGGCGCGAGCTGCCAAGATGTCAGTTTTGCAAGTTGCTAACGTGAAGCGTGTGTTTTGCAACTGCGCCAGTGGTTTACCGAACGCCTTACGCTCTTGCACATAGCTAATGGTGTCTTCGAGCACGCCTTCCGATGACGCCACAGCAATCACCGCAATGTTTAAACGCTCACGTGGCAGCTCATTCATCATGTAAGCGAAGCCTTTGCCTTCTTGACCTAGCAGGCAATCAACTGGCACGCGCACGTTATCCATGAACATTTCTGATGTGTCTTGTGACTGCAGACCCATTTTTTCTAATTTTTTGCCTTTGTTGAAGCCGGGCAGGGATGTATCCATCAACAGCAATGACACGCCCTTGGCACCAGCACTGGCATCAGTTTTCACAGCCATAATGACGATGTCGGCGTGTTGGCCATTGGAGATGAATGTTTTCGAGCCATTCACCACGTAATGATCGCCATCGAGCACAGCGCTAGTACGAATGCCGGCGAGGTCGGAGCCTGCACCTGGTTCGGTCATGCCGATAGCGGCAACGGCTTCGCCTGAGGCCATGCGTGGCAGCCAATAGTCTTTAATTGCCTGCGAGCCTAAGTGCTCAACATAGGGTGCGCAGATGTCGGAATGCACGCTAACGCCAGTGGCTAGCGACGATAGGCCCATTTTTGCCATTTCGTTGAGAATGACCATGGAATACTGGAATGGCACACCAACGCCACCGTATTGCTCCGGCTGATCAACGCAAAGTAAGCCATTTTCGCCGAGCTTGTTCCAAAATTCGCGCGGCATCCACGCGTCTTTTTCCCACTGCTCGTAATGTGGATGAATTTCGTTTGCCAAAAAGCGCTTCACATTGTCACGAAACAGTTCTAGCTCGGCGGTATCAATAGTGGCCATCGTCATTTTCTCTCTAAGGTGGAGTTCATTTTGCAATTCGTTGCGTATTTTATGTCATTTACTGAGCAATCGGTACCATGCCACAGCCCTTGGTCAACAGGCCAATCCACACACGCGCTACACTGTGTGTAAGATATTTTTCGGATGATTTTCTATGACAACTCTAAGCTGGCCCACATTACTAAATGAGCTGCGCGCCCAAAACGCCTCCTTCTCCACTGTCATTGCGTGGATAAGCCAGCACTACAGCTACACTCCATGCCCATTCAGCAATGGCGCGACTAATAATGCTGCCGGCGAAAACGAAGGTGCTTGCCGAGTTTTTGCGTTTGCTCAACTGCACAATCTATCCGAACAAGACACTTTGCTTTGCTTTGCCGAGCATTATGCCGCTGTTGTAGCCACGCCAAATGGTAGCGACCACGCCAATATCCGCGCCTTTATCAACACCGGCTGGGCAGGTATTCGCTTTGATGGAGCTGCGCTAGCCGCCAAAAGCTGATGTAAACCGTTTGTAACTACTCACGTTTTGCTTAAACACACGCTCCACACATCTGAGGATTTTATGAAACGTACCGCCCTAGTTGCTGCTTTATTAGTTGCCACCACCAGCGCCTATGCACTTGATGCACGCATCAGCACCGGCCTACAACTTGCCGGCGTAAGCACTCAAGCCGAAGCTGGTGCCTCCGTAGACCTCAAAGCTCAAAAGGAAGCTGCTAAGCAGGGCGCAGCCTCTGCCCGTGACAACGCCATTAACGCTGGTCTAGCCGGTGTCGCTAGCGGCAAGTCCGCTGCTGACAGTGGTCGTGCCGCTGCCGACGCCGCCAAATCGACTGGCGCAGCCGCAGTTAACGATGCCAAGGCGCAAGCTGAAGCAAAACTTGGCACAGCGCAGGCATCTGTTGCCGGCTTTAAGCAAAATGCCGAAATGCAAATTGGCGCAAAAGATCGCGTAGCCTTAGCCAAACACTTTGCAAGCGGCACAGCGACTAGCAAGCTCATGGGCAAAATGCTCGGCAGCAGCGATACAAACGCACCAGCTGCAGGCTATGAGTCGAAACTGGTATTGGGCGCTAAGCTCGATAGCGGTGTAGCAAAGTCGGCAGTAGAAGTTGATGCCAGCGTTGTGAGCAAATTGAGCATGCAGCCAAAAGGCACTAAGTTGCTGAAAGTTGGCGACCATATTGTTCGTGTTGATGCGAAAACCAATGTGGTTGTTGCCGTTGCCGCCATCAGCCCTAAATAAGCGGATGTCGCTAAAGCGCTAAGTTTGTTTTGGCGCAATGCAAAGAAGGGTCAATGCCTTAAACCGCATTGGCCCTTTTTTGTGCCTATTGAATCTGCCTCAGCTATACTTCTGCGCTCATTTGCAGCTCTGTTTATAGTTTGCTGCCAGACGACGTTAGGAATAGCTCATGAGCGATACCGCACAACCCATCCAAACTTTTCAAGGCCTGATCTTAGCGCTACAGAGCTATTGGGCAGAGCAGGGCTGCTGCGTACTACAGCCTTATGATATGGAAATGGGCGCGGGTACGTTTCACACCGCGACATTTTTACGCGCCATTGGGCCCGAGACATGGCATGCTGCCTATGTGCAGCCATCGCGACGCCCAGCTGATGGCCGATACGGCGAGAACCCTAATCGCCTGCAGCACTACTATCAGTTCCAAGTTGTGCTGAAGCCAAATCCGCCAAATATCCAAGAGCTTTATTTAGACTCACTGCGCCATATCGGCATTGACCCTATGGTGCACGACATTCGCTTTGTTGAAGACAACTGGGAGTCTCCGACATTAGGCGCTTGGGGCCTGGGCTGGGAAATTTGGCTCAATGGCATGGAAGTCACTCAATTCACCTATTTCCAACAAGTCGGTGGCCTAGAGTGTTACCCAGTGACTGGCGAAATCACCTATGGCCTCGAGCGCTTAGCCATGTATCTGCAAGGCGTCGACTCAGTGTACGACTTAGTCTGGACCGATGGCCCATTCGGCAAAATCACTTACGGCGATGTCTTCCATCAGAATGAAGTTGAGCAGTCAACCTATAACTTCGAGCACGCCAATATCGATGAGCTGTTTAAGCTATTCGACCTTTACGAGTCAGAGTCCAACCGCATCATGGCGCTTAAGCTTCCTTTGCCGGCCTATGAGTTTGTCTTAAAAGCCTCTCACACTTTCAATTTGCTAGATGCCCGTCGAGCGATTTCAGTCACAGAGCGCCAGCGCTTTATTTTGCGTGTTCGTGCATTGGCTCGTGCTGTTGCGCAGAGCTATTTTGACTCACGTGCAGCACTAGGATTCCCGCTCGCCGATCCCATGTTGCGCGCAGAAGTGATGGCCACCATCGATGCCCAGATGGCAACTGCAGGGGAGAAGCAAGCATGAGCCACCCATCCGTTTTATTTGAATTAGGCGGCGAAGAACTACCACCCAAATCTTTACTAATTCTCACCACCGCATTGCGTGATGGTGTTGAGCAGGGCCTAAAAGGCACAGGTCTAGAGTTTTCTGGCATACGTTTTTTTGCTGCGCCACGACGCTTAGGCTTAATTATCGACTCCTTGGCACCACAGCAACCCGATCGCGAAGTTCGCGCTGATGGCCCGCCAGTTAAAGCCGCCTTCACAGCCGATGGCCAACCAACACCTGCCGCGCTCGGATTTGCTCGTAAAAATGGCGTTGAAGTATCTGACCTAGATGCCACGGGAGAAAAGCTTCGGCTCGTGCGCACTGTCAAAGGCGAGGCTGCTGCCGACTTACTTGCTGGCATTTTTGAACAAGCCATTAAGCAACTGCCAATTGCTAAACGCATGCGCTGGGGCAGTAGTCGTGTCGAATTCGTTCGCCCCATGCATTGGCTAGTATTGCTTTATGGCGACGCCGTGGTGCCAGCCACTGTGCTCGGCCTCAACAGTGGTCGCACTAGCTTTGGCCATCGCTTCCACCACCCAGCAGCGGTAGAGCTTGCACATGCCGATGATTACATCGAGGCCATGCGGTCGGCGCATGTGCTTGCTGATTTCGCTGAGCGCCGCACGCAGATTGAAGGTGTAGTTAACGATCTCGCGACGCAAGTCGGTGGCCGCGCGTTAATGCCCGATGCACTGCTCGACGAAGTCACTGCCTTGGTGGAGTGGCCAGTACCATTGGTCTGTAGTTTTGAGGAGCGCTTTCTGAGCGTGCCTCAGGAAGCGTTGATTTCCACCATGCAGGACAATCAAAAGTATTTTTGCTTGGTCGATGCTAACGATCAACTGATGGCGCGCTTCATTACCGTGGCCAATATCGACTCAACTGATCCTGAAAAGATCATTTCGGGCAATGAAAAGGTTGTTCGCCCGCGCCTAACGGATGCTGAGTTCTTTTTCAGCCAAGATAAAAAGATCACGCTTGCCGAACGCAATGAGCGCCTTAAACAAGTCGTGTTTCAAGCACAGCTCGGCACAGTTTTCGCTAAAGCTGAACGCGTATCGAAATTAGCTGGGCATATTGCAGAGCTCATCGGTAGCGATGTCGCCTCCGCAGCACTTGCCGGCAAACTCTGCAAATCCGATTTAGCTAGCGAGATGGTCAGCGAATTCCCTGAGCTGCAAGGCATTGCTGGTTACCATTATGCGCGCCATGAAGGTTTGGCTAATGATGTCGCGCTAGCACTCAACGAACAGTATTTACCACGCTTCTCCGGAGATGCACTACCAACAACAACTACCGGCGCTGCGGTGTCATTGGCCGATAAACTCGATACCTTGACCGGTTTATTTGGTATCGGCCAGCCACCGACCGGCTCGAAAGATCCATTTGCTTTACGCCGTGCGGCATTAGGCGTGCTGCGCATATTAATTGCAGGTGACTATCGCATTGATTTACGCGAGCTGGTCGCTACAGCAGTCGCGCTTCATGGCTCAGCGGTTACCCAAGCCAACGCGGCTGAGGATGTCTTTAGCTTTTTGCTAGGACGCTATCGCGCCATGTTTGAGGAGCAGGGCATTAGCGCCGAGGTCATAGCCGCCGTGCAAGCCTGCCAACCAACTGTCGCGGGCGATGTGGCTCGTCGAGTGCAAGCAGTGGCTGCATTTAGCGGCCTGCCTGAAGCTGCCGCTCTTGCTGCAGCCAACAAACGCGTGGCCAATATCTTGGCGAAGGAGTCTTCAGTTTCTGGCTCAGTCGACAGTGCACTTTTACAAGAGCCTGCCGAACAAAACTTAGCAGCTCAACTCGATGCCTTACAAATACGCCTGACACCGCTTTATGCCACCGGCGACTATGGTCAAGCACTGAGCCTACTCGCGACACTGCGTAAGCCAGTGGATGCCTTCTTTGACCATGTCATGGTCAATGCCGACGATGCCGCAGTCCGCTTAAACCGCTTACGTCTACTTAACCAATTGCGCGTACTGTTCTTACGCGTGGCCGATATCTCGCTACTAAGCTAGAACCTAAGGCAGCTATCGTCATTTGAGATGATAGCTGCCTTAGTTGGCCACGACCGATTGTCCGATATGCCGGACAGACGGCTAAACTCTGCCAATGACCCAAGCTCGATTTATGCGTATAAGTTAGTGGTGTTCAACTAACTTGAGTGATTACGCCATGCCAGCTTATAAGGCCCCTTTGCGCGATATGCGCTTCCTCATGAACGAAGTCTTTGACTATCCAAAGCACTACGCAAACCTGCCCGGCGGAGAAGATGCGACGCCCGACATGGTTGATGCCATCTTGGATGAATGTGCAAAGTATTGCGAAGAAGTACTGGCACCAATCAACCAGTCCGGCGACGAAGAAGGCTGTCACTTTGCTGATGGTGAAGTTACTACGCCAAAAGGCTTCAAAGAGGCTTACAACCAGTATGTTGCAGGCGGCTGGCAAGGCCTGAACTATCCAGCTGAATTTGGCGGCCAAGGCTTGCCTATGTCCATGGGCTTGTTGAAAGCTGAGATGATGGGCACGGCAAACTGGTCATTCACCATGTACCCAGGCCTATCGTTAGGCTGCATGAACACCATCATGCTGCATGGCGATGAGAAACAGAAAGCCACATTTATGCCACCATTGGTCGATGGTCGTTGGTTGGGCACCATGTGCTTAACCGAGCCACAGTGCGGCACCGACTTGGGCCAAGTAAAAACTAAGGCTGAGCTTCAAGCTGATGGCAGCTATAAGCTCTCTGGCACGAAGATTTTCATCTCGGCTGGTGATCACGATCTTTGCGAAAATATTGTGCACATCGTTTTGGCTCGCCTACCAGATGCACCTCCTGGCACACGCGGCATTTCCTTGTTCATCGTGCCTAAGTTCAATGTCGATGCCGACGGTAATGTTGGCGAGCGCAACCCCGTGACTGTTGGCTCCATTGAGCACAAAATGGGCATCCGCGCTTCAGCCACCTGCGTACTGAACTTCGACGACGCTACTGGTTATTTGATTGGCCCACCAAACAAAGGCCTAGAGTGCATGTTCACTTTCATGAACACCGCACGTATTGGTACCGCTGTTCAGGGCGTATGCCACGCTGAGCAGTCATTCCAAGGCGCGCTACCCTATGCCAAAGATCGCCGCTCCATGCGTGCACTGACCGGCAAAAAAGAACCAGATCAAGTTGCCGACTCACTAATTCACCATGCCGATGTTCGTCGCATGTTGCTGACACAAAAAGCAATTGCGGAGGGCGGCCGCGCGATGGTTTATTTCGCCGCTCAGCTTGCTGACAATATGGCAGTGGGCATTACCAATGGCGACAAAGAAACCTACGACTTCTGGGATGACAAGCTAGGCTTCTACACACCAATTCTGAAAGGTGTATTGACTGAGCTTGGCCTTGAAGCGGCAAACCTCGGCATGCAAGTTTTTGGTGGCCACGGCTACATCAAAGAGCATGGCATGGAGCAGTACGCACGTGATGCGCGTATCTCCACGCTGTATGAAGGCACTACGGGCATCCAAGCGCTAGATCTATTAGGTCGTAAAGTACTTATTGGCTCACGTGGCAAAGTGGTTCGTGAGTTCACTGGCGATATCGCCAAGTTCTGCCGCGCCAATGTCGCAAACAGCTCAATGCGCCCATTCGTGTGGGAACTAACTAAGATTGCTACTCAGTGGAACTACCTGACTGTGCGAATCATGCTGCAAGCGCGTAAAGATCGCGACATGGTTGGTACAGCATCAAATGATTTCTTGATGTACTCAGGTTACGCCATGCTGGCTTACTTCTGGGCGAAAATGGCCGCTGTGGCTTTCGATAAACTAGAAAATGGCGGCGCTGAAGAGCCAGCATTCTATGAAGCGAAGATCCAAACAGCCGAGTTCTATTTCGACCGTATTTTACCACGCGCCAAAAGCCACGCTGAAGGCATGCTAAAGCCAACATCTTCAATCATGAATATGAAGGCTGAACACTTTAACTTTAACTAAGTTTAAAGCGTTTTTGCAGAAGGGACTATGCCATAGGTATAGTCCCTTTTTTGTTTTATAGCCTAGTAAATCCAACCCGCAGTGCTAGCATGAGGCCTTGAGGAGAGCTTTCATGACGGCTACTAGCACCCACACTCTAACGCGTATTCTGTTGTTTATCGGCCTAGCGGTTTTAGGCTATCTAAGCTACTCCGTGCTCAGCCCTTTTTTTATCCCAATGGCCTGGGCAGCTATTCTAGTATTTGTCACTTGGCCAGTTTATCGCTGGGTTTATAATCTTGCTGGTCGGCGTAAGAACATTGCCGCGGGCATCATGACCCTGCTACTTACCTTGCTACTTATTGGCCCATTAGCTTGGTTGGTAATTTTGCTACAAACAGAAGTTCGCAGTATTTACGCCCATATTGGCGAGCTCTTAGCTCAAAACCAGCTACCAGTTTCTCCTAGACTAGCCGACTATGCGCCTTGGATTTATGACGAGCTTCAGCGCTGGTGGGCTCAGACTCATGCCGATCCTCAAGCAGCCAAAGATAGCATTCGAAGTATTGCTAGCCTCGGCATTCCACAGGCAAAACTGCTTGCAGGTGGCATTAGCCGTAACTTAATCAAACTAGCTATTACTGTGTTTACCGCCTTTTTCTTTTATCGCGATGGCTTAGCACTAATGCGGCAAACAAGAAAAGCATTAGCACTTATTACTCCCGGGCATGGTGAACGCTATATGAAGGCCGCAGGAGATATGACCCGCGCAGTTGTTTTTGGCATCGTATTAACCGCTCTAGCGCAAGCTACACTGGCTGGCGCAGGCTATGCCGTAGCAGGAGCCCCAAACCCTATATTTCTCGCAGTGATAACCTTCTTAATCGCACTTATACCCTTCGGCACCCCCTTCGCTTGGGGGGCTGTATCTCTCTGGCTTTTGGCTAGCGGAGACACATTTAGTGCTATAGGTCTCGCTATTTGGGGAGGACTTGTTGTTAGTTCAGTTGACAATATTATTCGCCCCTTAGTCATCTCCACGGCAACTAAGGTATCTTTCTTACTGATTATGTTTGGAGTGCTTGGCGGGCTTACTGCATTTGGCATGATTGGCCTATTTTTAGGCCCCGTCATTTTGGCCGTGATGCTAGCCATTTGGAAAGAGTGGCTTGAACAACCAACAAGTTCGGAATCAGATAGTTCCTTATAACGCCATGACATCAAAAACCGCTTGCCGATGCTTAAGTCGTTTGATTAATGCAAATTCGGCAGCGGCCTCAGGATAGTGCAGGGCGGTCATCGCTAGCCATTGCTTATATCTCCCGACTATTCCGGCATCGTTCCCATTCATTTTCGCCAAAAACCTTAACTGAGCATCTCTTACAACAACCCAGCCTAGTGGCGCACTACCGCTAACTATCTCATCTACCAAGCCAGGCTGGCTAACCGCTGCTCTTCCTACCATTAAGGTGTCACAACCAGTTATTTTCTGGCACATCTCAGCCGCAGCTTTACTGTGCACATCCCCATTAGCAATGATGGCCATGCCACCAGCGTGTCGGCGTGCACCGGCTATGGCATGCCAGTCCACTGGCGGCCTATAGCCTTGAGCTTTAGTTCGTCCATGAATGGTTAGCCATGAGCTTCCGGCTTGAGAAATTGCAGCGACGTTTTCGGCAAGCTCGCTAGCATCATCAACACCCAAACGAATCTTAGTGCTAACCGGCACTTCAGTCGGCACAGCATTGCGAACAGCCAATACAATTTGGTGAATAAGCTCTGGCTCTTTTAATAGCGCGGCACCGCCCCGATGCTTATTAACCGTCTTCGCTGGACAACCAAAATTAATATCAATGGCCAATGCGCCAAGTGATGCCGCTTTAGCGGCATTTTCTGCCATTAGAGTTGGATCACTACCTAAGAGCTGTAAATGTACTGGTGTGCCATTAGCTGTTTTGCTTGATGTTGCAAGTTCGGGCATATGCCTTAAAAATACACTTGCGGGGAGCAACTGCTGGGTTATTCGTAAAAACTCGGTTACGCACCATGCATAAGGGCTGAGCTCAGTGAGTGTTCGGCGCATATCGAAGTCGGTCAAACCCTCCATCGGCGCCAGCACCAGTTTTACCTGTTCCACGTGAAACACCTCGAAGGCCTTTTGGCGCGATATAAGCTTATTGCGCCAAAAGCCATGCTTTTATACGTCGAGGTTAGTTACTAGCAGCGCATTGGTTTCAATAAAGGCGCGACGCGGCTCAACGTTATCGCCCATAAGCGTTGTAAACATTTGATCCGCACCGATCGCATCCTCGATTTTCACCTGCAACATGCGGCGTGACTCAGGATCCATCGTTGTTTCCCAAAGTTGATCCGGGTTCATTTCACCCAAGCCCTTATAACGCTGCACACCTAAGCCGCGCTTAGACTCCTGCATTAGCCATTGATAAACCTGCTTAAATGACTCTGCCGCAATCTCGCGCTCACCACGACGCACTAGGGCACCAGGAATCATGAGACCATCAAGCGCGTCAGCCAGTGTTGATATTTGACGATACTCTGGGGACAAGAAAAACTCGGCACCCAGGCGGTAGGTGTACGGAACACCGTGAGCCATCAAATCAATTTGCACATAGTAATTTTGCGTTTCACTGTCAAAGACAGCCTCTACCAAGTAGCGCTGACTAGGATCAGCCGCGTCATTCACAGCCCGCTGTAACTTTTCAGCCCAATCTGTAACGACGGCTTTGTCAGATAAGTCATCTGCAGGCAATGTGGCCAGTGTTAAAAACTGCTCCAACATGACCTCTGGGTATCGCCGACTTAATCGCTTCAATAAATGGATGAAGTTACGATAGCCGTTAATCAAGCCCTCAAGAGCTAGGCCAGAAATTGATGGTGATCCCTCAGAGATGCGAAGCTCAGCGCCATCAAGCGCGATTGAAGTTTGGTACTTCTCCATCGCATCATCATCTTTCAGATACTGCTCTTGCTTACCTTTTTTAACTTTATACAGTGGCGGCTGAGCGATGTAGATGTATCCACGCTCGATTAACTCAGGCATTTGCCTAAAGAAAAAGGTCAGGAGCAAAGTACGAATATGCGAACCGTCTACGTCGGCGTCAGTCATAATAATGATTTTGTGATAGCGCAACTTATCCGGGTTGTACTCATCTCGGCCAATGCCGCAGCCAAGCGCCGTAATTAGAGTGCCAACTTCAGCTGATGACAGCATTTTATCAAAGCGTGCTTTTTCAACGTTTAGAATTTTACCCTTCAATGGCAGAATGGCCTGCATTTTACGGTTACGACCTTGCTTGGCCGAGCCGCCAGCTGAGTCGCCTTCCACTAAATACAATTCCGACAATGCAGGATCTTTTTCTTGGCAATCAGCAAGCTTGCCTGGCAAGCCCGCAATATCAAGCGCACCTTTACGACGCGTCATTTCACGAGCCTTTCTTGCCGCTTCGCGTGCACGAGCAGCATCTAATATTTTCCCAACAATAATTTTACCGGCGGATGGATTTTCGAGTAGATACTCTTCAAATTTCTCGCTCATGATGCTGGAGACAACGTTGGTCACTTCAGATGAAACCAGCTTATCTTTGGTTTGGCTTGAAAACTTAGGGTCTGGCACCTTCACTGAAACGATAGCCGTTAAGCCTTCTCGCATATCCTCACCTGCGGTGTTTACCTTTTCCTTCTTCAGCAGGCCCTCTTTTTCAACATAGTTATTCAATGTTCTTGTCAATGCGGTTCTAAAGCCCTGAAGGTGGGTGCCACCATCACGCTGAGGGATGTTATTGGTATAGCAATACACATTTTCTTGATAGCTATCGTTCCACTGCAGAGCAACCTCAACACCAATACCGTGCGAATGCTCATCCTGAGGAACAATGAAATGAAAAACATTGTTCAAAGGGGTCTTATTCACGTTTAAAAAATTAACGAAAGCCGCCAAGCCGCCCTCATATTGGAATAGCTCTTCTTGACCACTTCGATCATCTTTTAAAGCAATACGAACACCAGAATTAAGAAAGGATAGTTCACGTAATCGCTTGGCCAAGATATCGTAATGAAAGTCATGATTCTCAACGAATATGCTTGTGTCTGGCTGGAAATGCACCTCGGTGCCGCGACGCTCAGTTTTACCCGTTATTCGCATAGGTGAAACTTCCACACCATCCACTAGTTCAATATTGCGGTTAATGACCGCACCACCAGTGAACTCTAGCGTATGCACTTGACCATCTCGACGAACCGTTAAGCGCAGATACTTGCTCAATGCGTTAACGCAGCTAACCCCTACACCATGCAAGCCGCCTGATACCTTGTAGCTATTCTGGTTAAATTTACCACCTGCGTGCAAACCTGTTAGAGCAATCTCAGCCGCACTTCGCTTAGGCTCATGCTTATCATCCATCTTCACATTAGGCGGAATGCCACGGCCATTATCTGAGACAGTGATGCCATTATCCGAATGGATGGTGACTTGTATCTCGTCACAATGCCCCGCAAGCGCCTCATCGATGGAGTTATCAACCACCTCAAACACTAAGTGGTGTAAGCCCGTACCATCTGAAGTATCACCGATATACATCCCAGGGCGTTTACGAACAGCCTCCAGACCCTCTAACTGGGTAATACTGGACTCATCATAAACATCACTCATTCTTCTTCTCCGATGCGAGCCTGCGCTGAGGCTGGCGTAATATGGCCCTGTGTCATGTGAAACACTTGCCTAGGCATTTGCCCACAAAAATCATCTAGCTGATCAAGCTCAATCGTCGTTAACCAAGCTTGCAGATTCATTTCTTCTATCCACTGCATCATTAGCCTGCGCGATGTCTGATCCAACTCTGAAGCAAGATCATCAAAAAGCAACACCGGCTTGGCACCAGCTAGACGTAATCGCTCAACTAAAGACAGCTTGATCGCACATACGCAAAGCTTTAATTGACCGCGGGATAATCTCTCCTCAGCTAAAACACCATCTGCGCGAATTCGAATATCGGCACGATGGTAGCCAAGCTGCGTAAAGCCCCTTTCAATATCTTTTACTCGAGACTCTTTCAGTAACTCTAAAAGTGGCCAATCGACGTTCCATCCAGATTGATAGCCGACTTGCACATCAAAGCCGCACAACAGTCGGGACATAGCCGCCACTAAAAATGGTTCCCAAGACGTCATGAATCGCTTTCTTGCCGCATGAATTTGCTCACTTGCATCTGCAAGCTCCAGCTCCCATGCGAGCAATAAATCATCGGATATTTTAGCACTTTTCAGCAAAGAGTTCCTTTGTTGAAGCGCTCGACTTGCTCGCGCCCATTGATCGACCAGGGAGTGTTCCACGTGAAACACTCCCCAATCTAATAATTGGCGACGCGGAAGACTAGGGCCCGACAAGACATCAAGCGATTGTGGATCAAATAGTTGCACAGGCAAAAGATGAGCAAGAGCAGAGAGGCGAGGGACATTGCTGCCATTTAGGCGAGCCGATGTAGTGCCATCACTATTTTTTTGAATGCCAAGCGCGTGGCCCGAACCAGTAGAAGCAAAAATAGTGGATGAATGCTGGCCGTCTTGAATAAGGCGCTTAGCTTTTAGCGTTCTAAATGAGCGACCAACACCTAACAAATAAATCGCCTCCAAAAGAGACGTTTTGCCACTTCCGTTATCGCCAACCAAAATATTTAAGCCTGGCGACGGTTCAAGGGAAAGTGGCTGCAAGTTGCGCCAATGGTTTACTTGCAGCCTAGAGACACTCACTCGAAGCGCAAGACCTTAGAGACGCATAGGCATAACGACATAAACAGCATTTGCCTGCTCAGGATCATTATCACGAATTAATGCTGAACTATTTGTGTCTCCCAAAATTGCTTGAGTGTAAGCACCATTAAGCGCATTCAAAACATCAAGCATATAACCAACATTGAAGCCGATTTCTAAGGAGCTACCACTAAATTCAACTTGCAACTCTTCTTCAGCTTCTTCTTGATCCGGGTTGGTCGCTAAAATTTTCAGCTGCTGATCACTAATCTGTAAGCGTACGCCACGGAATTTTTCATTACACAAAATGGCAGCACGCTGTAATGCCGACTTCAATTCTTCACGGCTAGCAACCAAAGTACGATCGCCATTTTTTGGTAATACACGCTCGTAATCTGGAAAACGACCATCAATTAGTTTAGATGTGAAAGTTACATTTCCGACAGTAACGCGCAGATGGTTTGAGCCTAGTGTTAATGTGACTTCTGTATCTTCATCAGCAAGCAATCTAGATAGCTCTTGAACCCCTTTGCGCGGAACAATAACTTGTGCTTTTTCAGTCACTTGAGATGAAATATCGGCATCACACATGGCAAGGCGATGGCCATCAGTAGCAACTACACGCAGGCGATCAGCAGTGACTTCAAACAACATACCATTGAGGTAATAGCGAACATCTTGTTGAGCCATAGCAAACGATGTTTTATCAATCAGTTGTTTCAATACGCGCTGAGTTAGGGTGACGGTATAAGCCGCATTAAGACTTTCATCTAAATTTGGAAAATCATTCGCTGGCAAAGTGGTTAAGGTAAAACGACTTTTACCGGACTTAAGCAACAAGCGATTGCCATCAACTGACAAATCAACTTGAGCCGTTGCAGGCAGGGCACGGCAAATATCGAGCAACTTCCGGCAAGGGACTGTAATTTTACCATCACGAGACTCATTTTCTAAGTCTTGACGCGAGAGCAACTCAACCTCAAGGTCAGTGCCAGTCATGGCAATTTCACCATCAGCTACCACGATTAAAACATTTGATAGGACTTGCAAGGTTTGGCGCTTTTCAACCACGCCAGAAACTTGCTGCAAGGGCTTTAATAACTGATCGCGCGACATTGAGACTTTCATGGTCATTTTCCCGAAACTTACGCCTGTAACTGGCGCAACAAAGTAGAGTAATCTTCATTCAGCTGAGCATCTGACTGCCGCAGCTGAGCAATCCGATCGCAGGCGTGAATAACCGTGCTGTGATCCCTGCCATCGAACGCTAGGCCGATTTCAGGGTAGCTATTGCCAGTCAACTCACGCGACAGCGCCATCGCCATCTGACGAGGCCTAGCAAACGAGCGGTTGCGTTTTTTTCCTTTTAAGTCACGCAATGAGATCGAAAAATATTCCGACACCACGCGTTGAATGTTCTCGATAGTAAACTGCTTCACGCGCAGAAGCAGCAGATCTCGCAATGCTTCTTTAACTAATTCTAAGGTCACCGGTGCACCACGAAAACGGGCGTTAGCAATCACCTTATTGAGCGCGCCTTCAAGCTCACGAACGTTACCTTGAACATGCTCAGCAATAAAGTGGGCAGACTCCAAAGGCACATCAAATCCTGCCGAATGTGCTTTTTTCAATAAAATCGCAACCCGGGTCTCTTTATCTGGGGGATCGACCTGAATCGACAATCCCCAAGAAAAACGCGATTTCAAACGATCATCCATGCCCGAAATATCGCGAGGAACGCGATCAGAAGTCATGATGATTTGACGAGAACCTTCTAACAACGAATTAAAGGTGTGAAAAAACTCATCTTGCGTACTTTCTTTTTTGGCAAAAAATTGGATGTCATCGATCAGCAAAGCATCGAGTGATCTATATAATCGCTTGAAATCATTCATCATTGATCGCTGAAGGGCATTAATAAAGTCACCAACAAAACGCTCAGAAGTAATGTACATCACACGTGCATTTGGATTCCTGCGCAACATTTCATTGCCCACAGCGTGCATCAAGTGAGTCTTACCCAAGCCAGTAGGGCCATAAATAAATAAGGGATTGGAGTGAGATGCACCTGGATTATCGGCAGCCTGCAAACAACCAGCATGGGCTAACTGAGCACCTTTACCAGAAACAAAATTATCGAATGTGAAGAGTGAGTTCAGACTGCTTGGTGGCCGCTCAATAGGTTCAATGACAGGCAGTGACGGCCTAACTAGTGCAGTCGGAGAAATTGTAACTGAAGTGGATCTAGCTGATTGCTTAGGCTCTGCATCGCCTCTCGAGCCAACACGAATACTGACGTGAGTTATGCGGCCATCAGTCATATTGCTCACGATTTCTCGTATCCGCGCCATAAATTTGTCACCTATATGGGTCACAAAAAAAGTGTTAGGTGCCAATAAAAGCAAGCTCGTTGCTGACTCCTCGACCTGCAAAGGTCGAATCCACATCTGAAAAAGATTGGGTGGGTACTCTTCTTGTAAGCGCTGTAAAGCACCTTCCCACACAGAATCAGCCATGCCATCTATCCACAGAATAAAACGAGATTCTAACGGGCATAGCAGGCAATGCAAAAGCTTTTATCCACAAGATTTCAGAACATGTAGATAACTTTGCGCATAACTACGGTAGCAGTTAGATGATTAGCTGTGCCAAATACCAAAACCAAAAGTTATCCACAATCATCCACAGCTTTTCAGCATACTTAACAGCGTATTCATGTACAACAATTTAAAGCGTTCAACCTATTGTATTTTAACAAAAAAAACTACTTATCAACAAAGATCACTAGTAGACTATAAAAACCACTAAAGCTCTTAAAATCTAAAAGAGTATTTATTAAATGGTTAGCAATAAGGCTTTGTGTACAAGTCTTTAAAACTAGATCTTTAACTTTGATAAGCAAAGCCGTTGACAAAAGCACGGCGCTTACCTAAGATTCCGCTCCCTTGAGCCCAACTGGGCGAGTTGTTAGCGGAACGCAATCATGAAACGTACTTTCCAACCCAGCACCATCAAGCAAAAAC
>JBFJJU010000049.1:0-16853 GCA_041612115.1 Perlucidibaca sp.
CATAAGGTCAGAGATTTTGCGCGAATATTAGCGAGCGCCTCACCGAGCACATCAAAGTGCTCCAAGCCTGCATTTTGCCCCGTCTTTATGCCGAGGAAGGGGTCATTGAGCAGATCGCTAGCACTGAGGAAAAGGTGGAAATAGTCCTCTACGTTGACTATTTCTGGAGGGCTAAGCATCCATAAATCGTTGACAGAAATCGCATCGGCAAGGGCAGATAAGCGACCGCCTTGTTGAAGGTATGCGACGAGAATGGGCTGAATATACGCTCCAACCACATAATTTAGAGAATGGTTTCGAGAAGGCTCTGGCTCTGCTCTGTGGAGAATATTTCGCATTATAGTAATTTTTATTCGTAATCTAGCAATTAATCAAGCTTATAGCAGGCTAGGATGCTTTTCAATCAGCGTATCTTAGATACCAATACGGCTATAAATGGGTGGCATATGGGCAATACCCTCAGAACCAATACGATTGAAAGCATCATCAAACCAATCAAGCCTTGGTATCAGCCAACCGTAGCTTTTGGTGACCTCAAATTTAGTACTGTGTACAAAAAGCAGTGCTCCAATGCTACGAAAACCGGTTTAGATTGCTTGGGGTCGTTATGAATATATTTGGCCTCTGGGATGGGTTTTATAACGACCTCTGGTTCTGGCAGTTTCCGATGGCCACATTGGCCATCAGCATGGCTGCATTTTTAATTGTCGCAACACCTTGGACCGTCGTTGCCTGGCTGGACCCCGTCGCGCTGAGAAAATATAAAATTCAGCAAAAGCCGTTTGAGATTAAAAAGTTTCTGCTGCCGTCTCTTGGGCGTATTGTTGTTAACAACGCTATCTTGGCCTCGCTGCTGGTGCTGAGCTGGCCGCTGCTAAAACACACTGCCGTGCACAACAACGAGTTGCCTGTCTGGTATGTGATTTTGGCGCAATTGCTGTTTTTCGTGTTGCTAGATGATTTTCTGTATTACTGGATGCACCGATACATGCACGAGAATAAATGGCTGCTAAAAAACGTGCATAGTGTGCATCACCGAATCCGCAACACCTGCGGCATCAACGGTAACTACATGCACTGGCTGGAATATACATTAACGGCAACGCTCACCTTGATAGGCCCTATTCTTTTGGGAGCGCATCTGTATGTCGTGTGGATTTGGGTGGTTATCCGGCAAATTGAAGGCGCTGATGGCCACATTGGCTATGACATTCCTTGGAACCCAGTGCATTTGCTCCCAGTGTACGAAGGCCCTGTTTATCACGACTTCCACCACGCCAAGTTCAAAGGCAATTACGCTGGATTCCTGCCGTATCTTGATAAATACATGGGTAAAACACATATACCTGCGTACTTAAGGTATTTGCAAGGGAAGAAGAAAGGCTTAACAGCGATAGAGATTGAGCAGCAGGAGGGCGTGCAAAAGCGGCACTAAACTTACCCTGAGGCGTGTGCGTTCACGCTTCAGCAGTTGGAAGAAGCTTTCAGCAGCTGCATTATCTCAAGGGGTTTCGCGCCGACTCATACTCGGAACAAGGCTGTGATCTTTTATATTTTTACGCGTTGCCTAGGTTACGTTGATAGTGCCGACATGGGGGTTTGGCTCATGTAATCACCATGCTCTGCTAGTTAGCTTTAATCGTCGTGACGTAAGCCGCCGCGCCAATGCAGAGGCAAACTAGAGCGACTACATCAGCGATCACAATGCGCCTAACTTCGCCGTTGTAGTCACCAGTCGTCCAAGCCAAGACGATAAAAGAAATCACGCTGATAAACCCGGCCACAAATGCAATGGCCTGCAGTTCAGCGTTGAACGCGGCGAATAGAAAGAAGCTACCAATCAGTCCGAACAGTACGGCACGATGACGCATGAGAATAGCCAAGTTTGGGTCGCTGACCTGAATGCCATAGAGGCTGGCTAAATGTCTGCCTCCAACGATGCCGGCAATGGGTAGTAGGTGAATAATCGCGACAACAACAAGCATGGCTGAAATTAGGTAGTTCATGATTAGGTCTAACTGCTGGGCATGATTTTGCAACTGTGAATCAATAGCGACCTATATACAATTACCTATGAGGTAATTGACGCATAGTACAGCTCATCGCGACCCTGCTTAATCACAAGCAACACTTAGAGTGCGCATAATGAAGAAAATATCGAATGCTCTATTTCTCACTGGATTTGCGTTACTTGCTACGCATGAGTTAGATGCCGTGACGCAGTCGGAGTGGCGGCTTCTATACCTTCTAAGAGGGTTGCCTGAGCCTTTAGCGGAATCAGTTTTTGTTGCGCTACATGTGCCACTTTTTGCTGGGTTACTTTGGCTAACATTCAATGAAAATGAGCGAGTAAAAAGCGTATCGCGTACTGTGTTTTCGGCTTTTTTAGTAGTTCATGCGGTATTGCACAAGTTACTAGAACTACACCCTGACTACTCATTTTTTAGCCCGCTATCGCAAACTCTTATTTATAGTGGTGGCTTGACGGGCGGGGCCTATATTCTAGCTAAAAGGTTTGCGAAGTAATTAAGAGAAGCTGTTGCTGCAGCGCTCTAGAGAGGATCTGATGAACGAGCACGAAAAGCTAAATTACGTTGAGTTCGCGGCGGCTGATCTGGCCGCGACAAAATCCTTTTTTGAAAAGGCATTTAACTGGTCGTTTATCGACTACGGCCCCGAATACACGGCATTCGCTGCGCAGGGCCTCGATGGCGGCTTTTATAAAGCTGATTTGTGTTCAATGACTGCCAGTGGCGCAGCATTGCTTGTTTTCTACAGCAATGATCTGGAGGCAACGCTTGCTAAGGTGCTGAAGGCAGGCGGCATCATTATTAAGCCGATATTTTCATTTCCTGGTGGTCAGCGCTTTCAGTTCATTGAGCCTAGCGGCAATGAATTTGCCGTTTGGTCAGATGCAGGCATATAACGAGGTTAGTGCAGATTAGTCATGCCACCCAAAGAGCTTTTCAGTGCAATCGCCATCGTGCTCACATTCGTGGCGTTCTATCCGTATCTGCGCGGCATTATTCAAGGCTCAATCAAACCCCACGTGTTCTCGTGGGTGATTTGGGGTAGCACAACATGCGTCGTGTTTCTGGCTCAGCTTCAAGCAGGTGCCGGCGTAGGCGCGTGGCCCATTGGGGTGTCGGGCTCCATCACGATTTTGATTGCCGCTGTGGCGTATGCAAAACGAGCCGATATATCGATAACCAAGCTGGATTGGTTATTTTTTATGGCGGCCATGTCATCTCTGCCGCTGTGGTATATCGCATCAGATCCCACTTGGGCGATAGTTGTACTGACCATTGTCGACTTGCTGGGTTTTGGGCCAACGATCCGAAAGGCTTATAGCGAGCCACATACGGAGTCTCTGCCATTCTTCGGCATGTTCGCTGCCAGAAACACCGTTGTTGTGATGGCACTTGAGAACTACTCAATTGCAACCGTTCTATTCCCAGCATCAATAACCATCGCATGCGTTTTGTTGATGCTGCTGATTGTGTGCAGAAGGCGCTTGGTGCGCGCTGGCGTTAAACGTTAAAAGCGCCTTCAGCACGGTTATTTACACGTTCGCACAAGCCATGTTTCTAGCGCTATTCATTTCGTCTGAGCAGCCTCAACAACTTCACTGGCGTGTGCAGAGCTTCCGTAAATCATCCGATAGAGTACGGGCAGCACAAGCAAGGTCAACAGCGTAGAGCTGATGATGCCGCCAATAACAACGGTGGCCAGTGGCCGCTGTACTTCGCTGCCTATGCCCGTGTTAAGCGCCATCGGTACAAAGCCTAAAGCGGCGACTAGCGCAGTCATAAGGACGGGACGAAGTCGAGTCAGTGCCCCCTCGATGATGGCAATGTCTAGTGGTTTGCCTTCATCGCGTAGGGTACGAATAAACGAAATCATCACCAAGCCATTGAGCACGGCTACCCCAGACAGCGCAATGAAGCCAACGCCTGCCGAAATTGATAATGGGATATCACGCAGGGCTAAAGCGAGCACGCCGCCAGTCATGGCTAATGGCACGCCGGAGAAGACGATTAAAGAGTCCTTCATGGAACGAAACGCCATGTATAGAAATCCCAAAATCATCATTAAGGTGAGCGGCACGACCAATTGCAGGCGATTTGTTGCTGAGATGAGCTGCTCAAAGGTGCCGCCGTATTCCACCCAATAACCGGCAGGCAGCTCGACGTTATCGATTACTTGTTTTTGCACTTCCTGCACGAAACCACCGAGATCACGCCCGCGCACATTAGCGGTGATAACCATGCGGCGTTTGCCATTTTCGCGATTGATAGCATTTGGTCCTTGGATGATTTCAATGTCGGCAATCTCTTGCAGCGGAATAAAGCCGCCGCCAGGTAGTGGCACAGGAAATGCCTCAATGGTTCGAGTGTCATTACGCAGGTTTTCAGGCAGACGCACGACCAGATCAAAGCGCTTGTCCCCTTCAAATACTTGGCCAGCCGTTTGACCACCTAGCGCGGTAGATATGACTTGTTGAACGTGATCAACATTTAAACCATAGCGCGAAAGAATTTCCCGCTTCGGCGTAATAGTCATCATCGGCAGGCCAGTAATTTGCTCGTATTTAACATCAGCAGCGCCATCGATGGATTTGATGAGTTTTTCCATGCGCTGGCCTATGGTGAGTAGGGTGCCTAGGTCATCACCGTAAACTTTCACGGCAACATCGGAGCGCACACCAGAGATGAGCTCGTTAAAACGCATTTGGATGGGCTGCGTGAACTCATAGTTGTTGCCTGGAACGCTCATGACAGCTTGCTCTAGTTCAGCGACAAGCTCGGCTTTAGTTTTACGCGGATCCGGCCATTGTTCGCGAGGCTTCATCATCACAAAGGTGTCGGCCACACTCGGTGGCATGGGGTCAGTGGCGATATCGCCAGTGCCCAGCTTGGACACCGCTAAGTCAACTTCAGGAAAGCTGCGTATGGCCTTCTCAAGATCCTTTTGCATGCTCACCGCTTGCTTGAGTCCTGTGCCGGGAATGCGCAGTGCATGTAAAGCGATATCGCCTTCGTCGAGCGTTGGCAAAAACTCAGACCCCATGCGTGAGACCAGTACGCCTGAGCAGATCACCAATAGCACCGACATGAGCACGACGGCGGTGCGTGCTTGCAGCACCCAGCGCAGGGCAGGTTCATACAGGCGGCGCGCCTTTTTCATTAGGGCATTGTCATGCTCGGAGACTTTGCCGGTAACAAATAGTGCAACGGCTGCTGGTACAAACGTCACGGCAAGGATGAGTGCAGCCGTGAGTGCGGCGGCAACAGTAAAGGCCATGGGATGAAACATTTTTCCTTCCACGCCAGTGAGCGTGAAGATCGGCAAATACACCACGAGGATAATGAACACACCAAAGAGGCTAGGGCGTATCACTTCACGCGTTGCTTCAAACACGGTGTGCAAACGCTCTTCGCGACTGAGCAGGCGGCCTAGTTTGCGCTGATCTAGCCCTAAGCGTCTTAGGCAGTTCTCCACGATGATCACCGCGCCATCAACGATTAAGCCGAAGTCCAATGCGCCTAAGCTCATCAAATTGCCACTGACGCGATTGCTGACCATGCCAGTAATGGTAAACAGCATGGCGAGTGGAATGATCATTGCTGTGATCAGCGCCGCACGGAAGTTGCCGAGCAACGCAAACAACACAGCCATGACTAAGATAGCGCCTTCCCAGAGGTTTTTCTTCACGGTATCGATGGTCTTATCGACGAGCACGGTGCGGTCATAGACTGCCTTGGCCACGACACCTTTGGGCAATGAACGGTTAACCTCGATGAGCTTATCCGCTACGCGTTTAGAGACGTCCCGACTGTTTTCGCCAATGAGCATAAACACCGTACCGAGCACGACTTCATTGCCATTCATGGTGGCGGCGCCATTGCGTAGACCATGACCAATAGACACGTCAGCGACATCGCCAATAGTGACAGGTGCGCCCGCCACATTGCGCAAGGCAATGTGGCGAATATCATTGAGATCAGTGACTTGCCCAGGGATGCGGATTAAGTACTGCGTACCATTGCGTTCAATATAACCGGCACCGACGTTGGCATTGTTTTGCTCCAGTGCCGCGACGATGTCGGCAAAGCTCAATCCATAATTAAGTAACTTGCCGGGACTCGGTGCCACTAAGTATTGGCGCTCATCGCCACCGACACTGTTGACCTCGGTGACGCCACGCACCTTGGTGAGCTGTGGCCGCACGATCCAATCCATCACGGACTTCAGGTCTGCGCCGGTATAAGCGGCACCATCGGCATTTGTTGCACCTTTCTCGGCACCGACGGTAAACATGTATATCTCGCCTAGGCCGGTGGCGACGGGGCCTAGCGTGGGCTCAATGCCCGGCGGCAGTTGGCTTTTCACGGCCTGCAAGCGCTCACTAATGAGCTGGCGGGCAAAGTAGATGTCGGTACCATCGTCAAAAATCACCGTGACTTGCGACAGCCCATAGCGAGAAATCGAGCGAGTACTGTGTAAATGCGGAATGCCTGCCATGGCATTTTCTACGGGGAACGTTAGGCGTTGCTCTGCTTCTAATGGCGAATAGCCGGGCGCCTCACTATTAATCTGCACCTGCACATTGGTGATGTCGGGTACGGCATCGATGGGTAATTTGAAGTAGTTGTAGATACCCAGTAGGGCGACTAGCGCAATAATGATCATCACCAGCCAGCGCTGGCGTATCGAGAGCGCAATTAATTTCTCTAACATGCTCTATGCCCTCAGTGATCGTGACTAGCGCCAGACTTTTCGATATCGGCTTTGATGAGGTAGCTATTGGTCGTGACATAACGCGTGCCGAGTTTTAGGCCATCTAGCACTTCTGTGACCACGCCATCGCTCTCACCTAATTCGAGCATGCGCACTTCATAGGTATTGCCCACTTGCGCAAACACCACGGTGAAGTCGCGAAACGCTTGCAATGCGGAGTTGGCGACGACGAGCGCTGCTTCGCGCGTATTGATGGTGACGTCGGCAGTCACAAACACGCCCGGCAGCCAATGACCATTGGCATTGTCGAGTTGCACACGGGCAATGACTTGCTGGTTGCCCATGGAGCCAATGGGCGAGATGGAGCTAATCACGCCCTGGCTGCTGTACTGGCCTTCGACGGCTTTGATATCGACGCGTTGACCAATAGCGATGGTCGAGCGATCACGCGCAAACACCGAAAGCTCGGCCCAGACGCTACTGAAGTCGGCAATGACAAACAGCGGAGTATCCGTTGCCGCTTCGCCCGGGTTGGCATTGCGTTGCGTCATCACGCCACTGATGGGCGCTGTCACGGCATAGTTTTGTAGGCTTTCATTACTCTCAATGATCGCCAGTGTTTCACCGGCTTTAACGCGATCGCCGATCTGTTTTGCAACGCGGCGTATTGGGCCAGGAAAGCGAGCAACCACGCTGCGAACCCGTTCAGCATTGGGTGCGATGGCGCCATAGAGGCTAATGGTTTCTTTGATGGTGCCGGCTTCAGCTAAGCTGGTTTTAATGCCAGCAGATTCCGCCATGTCTGGCGCAATGGTGGTGCGTCCCTCATAAGACTCATAGGTCCAGACATGTTTTTTGCCGGCATAGTTGGCTGTGACTTTGACATCGAAAGAATGTGGTTCGACAACGCTGGCGCTGCCTTTCAGGTAGTCTTTTTCGGGCCGAAAGCTGAATGTATCAGCACTGCCATCTAGCCTCGATAGTTCGATTTTAAGATTTACATCAGAAGGTTTGATCGGCTGACCCTTTAGCGTGGCGTAAATATGAAACTCGGGTGCTACACCTGATTCGAATATGGTGACCTCCACAGCAAAGTCATCATCACGCAATAGCCGTCCACGATTCGGACCTTTCTCAGACTCAGCGGCTGCTTCATCATGGCCATCGTGTGTTGTATTTGGCGTCATATTGTCGCCATTGCTGCAGCCGACCAGCAGTAATAGTGCTAGTCCAAGCATTGATAGTTTCATTTTTTGCTCCACTGAGTTTGGGCATTTTTAGCGTTGGTAGCGCTTGTGGTGTCTGACAGCAATGACTCGCCGGTTAAGCGCTCAATAGCAACAAAATAGCGATGTGCGTTGGCCGAGGCCTCAATGAGACGATTCTGAGTGCTGAGCATTTCGCTCTGCGCAGCTATCCAATCCAAATAGGAATAACGCCCTCGCTGATAGGCATATTCTGTTTGCTTAAGGATGGCTGCTGTTTGCGGAACGACCTCTTTTTTCAGAATACGCGCCTCTGTAAGAGCGTGTTGAAGCTCTTGGTAGATAGCAAAAAGATCGGCTTGTGCTCGAATAAACGCCGCTCTTTCATCCAAGGCTACCTGTTCACGACGAACTGTCGCCTCAGCGATATACCCAGCATTTCGGTGCCCGGAAAACAGCGGAACAGAAAGTGAGAAGACCAATGCCTGATCGTCGCTCTCATTCAGTTGCCTAACACCGCCACCAATTTGAACATTAGGCACACGACGCGCTTCAGCGACTTTGAGTTCTGCATCACGCAGCCGCTGCTCACTGGCAAAGCGCGTGAAGTCAGGATTGGTCTTTAATCGAGCCACTAATGTTGAAAAACTCGCGGGCTTAGGTAACTCAAAAAGCTTAGCGGTGACTGTGCTAAACGCAGGCTCCGTTTCGCCCCACATGGCCGCCAATTTTTGGCGAGCGGTTAGTAGTTCGTGCTCAGCATGTTCTTCTTTAATAATGGCTTTAGTCAGTGCAATTTGTGCTCGATTTAGCTCAACGAGAGGTGACTTGGCGGCATCTACTCGTTTCTTGACCTCTTTTATCGTTTGCTCGGCAAGTTTAGTCGCTTTTAAGGCCAGCGCCTGCTCTTCCTGGCTAACGGCGACCTGAATGTACCGCTGCGTTACCTCGGCCAACACATCGAGCTGCCTAGCGTCGTTTTCAATGCTGACTAAGTCGCGATTCGCGGTTGCCGCTTTAGATCTTGCCAAGCGCTTTTCGCCAAGCTCAATCACTTGTGACAAGAGAAAAGTGGTTTCTAGGGAATTGGTATTTTTGTAACGACCTGAGCCGCCGATATTCTCAAGCTGAACAGATAGCTCTGGGCTAGGGGCAAGATTGGCTTGTGTGACCCGTGCATCGGCGGTGCGTAATAAGTAGTTTGAGCTTTGTAACTCAGGGCTTTGCGCCAGAGCGCGCGAGACGGCTTGCGATAAAGTAAGCGTAGAAGGTGTTACTGCCGCCGCCGATGCACTGATCAGTGACAAGCAAACGCCGATGCATAGAGCCTGCGCGCGTGCGAATAGATATTTCATATTGTGCCTCCCAAGGCATCGTGACAGTCAATAGATCTGACTGAATTAAGCATTCAAAAGTTTGAATAGCTTAGCGGGGAGGCGCTCTTGGAGAGGGTTTGAAGCGTTTCGGCGGCGAGGGGTGGAGGCGCACTGGCAATGGCAGTGGCAAGTCTCTGCTGACCCAAACAACCAGCATAATGATCGCCCACATGAGGCTTTGTAGCAGTATGGGTTGATCTAGCACGACATCGCGAAGAAGCGGGGTGCCGAGCAGGTTAATCTCTTCATCATTGGGGTGACTTTCAGTGGCCGCACCATCAATAGTGATTGAATGATTATGAATATGCAGCTTGTCATGGCCTTGAATCGAATGAGGGTGATCACTATGCGCTGTTGGTGAGTAGTGCCCGTGCAGCGATAGCCCTTGCATCAGTACAAAGGCAATAATCAGCGCAATTGAAAGCAGGCTCTTAGTCATAGTAAACAGTCAGGATTTTTCTGATGCCGCGCGATTGTTAATAGCGTCTACAGATAACTCTTTTAGCGCAGAGCGAGTTATTCGATAAGCCCCTGTCAATGCTAGGCCTGCCATGATGAGTGCCACGATAGCATCGGGCCAAAAGCTCGCCGTTTTCCAGACTGCAAAAGCAGCAATCATCACAGCAATATTACTGATCGCGTCATTTCGGCTGCATATCCAGACTGACTCCATATTGCTATCGCCGGTGCGATAGCGATAGAGCATGAGTGCTACGCCAACGTTGGTTATAAGTGCTAGAAACCCGACCACGCCCATGGTGCTAGCCTCTGGCACCTCGCCAATGAGCAAGCGACTGATCGTGACGTAAAGCACCCAAGTACCAAAGCCCGCCATAGTCAGGCCTTTGATCAATGAGGCACGTGCACGCCACGTTAAGGCATAGCCTAAGACGAATAGGCTAATGCCGTAGTTTGCTGCATCGCCTAAAAAGTCCAAGGCATCAGCGAGCAGGGCGCTTGAGTTGGCAGAGCTACCAGCCAAAAACTCGACAATAAACATGAGTAGGTTCAGCACGAGAGCAATGATTAGTACTCGTCGGTAGCGCTGATCAATTACAGGCACTGAGCTACTGCAGCTATCACCGCATGAACTAGACATGAGATTTCTCCCTTTGTGGCATTGAGCAAGCGCTAATTTAGCTAGGACTACTTTAGATAGGAGCGTAGTACGGACACGACTTGCTCAACATCATTTGCTCGAGCCTCAGGTGTGACATCGACTGGACCTAGGTGAGCACGAATATGGCCTTCAAGTATTTCCGTCATGAGTCCGTTGACCGCACCACGAATAGCCGCGACTTGCTGCAATACCGCAGCGCACTCTGCACCACCTTCGATGGCACGCTCCAAGCTTTCGGACTGGCCTTTAATGCGCCGAATGCGTGTGAGTAGTTTTTTGTTGTCGTGATGTGTGTGTGCCATGGCGCTTTGCTCAACTCATTAATCAGTACTGGGGTATAGTATATTAATTGGCTCTAAAACCAAAATCGCACGCCTGCCAACACTTGAGTCTGGCTTGTACTCTCCCCGCTGAGACTTAAGTAGTCTGCCGTTTTCCCATGGTGACGCGTCTGCTCTATGCCTATATAGGGTGCGAATACCGGTAGTACGTCATAGCGAAGTCTGAGACCAATTCGTGTATCACTTAAGCCGCTGCCTACTTCGCGCTTTGCATCATCACTTCCGTAAAGGCTAGCCTCCATACTCGGTTGTAAGACGAGGCGCTGAGTTATTCGTAGGTCATACTCTGCATTAAGTCGCAGAGCCGTTCGCCCTTGATCAGCAATATAACCAGTTGCTGTCAGCTCTACCCAATAGGGTGAAAGCCCATTAATACCCAGTGCTAGCCATGTGCTATCTGGCATGACGCCACTGTCTTGTCGAAGGCCGATCTCAGTATTCCAAAAGGTAGTGATGGGTTTACGCCAGAGCAGCTCTGTGCGGGCTGAGCTAAGTTTGCCATGCTCGAAGTCACCTTCAGATTTCAGTACGGCTCGGTCCCAGTCATCACCAATCCACCCCTCAAGCTCATAGTTGCCAGTCGTATCGCCCTCGCTGCGGCCAACCTCAAAGCGATTAAATAGCAGGCTCATCATGACGCCGTTTCCCATCATATGAAGTGGGGCGCTCGGACCATAACCACGACCTTGTGAGTAGTCGGGCTCACGAGCGGTGGTCGGCGCTGAACCACTCTGCATTTTGCCCATGCCGTGCATGTCATGCATGCCGCCTGACATATCCATCGAACCCATGTCGTGATGTTCCGGCATGTGCATCGCATCATGATTCATTGGCGCTGACCATGCTGGTGCTGTCGTTGTGAGCAAGCCTAAAAGCAGTAATTTCTTCATGATTAATCCACCACGACTTCGCGGAACATACCCGATTCCATGTGATAAAGCAGATGGCAGTGCCAAGCCCAACGTCCAGCTTCGCCGGTGACATCGAAGGAGATCTTTTGTGCAGGATGAACAATGATGGTGTGTTTACGCACTTGAAAGCTGCCATCCGATGCACGCAGATCGCTCCACATGCCATGCAGGTGCATGGGGTGAGTCATCATTGTGTCATTCACTAGCGAGATGCGAAGCCGCTCATTCTTAGCAATACGCACAGGCTTTGACTCTGCAAACGTTTGGCCATCGAGGCCCCAGATATAGCGCTCCATATTTCCGGTTAGGTGCATCTCAATTTCGCGCGTCGGTTCACGCTGCTCGTCATGGGCGTCACCAATGGTATGTAAGTCTGCGTAGGTGAGGACACGACGGCCATTGTCCCGGAGATTGACTCCAGGGTCATCTAAGTTAGTTCGTGGCATATCGACGCGCATGTCTGTACTAAAGCCATATTCGGTTTTTGCGTGATGCGCCATGGTGTTGCCTGACATATCACCCATCATGTCTTTCATGGTCAGCCACTGAATTTTGTCCAGTGCTGGTATTGGCGCACGTAGGCCAGCTTGAACTGCCAACGTGCCGCAGGCATAGCCAGAGCGATCAATGTTTTGGGCAAAGATGGTGTAAGCATCGTCTTCGGGCTCAACTAAAACATCATAAGTTTCCGCTACACCGATGCGGAATTCATCGACAGTGACAGGATCCACAGGCTGGCCATCTGTTGAGATGACAGTGAGCTTCAAACCAGGAATGCGCACATCAAAAATGGTTTGCGCACTGCCGTTGATAAAGCGCAGACGCACCTTTTCGCCACGATTAAAGAGGCCAGTCCAGTTAGCGGCTGGGTTAGTGCCATTGATTAGGTAGGTATAGGTATTGGCGGAGAGATCGGTAAAGTCGGTTGGACTCATTCGCATCTCATTCCACATTTTTCGGCTTTCAACAGCTTGCTTCCAACCTAGCGTATGTACATCCCTGAAGAACCTGGCAATGGTCGGCTGCTGAGCATTATCAAAGCCACTTTCTTGCTTTAGTTTGCTAAGCAAGTGCATCGGATCGGCATCGGTCCAGTCCGACAGCATGATGACGTAGTCTCGCTCAGACTTGATTGGTTCGCCATCGCGCGGCTCAATGATGATTGCGCCCATCATGCCGGTTTGTTCTTGAAAGCCTGAATGCGAGTGATACCAGTAAGTGCCACTTTGCAGAATAGGGAATTGATAGGTGAAGGTTTGACCGGGCTCGATGCCGTTAAAGCTAATGCCTGGAACGCCATCCATCTCGAAAGGAAGTAAGAGCCCATGCCAGTGAATAGACGACTGCTCCTTCAAGTTATTCGTTACGCGTAATGTGACTACTTCACCTTCTTTAAAGTGCAGAACGGGTGCAGGCAAACTGCCATTGATCACCGTCGCAGGTCGAGGTTTACCCGTGAAATTTACCCATGCCTCATCAATTGAAAGATCAAATTGGTTGCCATGTAAATGTGGCATGCTACTGGTAGCTGATGTGCCTAGCTTAGTGCCAGACTGATTGTGTCCCCATACGCCATTGCTCATGAGTACGCCGCTGACGGCAAGACCTTGCACAAACCGTCGGCGTGAAAGTTGTTGAGGCATGTCGGCTCCCGTTATTTTCCTGAAAATAAGTAGTAGATGGCGTTGTGCATGCAGGGTAGCGCATATGTGGTTGCAGACAAGCTAACTGCTAATTGCAGCTTGAAGTTTGATTTTCTTGATTTGAGTGTGTCTTAGATTTTGTGCAAAAAGTATGAGTTAGACGAAACTCAGCACGCTCTCCTAGTCTGGCTACTTTTCTACCGTTAGTAAGCGATTTCGCTAATGAGCTCGTTAATGCAGTAAGAAATCAACCAGCTCGGGCTATTATGACTTTGAGCTGTGAAGTGATCGGAGCGTGATATGAACACTTGGAATCAGGTTGCTGCTATTTCAATGGGATTAAGTGTCCTAGTCAGTGGCTCTGCCTATGCAAAAAAACCAGACCAAGCTGAGCATGGCTATGGACACTCTATTTCCCATGACAAGAAAGATGATCATAAGCATGACGAGAAGCATGACAAAAAAAGTCATTCCAGCTACTTCAGTCAGGATAGAGCGAAAAAAGTAAACGATTACTACTCTGCACACGCCTCGAAAGCTAAGCATTGCCCGCCTGGTCTGGCCAAGAAGAACAATGGCTGTCAGGCCCCTGGGCAGGCTAAAAAATGGGTAAAAGGAAAGCCACTTCCTGCTGACGTGGTGTATTACAACGTACCTTATGCTTTGCAATATGAGCTTGGAAAAACACCTGTTGGTCAAAAGATTGTGCGGGTTGGTGAAGATATATTATTGATCAATGCAGTGACAGGTTTGGTGATTGATGTCGTTGAGAGTGTGTTCTCTCAGTCGCGCTGAAACCTAATCGCTATGTCTCCCGCTAGAGGTTATCTAGCGAGCAAGCATAACGCCTTGATTGCCGAGACAGGACAAATTAGCTGCTACCTCTGTAGTGGCTATATCAATGCCAAGATTTTCCACCAAGAGCGTTATTAACGGCTGAAGTAATGGTGATAGTACGGTGCTAACGGCCGTTTTTAGCAGGCCTACGATGGTGTTGATGACGCTGCCAACGGCCATTGTTGTTGCGCCTAAGGTATTGCCGTTAGCAGCATAGGCCGTGATTTCGGGGCCGGCCAGTGTCGCTGTTAGGCTATCGATCATCGGTGGTGTTGAGCTAAAAGGTACATAAGTTCCAGCCACTCCGAGATCAGGTAAGTTCTCTTCATCGGGAGCTATAAACGTGTAGCTATGTGATGAACCTAATACCGGCGCATCGACTTTAAGGCCTAAGCCACCGGCAGCGAATGCAGTGCGTGAGCCACACGAGATCGGTAATCCAAGTAGTTTAGTACAAGTTTTGATGCCAAAATCCACTAATGGCACAGGTAAGACGGTGGGTGCGTTTTGCGTTGCCATGACTTGATCTTTGGCATCACTAGCGGATGTGCCCATTTTTCCAATACGCAGTGTTGCAGCCGCAGTATTAACATCTACTTCCAGAGTTTTATCCTCACCTTGGCAGGAATAATCAACAACACGGGCATCCCCACCAGCTAGATCAAGATTGATGTCAAATCGAAAAGGAGCAGGTAGTACCAAAATATCAAGGGTATCTCGTGTACCAATTAGAATAGAGCCTAGATCAAGAGCGAGTAGCGAGTTCACAACATTAAGTAATGGGCTAAGCAAGTTAGTGATTGCAGTAGTAAGTCCTGAGACGAGTGAAGTCAACGTGCTATTCAACGAAACGCTAAGGATTAGCCGCAACTGAGCCGAGCGAACATAAATTCGGTTAGGGCTATTATTGACAGCCATGCTGCGCTCATCTTTTGCAGCCGCTGGATCGCCGATGGCTGAAATTTGTGGTGGCTCAATAACCTTGATGGCGACATCGATATCATTACCCAGCACACTAATAGGTATCACTGCGCTGACAGCATTGTGACGATTGGCTAGCAAAATTACGCCTTGTATCAATTGATAGAGTTGGACTTCTGCTTTTGCGCCCTCGTAATCACCGTCTACACCTACGCCAAGCAGCTCACCTAACTGAAGTTGATCAGAACTCGTCATGCTAGCCAATAAAATTTGGTCAAGCGCCACAATGGCTTCAAGTGCATTGATCGTTACTTGAGGTGTGCCATTTTGATCATCAAGAACATCGATAGCTGCTTGAATAAGCTCGCCTGTACTTACATTTGTGGACAGTAACGTGTCGTATTCACCGGCTGTTATCGACAAGTTTGTGGCTAGCTGATCCATAAACTTAAAGATATCGATGTCTGTATGAATTAAACCGTTCCAAGCACCAACTGAGATGTTTAAGTTCCCGCCAAGTAAGCCACCGAAGACATCGCTAAGAAGCTTAGCTTTGCTGTTCTTGGTGATGTTGACGTTTAATAAAGTGCTACGTAATGTCAACATAGCCAGTGGGCTGCCATTTGCGCTTCCAAGCGCGCTAGCAGAAATTATGATTTCCTCGCCCATGGTGCCGCCTGCAATAATGCTGGCTGGAGTGTTTTGTTCCAACTTGAGACTTATCGCTTTGCCACTTGAGCTATCGATAGCTAATTGGCGCTCATTATTTTCAACGACTAAGTCTCCACATTCAGGCAAAGCAAGCCGATGCTTGGCATCTAAAACAAAACCATTTCTGGCAAGACTCTCTTCTGCGTACTGTTGTGCCGTTCCGTCATCACATCGACCGCCACGCGATGCAACTTCTAGTGCGGCTACATCTACCAGTTTTTGTAAGTTACGTTTAACTACAAAAAGCCTGCCGGTATCGACAACCAGCGCTAGGGATAAAACACCTAAAAGCATAAAGCTAGCCGTCATGATCATGACGGCACCACGCTCAGCTAATACTGGTCTCATACGCTTTAAGGGCTTCTTAGTCATGGCATGAAATAAGTAGTGACTATGATTTCACTATGCGACTGTCTAGCAGTTAAAGCTGTGCTTATAGTTTTGTTAGATGTGTGTGTTTGGTTGAAATATGTAGCGACGGTAATATAAAAGGAAACGGCAGGTGGGAAGGTAGCAATATGAAAACCCATTTCGCTACTTTAAATTCTCGCCTCTGATGGAACTGATATTGGCCATTATTTGTCGCTGAAATTCGTCGTAAATCTAAGCTCCAACTTATTGGATATAGTAGTTTTTACTGCTTAGTGTGGCTTAAAAAGCGTTGGTGCTTCAGATCGTCATAGGCCTGCAGTATTTCATCGTAGCTGTTCATCACGAATGGGCCTCGACCAAAGAGCGGCTCAATAAGAGGTTCTCCAAAGAGAACTAAGCATTGGCTAGTTTCAGCGGCTGAAAAGGAGAGGTCTGCCTCTCGGTTGGACATCATCGCCATATCTTGAACTTCTAGATACTCATCGGCAGCAAACTCTAGGCGCCCTGAGCGCAGATAGACAATAGCGGTATCACCTGCGGCGATACCAATCTCAAGTGTATGGCCTGCTTGAATACGAACATCCAATACTCCGATACGTGTATGGGTTTTAGCTACTCCAACACGCTGCTGAAACTCACCTGCAATAATTCGAACAGTCCCTGCTCCATTTGGCA
>JBFJJU010000050.1:0-16615 GCA_041612115.1 Perlucidibaca sp.
CATATGTTGGCTCAAAAAAATGCGAGGAATCGATCAAAGTTATCACAGTCACAACTTGTCCAAAAGTCGCAGTTTGTTTACTCTTGCAGCATTGTAGACCAAGTGCTGATTCTTGGCAGCCGCTCAACCGCATTGCTACTTGTATTAGTGGCCTTGCCATCATCTTTTAGGTAACCCAATGTTGTTTAAACGACTTCTCGGCCTGTTTTCGGCCGATCTCGCGATTGACTTAGGCACGGCAAACACACTGATCTATATTCCTGAGCGCGGCATTGTGCTCGATGAGCCATCAGTAGTTGCAATTCGTACCACTGGCGTGACCAAAACGGTTGCCGCAGTTGGCACCGATGCGAAGCGCATGTTGGGCCGCACGCCAGGTAATATTTCTGCTATTCGCCCTTTGAAGGATGGTGTGATTGCCGATTTTGAAGTCACTGAAAAAATGCTTCAGTACTTCATCAAACGTGTGCATGAGTCTGGCTTTATGCCGCCACGCCCACGCGTCTTGGTTTGCGTGCCATGCAAATCAACTTTGGTTGAGCGGCGCGCTATTCGTGAGTCAGTACTCGGTGCTGGCGCTCGCGAAGTGCGTTTGATCGAAGAGCCCATGGCGGCAGCTATTGGCGCCGGCCTGCCGATCGAACAAGCCTGCGGTTCGATGGTTGTCGACATTGGCGGCGGTACAACTGAGATTGCGGTGATTTCCTTATCTGGTTCGGTGTATTCCGATTCTGTGCGTATCGGTGGCGATTTGCTCGATGATTGCATCGTGTCGTATGTGCGTCGCCAGCATGGTTGCCTTATTGGCGATGCCACTGCGGAGCGGATCAAGCAAGAAATTGGTACAGCTTTCCCAGGTGGTGAGCTGCGCGAAATTGAAGTACGCGGTCGTAACCTCGCCGAAGGTGTGCCTCGTACTTTTACGCTGAACTCCGATGAAATCTTGGGCGCTATTCAAGATCCATTGACTGGCATTATTACGGCAATTAAAAGCGCACTGGAGCAAACTCCAGCCGAGTTATCGGCCGATATCGCTGAGCGTGGCATGGTATTGACCGGTGGTGGCGCATTGCTGCGCGACCTCGATAAGCTCATGGCGAAAGAAACTGGCCTGCCAGTAATTGTTGCCGAAGACCCACTGACCTGTGTCGCACGTGGCGGCGGTCGTGCGCTTGAGTTCATCGACAACATAGCCTACGACATGTTGTTCCAAGATTAACGCCCTAGCGGGGTGAGCTATTAGTAACGGCCTGTTTGTACGCAACCGTCGCGACGGGATGAGCTTCATCCTCGCGGCGACTTGTGCGATTGCTTTACTCGTTGTCGATGCCCAGCGCCCAAGTCCTCTGCAGCCTTTGCGCGACAGCTTTTATGAAGCGGTCGAGCCATTGTTTTATGGCTTAGCTTGGCCCAGCCAAAGTATCGAAGAGCTTTCCAGTAACTTACGTTTCGGCTTGCAATTGCAGGCTGAAAACGAGCAGTTGCGCCAAGAAAACTTATTGCTCCGTTCTCAGGTGCAAAAGCTTTCCTTTCTGGCTAGCGATAATGCGCGTTTGCGTGATCTGCATAATGCCGCCAGTGTGCTCAATAGCCGTGTGCTGATTAGCGAGATTATCGGTGTTGATCCAGACCCAGACCGTCATGTGTTGATCATTAATCGTGGTCATGGCCAAGGCTTATATGAAGGTCAACCGGTCTTGGACGCTCAAGGCATTTTTGGTCGTGTGATTCAGTCGGGTAAAACCACATCACGTATCATGCTTATCACTGATCGCTCGCACTCGGTGCCGGTGCGAATCAATCGTAATGGCATTCGTGCCATCCTATCAGGCACGGGTAATCGCACTGAGCTTAGACTGCAATATGTCCCTGAGAAATCTGATATAGCTGTCGGCGACTTATTGGTGACATCGGGGCTTGGCCTCGATTTCCCAGAAGGGTATCCAGTTGCGAAAGTGACAGCGATTCATCGTCAAGCAGATGATCAGTTCTTGCGAATTACAGCATCGCCAGTAGCGGCGCTAGATCGTAGTCGCTACGTATTGGCCTTATTTGAGAAGCCAATCGGTGCCCAATTTTTGATTCGTCCGGAAAAAATGAAAGCAGTCCCTGCGCCTAGTGAAGTGCCGGCGGCAGCAGTAACTGCTCCGGCTACAGCTCTACCTACCGAGGTGACTAATGCCCCGTCACCATAATCCCTTATTGGGAGTTTTTCTTAGCGTTATTGCTGCGCTACTGCTTAGTATTTTGCCCTTGTCCTCAGAACTAAATCCCTGGCGCCCAGAGTGGCTAACCTTGATTCTGATTTTCTGGGGAATGCATGCGCCACAATGGGTAGGCATCTGGATAGCACTTGTGTTGGGCGTCATATTAGATGTACTGCTGGCCACGCCGCTAGGCTTTTTCGGCTTGTCTTCAATAGTTGTAATGCAGCTGGCGCGTGCTACTGATCGTTGGTCTGGGGTTTTTTCGGTGCGGCAGACGACGCTATTGGTTCTGGGTCTTATTTTGGTTAGCCGCGTAATACATTTTATCCTGTTAACACTGCAAAACCTGATGCCAGACCCGACTATCTTTTTCTTGCCGGTTTTGTCCAGTGCCATGATGTGGCCCACTATTTTATTGCTGCTTAAGCGTTGGAGTCAGCGCACATGAGTCGTTTGCCGCGTTTATTGTTGGCCTCTTCCTCTCCTAGGCGTTTAGCATTGCTGCGGCAGATACATCTAATGCCAGCTGTGTTGCCAGTGGATGTTGATGAGTCAGTATTTGAGGGCGAGGCACCTGAGGCTTATGTGCGGCGACTAGCCTTGGCTAAAGCGCAAGCTGGACAAACGCGTGCGGATGATGCTGAAGCCTGGGTGGTTGCTGCCGATACGACGGTGGTGGCGGGCGGCCAGATACTTGGCAAGCCAACATCTTTTGCCGATGCGCAGCGCATTTGGGCCCTACTGCCATCGCCAGATCACTGCGTTTATACCGGCATTGCGGTCATGCATGGCGATCACATCGAGGTTGAGGTGGTTAGTACGCGGGTCGAGTTTTTACTTATTCCGGAGGCTGATCAACTGGCCTACTGGAATAGCGATGAGCCAAAAGATAAAGCTGGTGCTTACGCGGTTCAAGGCCGTGCTGCACAATATGTGAAGTCTTTGCACGGCAGCTATACTAATGTCGTCGGCCTACCTTTAGCGGAGACAGTCGCTTTATTGCGGCGCGCTAATTATCCACTCTGGGAATAAAACATGGTCATGCGCGGCCCCAATACCGATGAGGTCTTGATTAATGTGACACCAATGGAGTCACGGGTTGCGCTGATCGAAAATGGCGTCGTGCAAGAGTTGTATATCGAACGCGCTGCGCATCGCGGCCATGTTGGCAATATTTATCGCGGAAAAGTCGTGCGTGTGCTGCCCGGCATGCAAGCGGCATTTATTGAAATTGGCTTAAGTCGTACCGGCTTTATTCATGTCAATGAAGTGCGCTTAGGTGCCGAGCGCGAACGTCCTGAAACCATCTCTGCTTTACACGAAGGTCAAAGCATCACTGTGCAAGTGATGAAAGACATGATGGGTAGTAAAGGCGCGCGTCTGACCATGGACTTGTCTATACCTGCACGCTATTTAGTTTATATGCCCTATAGCGATCAACTTGGCATTTCGCAAAAAATCGATGATGAGCCTGAGCGCGATCGTCTCAAAGTCTTGGTGCGTGGTTTATCGGAGGAGATGGCTGCCGAGCTCGGTGGCGGCTTTATTGTGCGCACGGTGGCTGAAGGAGTAGATGACGCTGAGCTGCGCCATGATATGGCATTTCTACTCAAGCTCTGGCGGCATATTCAACAGCAAACTCTAGTGGTCTCTGGGCCGGCCTGTATCAGCGAAGAGCTGCCATTGGCTTTGCGCACCCTGCGCGACTTAGTTAGCCCAGAAGTACAAAAAATATTCATCGACTCGCGTGAAACCTTTCAGCGCGCGCAGAGCTTTGCTCGTGAGTTCGTGCCAGGCTGCGAGGCTCGCCTTGATCATTATCAAGGCGAGCGGCCGTTATTTGATCTTTACAATGTCGAAGATGATTTGCAAAAGGCCTTAGAACGTAAGGTGTATTTGAAGTCTGGAGGCTATTTGATTATCGATCAAACAGAGGCGATGAGCACAGTCGATGTCAATACTGGTTCCTATGTCGGCACGCGTAGCCTCGAAGACACCGTATTTAAAACCAATCTTGAAGCCACGCACGCGATTGCTCGTCAGCTTAGACTGCGTAATCTAGGCGGCATTATCATCCTTGATTTTATCGATATGCAGGAGGATGAGCATCGTGCGCAAGTGCTGCGCTCATTGGAAAAAATGCTCGCCCGAGATCATGCTAAAACGCATATCACGCAGGTATCGTCACTAGGCTTGGTGGAAATGACGCGCAAACGCACGCGCGACTCACTCGAGCATATTTTGTGTGAGAGCTGCCCGAGTTGCGCGGGTCGTGGCACGGTGAAAACCGCAGAAACCGTCTGTTTTGAAATTTTTCGTGAGCTGCTGCGCGAAGCGCGTGCTTACGATGCCGCCAATGGCTATTCGATAGTCGCTAGCCAGCGCGTAATAGATCGCTTATTGGGTGAGGAGTCGTCAGCCGTAGCTGACTTGGAAGCGTTTATAGGCAAGCCCATACGCATCCAAGTAGAGACTAGTTACAGTCAGGAGCAATACGATGTGGTTTTGCTCTAAGCGAGCTCACTGATGAGCTCTGCGCGCCGCGCGGTTAATCGCAGTTTTCATAGCGTCTTATGGCTGATGGCAGTGACGCTAATTCCGCTCGCCGTAGTGGTGGGATTGGGGCGCGAGCTGGCTCCGTTGGTGAGCGAGCAAAAGCCAGCCATTGAGCGCTTACTATCTGAGAAAACAGGGCTGTCGATTCGCTTAGGTAGCGTCAGCGCGAGCTGGCATGGTCTTACGCCACGGCTCATGGCCACTGATATTGCGCTGGCTGATCCCGGTGCACCGACAGACACTTTGCTGACTATTCCAGGCTTGAGTACAGAGCCAGATTGGTGGGCATCGCTGCGTGATTTATCGCCGCGTCTGCGGACTGAAATTGATGGTTTATCATTAACGCTTGCGCCTAATCCTGAGGGCGGCATTCGCGTTATAGAGCTGAGTGGCTTGGGTGCTTCTAATCCTGAGCGCGCACGCGAAAGCTTACGTTGGTTGGTGTCACAGCCTAGCATTGCGTTAAGCAATAGTGCCTTGGCTTGGCAGGCACCGAATCAAGTTAAGCAGGGTATACACGACTTGACCATTAGCCAGTACAGCCACAGCGACGACTACCGTGCACAAGTGCAATTTAAGCTGCAGGGCAAGCGTGATATCCAGCGCGCTATAGTTCGTGTTGATGGCGATCCATTGGCCTGGCAAACCGTGCCTTGGCAGCTATATTTAAATATTCAAAATTTGAAAGATTGGCAGCCATGGAGCGAGTTATTGCCAGCAGGTTGGCAGCTGGACTTGCAGGCCGGTCATGGTGAGCTATGGTTATCTGGGCAGGGCGATAAGCCCAAGCAAGCCACAGTATCTGTGCAAGATGTCTCCATGCGTGCACGCTGGCCGGATGCTAAACCTTATGTGCTAAGTGATTTGCATGGTGTCTTTATGGCACAAGGCGAGCTTGCAAGTGGCAGCCTAGCCGTTAGCAATATCCAAGGTCAGCTCAATGGCTTGCCGATTCCCATGCAGCGAGGCCACGTTGCTTGGCAGCCAGATACGCTCAATGTTGCATTGGCTGGTTTATCACTTGCTGATGCATATGCGTTGGCGAAGCGTGAAGCGCTTATCCCAGCGTCAGTTGTGCCCATGTTGCGGAAATTAAACCCCACAGGCTATTTGCCGCGTGTACATATTCAAGCTGCTCGTCGTGATGAACAATGGGCGCTTAGTACCGCCAATGCCGAGTTCAAAGCGCTGAGCTGGCAGGCCTACGAGGCCTTGCCAGGCGTGAGTAATATGGCTGGTTGGCTGCAAGCTAGCGCAGACCAAGGCTTGGCCTATTTAGATACGCGCCGTGCCACGATCAATGCGCCTGAGGTATTTCGCGAGCCCATTGCTGCCAATATGCTGCGCGGTGGGGTGCGGTGGTATCGCCAGCAAGACCAATGGCATATCGATACCGGTGTGCTAGCGCTCGACAATGTCGATGCCAAAGCGCGTGTACAATTAGCCCTGCAGCTGCCAATTAAAGACCCCGGTGCAGGTCGACTCGACTTATTGGCCGGGCTTTATGATGGTCAGGTTGCTAGCGCTTGGCGCTATGTACCATGGCACTCAGCGGGCGATCACACATTAGCCTGGTTGCGCAATGCACTAACGGCGGGCCAAGTGCCTAGTGGTACTTTCGCCTATAGCGGTGCGCTGCGCCGCGATAGCCCCGATGCCGGTCAACTTGATATGTCATTGAAGCTAGCCAATGCCTCACTTGACTACGTGCCAGGCTGGCCGGCGCTGAGCCAGCTGAATGGCCAAGTGGATATTCGTGGCCGTGACCTGAGCGTTAGCGTCAATGCTGGACGAGTGATGGAGGGTAGTATTTCGCGCGCTGTGGCACGTATTCCTGAGTTACATAAGCCTGTGTTAAGTGTCGATGCCGATTTAGCCTTAGATTTAAGTGATCTCGATCGCTTATTAGCTGAGTCGCCTCTGAAAGAAAAAACTGCTGAAGTTGCTAATCAGTTGGTCATGCGTGGGCCTGCAGAAGCGAGTTTGCAGCTAACGATTCCTTTCGCCACTCACCATCCGGTGGTCAAGGTTCGCGCTACGATTGATAAGGCTGAAGTAGGTTTGGCGGATAGTCCCATCCAGTTCACGAATGTTAGCGGAGCAATAACATTTGATGAAAATGCTGGGTTGAATGGCCAGCTCGCAGGCAAACTTTGGAATGAAGCGGCGCGAGTAGAGCTATCGGGCAAGAGGCGTGGTGGCCAGTGGCGCTCGCAGGCAATGAACGTTAATGCCCCCATAACGGCTATATCCCTTAGTCGTTGGCTAGGTAGCGATTTAACAGCCTATATTGATGGCCGCACATCGGCACTTGTTAATGTTGATATTCCCATTGCTCACGCGGCAGCAGTGGGATTGCATGTCAGTAGCAATCTGAAAGGCATGGCCATTAAGCTTCCCGCGCCATTAGCTAAGCCTGCTGCGCAGACAGCGGAGTTGGTTTATCAAGGTAAGCTTGGCCCAGGCAAGCAATTGGCACGCGCTACCATCGATGGTGTGGCTCAGGTTGGTCTGACGTGGCGGGATAAGCAACTCAAACAATTACTGGTGCGTATTGGCTTGCCAGGCTTGGCATGGAATGAGCGTGCAGGCATCGGCATTGAGGCGAGTATTGATCAGGTGCAGATCAATGATTGGCGTGCCTTTTTGGCTAAGGCGCCGAGTAAATCGCTTAGCCAGAAATTAGCGCAAGCGATGCCGACATTTCAGCGCCTAAATCTACAAACTAAGGCATTGATGGCGGGTGAAGAAAACCTGGGTCCGGTTCGATTGAGCTTAATGCGTGAAGAAAATGATTGGCTTGTTTCCGCCGATAATTTACAGCCATCGGCCTTGCCAAAATGGCCATCTACGCATGTGGAAGCGCGTATAAAACCACAAGTCACAGGTTGGTTGGTCGAGCCTTTACGCCTCAGCCAGCCAAATGCAGACTTCAATGGCAAGTTAAGCTGGCGCACGGGCCCACGTGCTAGTACTCAGCTTTCAGGGCAGGTGGATACTCGTGCTAGCGCAGCGCTATTTACCCAGTTAGGTCTTAGCGGTGGGCTGGAGTCGCGCAGTGGTCAGCTTAATGCCGAGTTAGTGTGGCCAGGTGACCCTAGTGATTTTTCATTGGCACAGTTAAATGGCAAATTCAGCGCGAACTTTAAGTCTGGGCGTTTAATCGGCATTGATCGTATAAATCCACTAGCGCGTGTCTTTGGCCTAGTGAACGCTAGCAATCTCATGCGGCGATTACGCTTTGATTTCTCTGATGTCACGCGCAAAGGCCTCAGTTTTGATGAAATTAAACTCGCCGGCGAGCTCAATCGCGGTGTGCTATTGCCAGCTAATCTAGACCTTGAAGGCCCTTCAGTGAGCATGCAAGGGCGAGGTAGCGTGAACCTGATTACACATGACGTAGATCAGCGTTTACGGGTTGATGTCCCAGTAAGTAGTGCACTTCCTGTCGTCGCAGGCTTTTTAGCCGGCCCTATTGTTGGCGGTGCCTTAGTTGCAGCAGATTTATTGCTCGAAAAGCAGCTAGCGCGACTGACGTCAATTCGTTATCACTTGACCGGCACTTGGGACGATTTACGCATCAATGATGAGGCTATCGTGAAGCCAGAAGAGCTAAAGCCAAGTGCTAAAGCTAAAGAAACTAATGCTGCTGCCAATGAAGGCGCGACACAGGAGTAAGCATTATGCGCGTGGCAGCACTTGAGCTTTGCAGTAGTGACGATACTCTCGCTAATCAGCAAGCTATTGCAAATAGTATTGCCTCGGCGCGAGAGCAAGATGTTGGCCTACTGGTATTACCAGAAAACTGCTTGGTTTTCGGCCCAGATGCAGTAGGTTTAGCTGCACAGCATCATGCTCAATGGCTAATATGGTTTGCTGAGCAAGCCCGCGTCAATGGCGTGTGGCTGCTGGCCGGCACAGTGCCATTACCTTATCGTCCCGATGGCAGCGCGGTGCCCGACGGTCGTGTGCGTAGCGCCAGCTTGCTGTTTAGCTCAACTGGCGAGCTGGTCGGACGTTACGACAAGCGACATTTATTTGATGCTCAAGTTAGTGATGCTCAAGGTGCTTATCGGGAGTCCTCACGCTATGAGCCTGGTACTGAGCTAAGCCTACTAGCGACTCCGTGGGGGCAGCTGGGTGTACTGACCTGCTATGACCTTCGTTTTCCTGAGCAAGCCCGTGTTTTGCGCCAAGCCGGGGCAGATATATTGGCTGTGCCTGCCGCATTTACTGCTAAGACCGGTGAGGCGCATTGGCAGGTATTGCTGCGCGCTCGCGCTATCGAAAACCAGTGCATGGTGATTGGTGCAGGGCAATGTGGGCAGCACAGTGCCACACGACAAACGTGGGGCCATAGCCAAATAATTAATGCATGGGGGCAGGTGTTAGCTGAGCGTACAAACGATTTGCAGCCAGCATTGGTGACTGCGATATTCGATCGCGAACAACAGCGCACTTGGCGTGAGCAAATGCCAGTAGAAGAGCATCGCCTCGACTAGAGGCTAATTCACTAGCTATTAATAGCGGCTAATTCGCGTAGATGCAGCCAAAGTCTGTGCTGCGCCGGCGTCGGCTGCTCAGTTTCATCTACTGCTTCGTTTGCACTGGCTTGGCCGCTAGCATTGGCTGAGTCCTTAGCTGCTTTCAGCTTTGCGTGTTCTTGCTGCGCCTGGCGAACGTATTGACGTAATGTGTGGCGATCGGCTGCAGGAAACTTTGCCAGAACTTCACCGATATAGGCGTCGCCCTGTTGTATTAAACGCTCTTGGATGAGATCTAGCTGGCGTTGAAGCGCAGGGTTTTTCAATGGATGCATGGCAGCCAAAAGTGCTGCTTCATCGGCATGACGCATGAGCTTGCCAATATATTGCTTGTGGCGCCGCAAGGCCTCATTCGCCTTGATCTTCTTCATATCAAGAAATGCTTTGAGCAGCATGTCATCGATAGGTAGTTGTTTGAGCTGCTTATCGCTGAGCTCAGCGAGACGCTCGCCTAAGGCTTGCAACCTATCAACCGAACGTTTTTTATCGGCTCTACTGATGAAAAATTCATCATCTTCTTCGGGCAGGTTACGCAAACTCATCGGAGCTCCAGCGGGGGATAGCAATGGCAGCGGCGATGATAGCCTATTCTGCCTCGCCAAACCTGTCGGAGATGAGCGTTGTCACTGCAGTATAGGCCAAGTCGGCGTCATCGCCATCGATTTCAAGGCGTAAGCGGCTGCCTTGGCCAGCACCTAGCATTAGCAATGACATGATGCTGCGGGCATCGACTAAGCGCTCACCGCGCCCAATACGTATGGAAGATTGGAAGCGCGAGGCAGTTTCCACGAGCTTGGCTGATGCTCGGGCATGTAAGCCAAGCTTATTTATTATGTCGATATCTGCTGCGTGTTTCGCCATTAAAGCGGTCCTGGACGATGTAACTCTCGGTGTCTAACTTGGAGTTTTCCTAGGGTTGCTGTCAAGGCCTGAGCAAGTCGTTCAACCATATAAACACTGCGGTGCTGACCGCCAGTGCAGCCAATAGCTACAGTGACATAGCTGCGGTCATTGGCTTGAAGTTCTGGTAACCACTTGTTTATAAATGCGAGAATGTCTTCGAACATACCTTCAACGATAGGTTTTCCCTGCAAATATTTTGTGACTGGTAAGTCTAGGCCAGTTAAGTGCCGCAAGGTCATTTCCCAGTGTGGATTAGGTAGGCAGCGGACGTCAAATACGAGGTCGGCATCGAGTGGCACGCCGTGCTTAAAGCCAAATGAAGTAAGTAAAATATTATTTTGGATACTACTGGCGTCGGCAAAACGCCGGCGTAGGCTTTCGCGTAGGTCATGTACCGATAAGGTAGTGGTGTCGAGCTGTAGGGCTGCGCGTGAGGCTAATGGGTCAAGTAATACGCGTTCATACGCAATGGCCTCTTCTAGCGAGCGAGCATCGGAGCTTAATGGGTGGCGCCGACGCGTTGAGCTAAAGCGCGCTAACAGCACATCTTCACGAGCATCTAAATACACTACTTGCGGCTGTATATTGATCACTGCAAGGCGGCGGCATATTTCGCTATAGCGAGCTAAGTCCTGGCTACGATTGCGTGCGTCAATCCCGACGGCTAAGCGCATCGAGCCATTATTTTTGTCATCCTCGAAGTTGGCGACGAGATCTGGGATGAGTGCGACAGGAAGGTTGTCGACACAGTAGTAGCCGAGATCCTCTAACTGATGCAACGCAGTCGTTTTCCCCGAGCCTGAACGTCCGCTCACAATCACCAGTTTCATTTTACTACCTAGTCAAAATGCTGAGTCTTATCCTCGGTTGTGGAGCTATACTTGGCAAGTAGGCAATCGTAGAGTTTGTGAAACTAGAGAATGAAAAATGCCCAGCGATGCTGGGCATTTAGCAGATGAGTCGGTGGCATCAATGCGATGCGTGTTTCTCTTTATGGCGCACTACCTGTCGGTCGAGCTTATCCGACAGTTTATCAATGGCGGCGTAGAGGTCATCGGACTGGGCATTAGCAAATAGTTTTGCTCCCGAGGTTCGAATCACTGCTTCGGCTTTTTGCACCAGTTTATCGACACTTAAAATGACATCGATACTAGTGATGTTATCGAAATGCCGCTCAATACGCGCGAGTTTAGACTCGGCATAATCACGGAGGGCATGGGTGAGTTCAACGTGGTGTCCACTAATGGTCATTTGCATGAGACGCTTCCTCGCTTTCGTGATTGACGACAGCAGGAACCAAAGACCTTCAAGACGGTGGCGGGTCGTACGTTAGGGCATTTACAGCCCAGCACGGGCGGCCTGTCGAGTCCGAAAGCAGAGGTTCCCAGTGTTGGGGTTCACAGCATGCTTCGTTTCACATCAACATCCGTTATGACTTCACTTAGCCATGCCCAAATGATTAAAGCAAGCGCTTTCGATCAGTAGATGACGGAATATTGAGCGACTCGCGATACTTCGCCACAGTACGTCTGGCGACTTCGATTCCTTGCTCTAAAAGTAGGTCTGCTAACTTGCTGTCACTCAATGGTTTTTTCTGATTTTCTTGGCCAACGAGCTTTTTAATCATGGCGCGAATGGCGGTTGATGACGCCTCACCACCGGAGCTAGTTCCGACGTGTGACGAGAAAAAGTACTTGAGTTCAAATAGGCCACGAGGAGTGAGTAAGTATTTTTGGGTGGTGACGCGAGAAATTGTCGACTCATGCAGGCCGACTTCATCGGCGACTTCGCGCAAAATTAATGGCTTCATGGCTTCTGGGCCTTGTTCTAAGAAGCCACGCTGATGCTCGACGATGCAGGTCGCTACCTTAAGTAGGGTTTCGTGACGGCTTTGTAGACTTTTAATCAGCCAGCGCGCTTCTTGTAAATTGTCGCGAATATATTGATTGTCAGGGCTGCTATCGGCGCGACGAATCATGCCGGCATAGTTTGCATTAACACGTAATTTTGGCGCAGCGTCGGGGTTGAGCTCGACTCGCCAAACGCCGCGTAGTTTACGCACTACAACATCAGGAATGACTTGACGCTCATCGTCAGCACTCGCCCAGCCTTCACCGGGATGAGGCTTGAGCTCACGTATCAAAGCAATCGCGGCATGTACGGAGCGCTCTGATAAGCCGGTGGCTCGAGTTAGGCCTGCAAGGTCGCCTGAGGCTAATCGCGCCGTGTGTTCACGTAAAATTAACTTGGCGCTGGCTAAGTGCTCGGTGTCTTCGGGCTTTTGGTTGAGCTGAATCAATAAACATTCGCTGAGGTCGCGAGCTGCCACACCTGGTGGGTCGAACTGCTGAATGCGGTGTAGGACTGCGATAACTTCGTCTTCTTCAGCCTCTTCATTGCACCAACTCAGGGCAGTTTCGGCGAGCTCATCAAGGCTGACTGTGAGATAGCCGCGGCTATCCAGGCCATCAATAATGGCTTCAGCGATAACCCGATCTAGCGTGCTAAATGGCGTCACATTGAGTTGCCAATGCAAATGGTCTTGCAGTGTTTCTATTGCCGCCTTGCGGGCCTCAATGGGCTCGCCATCTTCGTCGATAGGCTCGCCACCGCTGCCGCTATTGCTGCCTACGTAGATGTCATCCCAAGCGGTATCGACAGGGAGGTCATCTGAAGGTTGCGTGTGCTGATCGAGATCTAGCGATTCGCGAGCTGGCTCTTCTTTCGCAGCGACCTCAATGTGCTCGCTATCATCGGAGCTTTGTCCGTCATCGAGCTCCAGTAATGGATTATCGTCGAGTGCAGCCTGAACTTCTTGCTGTAGCTCTAGTGTCGACATCGCTAGCAGTTTGATTGCCTGCTGCAGTTGCGGTGTCATTGTTAAGCTTTGACTGATCCCTAGTTGTAAGCTTGGCTTCATCACAGCGAGAACTGCTCCCCAAGGTAGACTTCACGTACTAGCGGGTTGGCTAGAATAGCTTCCGGCGTGCCTTCGGCAAATTCTACGCCAGCGCTGACTATGTAAGCTTTTTCGCAAATATCTAAAGTTTCGCGGACATTATGATCGGTGATCAACACACCAATGCCGCGTTGCTTCAAATGCATGATGATGGCTTTGATATCGGCCACGGAAATAGGGTCAACACCTGCGAAGGGCTCATCAAGCAAAATAAACTGTGGGTCGCTGGCCAAAGCGCGTGCGATTTCGACACGACGGCGTTCACCGCCAGACAAGCTCATGCCCAAGCTTTTACGAATATGTGTGATGTGAAACTCGGCCAGCAATGACTCAAGCTTAGCCAGGCGTTCGGCCTTTTTCATGCCGCTGCGCGTTTCTAAAATGGCTAAAATATTGTCTTCCACGCTGAGTTTGCGAAAGATTGATGCCTCTTGCGGTAAGTAGCCTATGCCTTTGCGCGCGCGACCATGCATGGGTAAGTGTGAGATATCTTGGTTGTCGAGCAGAATTCGGCCACGCTCCATCGGCACCAGGCCAACGATCATATAAAAGCTGGTGGTTTTACCGGCACCGTTGGGGCCGAGTAGGCCGACAATTTGCGCGCTTTCGACGCTCAAGCTGACGTCCTTTACAACAGTGCGGCCTTTATAGCTTTTCGCTAAATTTTCTACGCGCAATACGCTCATTGTGCCGCTCCCAAAGGTGCAGCTGTAGGCATAGGTTGAGCTTTGTCCTTGGCAGGCTTTTTCTCGCCGCGAGCTTGCGGCGGAAACACCAATTGCACTCGTTGTTGGCTATTGCCGCTAGCCTCGATTTGCTTTTTCTCGGTTGAATAAACAATGCGTGGGCCGCTAAAGCTTGCGCTATCTTGCTTTAGCAAGGCATTGCCAATAAGCGTGATGGTGCCGGTGCGATGGTCAAATTGAATTTCGTCGGCAGTGGCATTGACTAAGCCTTTGGCTGGGTCGGTGCGCTGCTGATAGCGCGCCGGCTTACCAAGCGTTCGGGCGGTTGTCAGTGCGCCTTGGTCATCGACGCGCAGAATCATCGTGTCGCCTTGCACTTTTAATGTGCCCTGAATGACAACGACATTGCCGCGATACACAGCTTCGCCCGCCTTCTCATCGAAGCGTGCATTATCGGCGCTGATATTGACTGGCTGCTCGGCATCCTCAGGCAGAGCCCAGCTTAGCGTAGGAGTGAAAGTTGCAGTCGCGAGCAAGAGCAGGCGGGCGATGCGCTTAGCGCGATGGTGCATAGGACACCTCAACGGCGGATGAAAGTTGCAAGTTTTTGCCTTGTAAGTCAGCAGTGAGGCCAGTGCCGCTCATCTTGCCTTGCGGGCTAGTGATAGTCACGCGCTCAGGCGTAGAGACACGGTTGGCTTTTGGTTCGATGCGCAGGCGTGAGGTACTTAGCTGCAGTGGTGGTGCGTTTGCAACTGTGCGTACAGCGAGCACCTGGCCATTAAACCATGCCTCGCTGCTGGGGTCGCCGCTGGTCGCAGTTAGGCTAGTCAGGCGCCACATGGGCTTGCCTTTGTCATAGAGGCGCAAGTCGGGCTGAGTGAGCTCGAAGCGCTCGGGACTAGGGCGATGTATTAGCTGCGTGCCGTTGGCTGTGCGTAGCAGTTGGCCGTCGGAGCCGGTTTCCCAGAGCGCGAGGCCATCGACAATATAGTCGGGCGTGCGGCCGTCGCTATTGTCACCTTGGTCTTCGCTGTTCCAACCGCCATAGCCATAATAGCCTAGGGCGCCAATTATCATGAGCATGCCGGAGAGTCTAAGCAGCGGGCGCGTATCCATTAGTTAGTGTGCCAAGTACGGCGCGAGTGCTTCGTCGTAATGATCTTGCGCCATGAGCAATAGATCGCAGACCTCGCGGACGGCACCACGGCCACCAGACAGTGTGGTGACATGGTCGGCCCGCTGGCGCAGTTCGCTGTGGGCATTAGCCACAGCGACGCCAAGGCCGGCTGCTAAAATGGCGGGCAGATCAGGCCAATCATCACCAACATAGGCGACTTCTTCTAGGCTTAAACCCATCGTTTGGATGAGCTCATGTAGGGCCACGAGTTTATCTTCACGACCTTGCTGCAAATGCTTGATGCCTAAATTGCGAGCTCGGCGCTGCACTAACTCAGTGGTGCGGCCGGTGATGATGGCAACTTGCACGCCAGCGCTTTGCAGCATTTTGATACCGTGGCCATCTTGCGTGTCGAAGGTTTTTGTCTCGTCACCAGCCTCGGAAAAGTACAGTCGGCCATCGGTTAGTACACCGTCTACGTCTAGTGCTAGCAGGCGAATATTACGGGCTTTCTCTTTTACGCGGCAGGAAATCATTACACCACTCCGGCACGGAGGAAACCGTGCATATTGGCTGCCCCGACGGGACGGCGTTCGGCATCAATGACTACGACGCCGTTGATGCGGCGTGCGTCCATTTCGGCGAGTGCTTCGGCAGCTAAGATGCCGGCGCGTACGGTTAGGCAGTTGGGCGTCATGACCTGCTCAATTGGCGTGTTTTTAATGTCTAGGTTTTGGTCGATGCTGCGGCGTAAATCGCCATCTGTATATAGGCCGGCAAGGCGACCATCGGCATCAACAACGGTGGTCATACCCAAGCCTTTTCGGGTGATTTCGAGTAGTGCATCGCGAATAGAGGTGCCAACGCTAACCATAGGCACATCATCGCCTTTATGCATGATGTCATCGACGCGTAACAATAGACGGCGACCTAAAGCACCACCTGGATGCGATAGCGCAAAGTCTTCGGCAGTGAAGCCGCGCGCTTCTAGTAATGCCACGGCTAAGGCATCGCCAAGAACCAAGGTTGCAGTTGTTGATGAGGTCGGAGCTAAGCCAAGTGGACAGGCCTCGGGCGATTTACCAATTGTCAGTGCGACATCGGCCAGCTGTGCCATGCTGCAGGCAGGTAAGGCGGTGATGGTAATGAGCTTAGCGCGCAGGCGCTTGATGACCGGAATGATGCCGAGAATCTCATGCGCTTCACCAGAGTTGGAAATCGCGATGATGACGTCATTGCCGGTGACCATGCCGAGGTCGCCGTGGCTAGCCTCGCCAGGGTGCATGAAGAAAGCTGGCGTGCCGGTAGAGGCAAAAGTTGCCGCCATTTTCTTACCAATATGACCGGACTTGCCCATGCCGGTGACGACAACGCGACCAGTGCAGGCCATAAGTAGTTCGCAGGCATTGCCAAAAGCTTCGTCGAGCAATGGGCGCATGGCGTCTAATGCAGCGATTTCGACGGTCAGTACGCGCTGCCCAGTGGCGATGAAGTCGCTATGGGTCATATCGGCATCCTTTCAGGCTAAATAAATTATCGTGGCTAATTATGAACAAGCGCGCCAGTCGCGGCCAGTCCTAAGCGATGTTTCCGATACAGTAATCATCGATGCTATGATGCGCGCCATTCTTTAGTTAGGC
>JBFJJU010000051.1:0-16556 GCA_041612115.1 Perlucidibaca sp.
ACACTGGCCTATATCATTTCAGCTAAGCGCTTGGCTGATGCTGATGTCGAAGAGGCCTTTGCTGATGAAACGCGCGTGCAGCGCTTGGGCACATTTCTAGCGCATCGCGCACGAGACTTCACCGTTAAGATTGATCTGGGCAATGTCGCTGCCTATGGCGGTGCGATGTTCACAGAAGGCCAATTGCACCGCTTGCCAGCTGGGCAATTTATTTACTATCGCTTCTACGCCGGTAGCCAGGCGTCACGCATCGGTCGTGGCCGCACAATGCCGCTTGCGCCAGTGTCGCAGGCTCGCTTTGCCGTGACGAGCTGTGCCAATTTGCCCGCTGGTTTTTTTAGCGTTTATGAGCTAATTAATAAGCAAGATGATCTTGATTTTGTCGTGCATCTTGGCGATTACCTCTACGAATATGGTGAAGGTGAGTACGGTGATGGCTCTGCACTCACGCGCAATGGCATTTCGCGCACCCCTGAGCCAGCAACAGAAATGCTGACGCAAAAAGACTATGTCTTGCGTCATGCGCAATATAAGCGTGACCCCGAGCTACAAAAGCTGCACGCATCGTTTGCGATGATTCCAGTCTGGGATGACCACGAAATCGCGAACGACAGTTATCGTTCTGGCGCAGAAAATCACACGGAAAGCTCCGAAGGTGTTTACGAAGAGCGTAAAGGCCATGCGATTCGAGCCTATTTTAACTGGATGCCTTTGCGCGAACAGTTTGATCGCTTAGCAGAAGGCCTACGGCCTGACCCGCGTGAGGTGATTTATCGGCGTCTGCGCGTTGGCGACCTGCTCGACATTATTATGTTGGATACGCGAATTATCGGGCGTGATAAACAAGCGACTATCCCAGCAGTTGACCCTTCTCGCTTCGACGCAAATCGCTCACTTTTAGGCGACAATCAAAGACAATGGCTTCAGCTTCAGCTATTGGAAGCGAAAAACCAAGGTGCACGTTGGACCTTCTTAGGCCAGCAAATCATGTTTGGTCAGCTGAATTTAGTGGAGCTGCCACAGGTTAAGCTGCTCGGTCAAAAAATATTGGGCAACCTAATCGCTGTCAATCTAGACCAATGGGATGGCTATGTTGCTGAGCGAGACCGCCTACGCGACTTCATTCGTGCAATCGGCATGGAAAACCTGGTGGTGTTAACTGGCGATATTCATACCAGCTGGGCTATGGAGCTCTATGAAAATCCTGCGCTGCTTATTGGCGGTGGCTTTGAGAAGCCATTTGGCGTTGAGCTAGTCACCCCTTCAGTAACGTCGCCAGGCTTCCCTGACGGCGTAGCAGAAGTCGTGAGCGTGGCATTGCCTTTAGCAAACCCTCACATCAAATATTCCGAGCTGAAGAGTAAGGGCTTTGTTGTGGTAGATGTGACGCCTGAACGCATGGTGGCTGAATGGCGTTATGCCGAAAGCATTACGAATGAAGCACTGATTGGTGAAGAAAATCTTGCTAAGCGCCGGCAGTTTCATGTGTTATCGGGCACTAATAGATTGATTGCATCAAGCGAGGGCCCGCGCCCTGTGGCAGGCACTCAGCATCTGCCGAGTCAAGTGGAGGCAATATAATGAATAAGCAATTCCAACTCGTGAGCATAGGCTTGCTCGTTGCGACTCTGGTGGCTTGTGGCGGCTCATCAGGTAGCCGTTCGGCGCAGTTAGCGGGGCCAGGTACCACGCCGCCAGATATCAACAATCCAGACACTACGCCTGAAGTGCAGCCAGAAACGCTAGATGCAAATCGCGTACGATTTTTAGTGGTGGGAGATGCGGGCTCAGGTTCTGACGGTCAGATGGCTGTAGGCGCTGCGATGGCAGATGTTTGTGAGGCCAAGGGCCGTGCAACTGGAAAAACCACGCTAACTCGTGCCGCAGCGATTCGCCAAGGCTGTCAGTTTGTTCTTGGTTTGGGCGACAATATTTACGAGGAAGGCACTCGTTCTACTAGTGACCCACAATTCTTTGATAAGTTCGAGCGTGCTTATCTAAATTTCCCCAATGATCTGCCGTTTTTCATGGTCTCGGGAAACCATGACAACAGTGCTTTTTTCGGTGGAGATGGCGCCGGTAATGCGCGCGGCGAAAATCAGGTGGACTACACCTATGCCGCTATCGACGAGACAGGTGTAGATGCTAGTAATCCACGCAAAACTCCACGCTGGCAAATGCCTTCTCGCTATTACGATTTCACAGCTGGCGGAACCAAAGCTAAGCCACTGCTGCATTTTTTCGCCATTGACTCAAACCAAGTAGCGGGCGGCTTTCCTGATGCCTCGCCAGAGTACAGCTACAGCACTTATGGTTTACGCCAGTTGAACTGGCTGAAGCAGGGAATGCGCAAGAGCAATGCGCGAATGAAATTTGCCTTCGCCCATCATCCCTACTTATCCAATGGTGAGCATGGTAATGCCGGCAATTACGATGACCTGCTGTTTGGGCAAACGGGGCAGTCCACGGCGAGCCCGCTGGCGCCTTCTTTGCAAGCTGCGCTATTGCCGGTGTTGGCAGGTCAGCGCTACAAAGACTTCATGGAAGAGGCTGTCTGCGATCAGGCCGATGTCTACTTCAATGGTCATGATCATGACCTGCAATGGCTTACGAGTGTGCCCAGCTGTGGAAAAACTGAGTTCATTGTTTCCGGTGCAGGTGGTAAAACGCGCTCAGCTAGTGATGAATCGCGCAATCTTGCACGTCTGCAGCGCTATGAACAATATGGCTTTTTCTGGGTAGAGGTGAGCGCTGCTTCAGATTCGGCAAAACCTGTTTTGCGTGCTGAAATGTACAGCGTTGTAGCCGGCGAGGGTGATCGCGAAACAGCCATTGTGAAAATTGATGGAACAGCAGATAAAGCCGTGAGCTATCGTTTTGAGCGTGTGCAAGATGAAGCATCGTCGGATGCTTTAAGCGGTTATTTGGCAAGCCATAATGACAGCGCCGACACGATTACTCGTCGTGATCCGGTGGGCCTGCCTGAGTCAGCAGGCTTTAGTGGCCTGCCCGCAAATAATTGCCAAGCCACGGTAGTGCCGAGCGATTTAGCCCCTACTGCCAATAAATCGGCGGCCAACCGATCTGCGGCATTAATAGCGGCACCAGGACCTTTCGACCCAATGCAAACAGCGTTGACTCAAGGGCTAGCCCCTTGGACTACGGGCAATGACACTTCTGCAACGCTAATGGCCGCGATGTCGCAGTTGACCTTGGCTAGCTTAGACATTGCCGACGTAGTGCTCAGTGCCAGTGGTGACTCTGCGCGCCAGCCGCAATCGGCAGCTGCCTTACAGCAAGCAGCTGGGCGCGATGTGTTAGCGCGGATGCAAGCCTTGGGCGATCGCTTGGCCGCCACATTTCCAGCTAATGCCAACTTACCTGCGGCATTTAAAAATATGCCTACGGTCACTGCGCAATATCGCAGTGCAGTTGCAAGCCCGATGCAGACCACCGCCTGCGAGCGTCAAGATTTAAGTGCTGTGGTGGCTCCCTTGGTGACCCTGGCGCGCAGCTTGGCTGCTGCTGCTGAAGCCGCCGAGCAAGGCATAGGCGATATTCCAGTGCTGGGTGGTGGCGCACGATTAGCCGCCAATGCGCTAGTGGATACATCTTCACTAATTGCCGCATTGGGCACGGTACAAACTAGTGCCATTAATGATGCGGCGCTAGGTGCGGTTAATCGCTTGCTGCGCAACTTAACCACCGGTGTGCTGCCTTTTGATCAAGCCTCTCCCGAAATTGCAGAGGGCGCAGCACTGCCAGGCAACGCAGTGAGCGCGCTACTGATGACGGCAACACGCGAAGTTACTTTCCGTGTTGATCAGTTGCTCGAACCAATTTTGACGCCAGTGCAGCAAGTGCTGCATACCGTTTTTGCAGCACTTGGGCTATCGCGATAAGACAGCCTTAGTGGCTATTGCAGCCATGGCTTGTGCCATGGTTTGCATGCCTAGTGCGGCATGGGTTTGCATGATGTGCTCAATGTCGCCTAGGCGATGTTCGCGAATTAAGTGACGCACAGCAGGTGTGGCAACGAGTACTTCGCGGCAAGCGAGTGCTCGGGGCGCTGAGGCCTTAGCCGATGCACCCAGGCCAGCGGTTTCAGTCGACCAAATCAGCTGCTGTGCCATGACTGCACGCAAGGTGTCGGCTAGCTGCGCCTGAGCAAGGCCGCGCTCATCCGCAGGAAATAAGCTGAGTAGGCGGTCAATTGCACCAATGGCACTTGCCGTGTGCAACGTCGCCATCACCAAATGCCCAGTTTCGGCAGCCATGAGAGCCAAGCGCGCACTTTCACTATCGCGTAGTTCGCCAACCAACAGTACATCGGGATCTTGGCGCAAGGCGGCGCGCAAGCCATCGGCAAAGCTTGCACAGTCGCGACCGATTTCGCGCTGATTGACTAGGCCCAGCGCAGGGCTATTGCGGTGCACAAACTCAATGGGATCTTCGAGGCTAATGACATGACCTCGGCGTTGCTCGCGCCAATGCCCGAGCCACGCCGCAAGCGTGCTGGACTTGCCAGAGCCAGTGGCTCCAGTGACCAGAAGCAAGCCATGATCGGCGAGTGCGAGATCGGCATGTTGGCGACTGAGCTGCACGTCGGCTAAGCTCGGGATGCGCTCGGCAATCAAGCGCATGACTAGCATCCAACCGCCTTGATGTGCCGCTAGGCTAGCTCGTGCTCGGCCCAGCTCTGGATGAGTCAGGCTGCTTTCAGCGCTAGTTAGTGCGCCACAACAGGAGCTAAAAAGCGCTATAACGTCGGCCCAAGGCGCAAGTGGGCTGAGTGGTAAACCATCGATGCAGCGCAATTCACCATGCAGGCGAAAGCGTAGTCGTTCACCACTCACGGCATGTAAGTCGGCCGCGCCAAGGTTTTTCGCTAAGGCCCATGCCTGAACCAGCCAGTTCGGTATCTCAGCCATTGGCATCTCCCGCAGCGCTAGGCCACAATAAACCCTTCTCAACAGTTAGTTAGGCTCATGAACTCAGCTCGCGCTAGCGCATCCGACGAATTAATTTCACGCTGGCAGCAGGTCATGCTGGATATACGCAGCGCTAGCTCCGCGACTGGTCGTGAGGCCGATGCCGTGCAGTTGTTGGCTGTCAGCAAGCTTCATTCTGCCGATGCCATTGCTGCGCTTAATGACGCCGGCCAGCGCGACTTTGGCGAAAATTACGTGCAGGAAGCCACAGAGAAAATGCAGCAGCTGCGCGATCGCGATATTTGCTGGCATTTAATCGGGCCATTACAGAGTAATAAAACCGCCGAGGTCGCCGCTAATTTTGACTGGGTGCATAGCATCGATCGCCTGAAAATCGCTCGCCGTTTAAACGATCAGCGCCCTGGCACGCTGCCGCCCTTGAATATTTGTCTGCAGGTTAATATTGATGATGAAGATAGCAAGTCAGGCTGTAGCTTGGCGGAATTGCCCGCCTTAGTGAAGGCGGTCGTGGCGCTGCCAAGGCTGCGTTTGCGCGGGCTAATGGTCATCCCAAAGGCCGGTGAAACCAGTGCTTTTGCTACGCTAGCCAAGACACATGCCGCGATACTCGATAGACTGCCAAGGCTAGCCAATGCGCCATTTGACAGCTTATCCATGGGCATGAGCGCAGACCTTGCTGAGGCCATCGCGGCTGGTAGCACTTGGGTACGCATTGGCACCGCCATTTTTGGCGCGCGACCTATCACTCCTTCAGTTGGAACCACCGCATGACACAGCTTCCCCGCATTGGTTTTATTGGCGCTGGCAATATGGCCTCGGCCTTAGTCGGTGGCCTATTAGCAAAAGGCTGGCCGGCAACTGCACTGATGCTCACCGATGTATCCGAAGCGGCACTCGGCGTTCATGCAGCGCGCGGTTTAAGCACAGGCACAGATAACACAGCCTTGGTCGCCAATGTCGATATCGTCGTGCTTGCCGTTAAGCCACAGGCAATGAAGGCTGTTACGCAAGCCTTGGCCGCGACCGCTCAGCAGGCAAAGCCGCTATTTATTTCTATCGCTGCAGGCATTCCTGCCGAGAGTTTGTCGCAATGGTTGGGTGGCAATGTCGCCATCGTTCGCGCCATGCCAAACACGCCAGCGCTGGTGCAAGCGGGTGCTACAGGCTTGTATGCCAATGCCGCGGTTAGTCATGAGCAGCGCGAGCAGGCCGAGCAAGTACTGGCGGCTGTCGGCATTGCCTTATGGGTCGATACAGAAGCTAAAATTGATGCCGTCACCGCAGTGTCTGGCTCAGGCCCAGCGTATTTTTTCTACCTGATGGAAGCGATGATTAACGCCGGTGTAAAGCTTGGCTTGGACCCGCAAGATGCCCGTGATTTGGCCCTGCAAACCGCCTTAGGTGCAGCACAAATTGCCATTACTGCCGATGTTGGCCCGGCAGAATTGCGCCGCCGCGTGACGTCACCCAATGGCACCACGGAGCAAGCTGTCGCGGTTTTTGATCGCGCTGGATTGACCGATATTGTGGAGCAAGCTATGCGTGCCTGTGCCGATCGCGGCGAAAGCTTGGCTATAGAGTTAAGTCATTAAGTTTGACTCATAAACGAAGCTCAAAAGCTGCAAGCAATTAATTAACGAATTAGGAGTGCGGTAAATGGATGCGATGAACCAAATCGGCCTGTTGTTAGCAAACACGATTTTTAGCGTGCTGATTTTATTGGTCTGGCTACGCTTATTGCTGCAAATTGCTGGCGCCGACTTCTTTAACCCCATGTCGCAATTTGTGGTGAAAACGACTTCACCATTGCTGCATCCGTTGCGTCGTATTATCCCCAGTATTTTCGGCCTCGATACGGCAGCAATCGTACTCATCGTCATCATAAAACTGGTGCAACTCAGTGCTATTGCGCATTTGACCGATCAAGCGGTGACGCCTAGCTTGCTCTTGGTCACTGCCATTTTTAGTTTGCTTTTAGCCGCCGCTGACTTCTTCTTCTGGGTCATTTTAGGCATGGTGATCTTAAGCTGGGTAGCGATGGCTTCGGGCGGTATGAGCCCAGCGATGATGCCATTAATGCAAATTGCTGAAATCATACTCGGCCCATGCCGTCGCCTAATGCCGAGCTTAGGCGGCCTAGATCTGTCGCCGATCATCGCGTTCTTAGGCATTCAAATTATGGAAATTCTGCTTAAGTCAGCCTATCCGCAGGCACTTGCGTTGCTGGCTGGCTAATGGATGACGCCATGAGTACAGAGGCTTTTAGCTACCCAGAAGGCAGTGTCGGTGTTGCTACGCCGCAGTATTTGCACGTCACCGAGCCCTTAGATTTGGCCTGTGGCCGCACCCTCAATACCTATGATGTGGTTTACGAAACCTATGGCAGCTTAAATGCCAACGCCAGTAATGCTGTACTGATTTGCCACGCGCTATCAGGACATCATCATGCCGCTGGCTACCACGAAGGAGAAAATCCAGCTTCGGCCAAGCCAGGCTGGTGGGATAGCGCCATTGGCCCAGGCAAAGTCATCGACACCGACCGCTTCTTTGTCGTCGCGTTGAATAATCTCGGCGGTTGCCACGGCACGACTGGACCATCGTCGATTAATCCAGAGACTGGCGAGCCTTGGGGCCCTGACTTTCCCATCGTGGCGGTGCGCGACTGGGTCAAGCAGCAAGTACGCTTAATGGATTACTTGGGCATTGAGCAATGGGCGGCTGTAGTGGGTGGTTCGCTTGGCGGCATGCAGGTGTTGCGTTGGAGTATCGATCAGCCGCATCGCATCGCCAATGCCGTCATCATCGCCAGTGCGCCGAAACTCACTGCGCAAAATATCGCGTTCAATGAAGTTGCCCGTCAAGCGATTCGCCGAGATCCTGATTTTCATGCCGGCCGCTATTTTCAGCACGGCGTCATCCCTGAAGTGGGCTTATCGTTGGCGCGCATGGTTGGTCACATCACGTATTTGTCCGATGATGCCATGCGGCAAAAATTTGGCCGCGACCTGCGTAAAGCCACCTACCAATATGGTTTCGATGCAGAATTTCAGGTCGAATCGTATTTGCGCTATCAGGGCGAAGTGTTTTCCAAGCGCTTCGATGCCAATACCTATTTGCTGATGACGCGCGTGCTGGACTATTTCGATCCTGCTCGTGACTACGATCACGATTTGGCGAAAACCTTTGCCAAGGCGCAATGCCGATTCTTAGTGGTGTCGTTTACCACCGACTGGCGCTTTGCTCCGGCGCGTTCGCGCGAAATTGTTGATGCCTTGGTGAAGGCAGGAAAAGAAGTCAGTTACGCCGAAGTGGATGCGCCGCAGGGGCATGACTCGTTCTTGCTCGATAATCCGCGCTATATGGATATTTTCAGGGCGTTTATGACGCGTATTGCCGATGAGCGGGAGGCAACCTATGCGTCTTGATTTAGCGTTGGCGCGGCAATGGATCGCGCACGAGTCACGGGTGATTGACTTAGGTTGTGGCGATGGCGAGCTGTTAGCGCATTTGCGCGACACCTTAAATGTGCGCGGTTATGGTTTAGAAATCGATGCCGACAAAATTACCGCCGCCATTGGCCGCGGCGTTAATGTCATTGAGCAAGACCTTAACCATGGCTTGGCGAATATCGAAAACGATAGCTTCGATACCTTGCTGATGGCGCAGGCGCTACAGGCCGTGCAGCGGCCTGATATTTTGCTCGATGAAATGGTGCGAGTAGCGCGCGAAGTCATCATTACTTTCCCAAACTTTGCGCACTGGCAAACCCGCTGGTATTTATTCTTCAAAGGCCGCATGCCAGTGTCGCGCGCCTTGCCATATGGCTGGTTCGACACACCGAATATTCATCTGTGCACGATGCATGACTTTGAGGCGCTATGCCGTAGCAAGGGCTTGAAAGTGCTAGATAAGCTAGCAGTTGATCAAGACCAGCAGGGCAGTATTTTGGCGCGATGGTTTCCCAATATGTTCGGTGAGATCGGTATTTTCCGCGTTAGCCGAGGCGATGACTAATGGCTGATATCGAGGCAAATGGCGACACTCAAACTAGGGCTCTGCCTGAGTTTGTGCTCGCCACCGGCAATCAAGGCAAACTCAATGAGTTGCGTGCTTTGCTTGCGGGCATCGACATTACTGTACGCTCGCAAAAAGAATTTGCTGTGCCCGATGCCATCGAAGATGGCCTGAGCTTTGTTGAAAATGCGCTGATAAAAGCCCGCCATGCCAGTCGCATAACAGGCTTGCCGGCACTAGCCGATGACTCTGGCCTTGCCGTTGATGCTTTAGGCGGCGCGCCGGGCATTTATTCCGCGCGCTATGCCCTCAATGAGGCCGGTGAGCCTGTCGGTGATGCTGCTAACAACGCAAAGCTGTTGGCTACACTTGCGGCCATGCCTGCCGAGACTTCACGTCGCGCGCAATTTGTTTGCGTACTGGCCTTTGTTCGCCACGCCGATGACCCTTTGCCCATCATCTGCCAAGCCTTGTGGGCCGGTGACATTACGCATGAGCCATCAGGCGAGCAGGGCTTTGGCTATGATCCAGTGTTTTATCTGGCTGGTGAGGGCATGACCTCGGCCGAGTTGCCGCGCGAACGCAAGGCGGCGCTGAGTCATCGCGGCCAAGCCCTGCAGCAGCTGCGCGCGCGCTGGAGCGAAACCGGGCTGTGAGCGCGCCATTGGTCAATGCACCGCCATTAAGTCTCTATGTGCACATGCCCTGGTGCGTGCGCAAATGTCCTTATTGCGACTTTAACTCGCACGCCGTGAGCGTCGACGGCGTACCTGAAGCGGCTTATATCGATGCCTTGCTCAATGATCTCGACGCCGATTTAGCGCGCTTTGCCCAAGACTGGTTGCAGCGGCCATTGCAGTCGATATTCATTGGCGGTGGCACGCCGTCGCTGATTTCACCTGCTGGCTATGTGCGTTTGTTTGCCGGCATCCGCGCGCGACTTCCCTGGGCTGATGACATCGAAATCACGTTAGAAGCTAACCCCGGCACGGTCGAGCAGGGCCTGTTTGAAGGTTATCGCGCGGCCGGCATCAATCGCCTGTCCATTGGTGTGCAAACCTTTCAGGGTGAGCAGCTCAAAGCCTTGGGCCGCATTCATTCCGGCGATGAGGCTTTGCGAGCGGCAAGCACCGCGCGCGCGGCGGGCTTCGCGCGTATTAATCTTGACTTGATGCATGGCTTGCCCGGGCAAAGCGTAGCTGCCGCCTGCGATGATCTCGCTCAGGCCATCGCACTCGGTGTCACGCATCTGTCGTGGTATCAGCTCACGCTCGAGCCCAATACCGTGTTTTATCGCCAGCAACCCATTCTGCCCGATGAGGATGTGCTCGCCGATATTCAGGAACAGGGCGAGGCGCTGCTAGCGCAAGCGGGCTTTCAGCGCTATGAGGTGTCGGCATTTGCGCAGGCTGATCAGGCATGCCGGCACAACCTGAACTATTGGCAGTTTGGTGATTATCTGGGCATCGGAGCAGGTGCGCATGGCAAGCTGACTTTAGCTCCTAGCTCGGACATTACTACAGCCCCGGTGGAGATTTGGCGAAGCACGAAAACGCGCATGCCAAAAGATTATTTGGCTGCCTATAGCGCAGTGCTGGGTACGGAAGTGCCAAGCGAGCCCGCCTATCAAGCCAAACTCGAACGCATTGCTAGCGACGATCTACCCTTCGAGTTCATGCTCAATGCCCTGCGCCTGAGCAACGGCGTGCCCAGTGGGTATTGGTCTGAGCGCACTGGGCTATCGCTCAGTGCTATCGCTAGCACGCTTAGCGATTTACGCCGCCTAGGCCTGCTCGAAAACACGACTGAGCGTTTGCAGGCCAGTACGCTTGGTCTGCGCTTTTTAAATCGCGCCATCGATGCTTTTTTGCCCGAACACAGCGAGCCCACATCGCGGTAGAATCGCGCTATTGATTGCTTGAGATGCTCTAAGCTATGACGCAGATTTGGGTTGATGCCGACGCCTGCCCCGTGCCCGTGAAAGATATGCTCATTCGCGCCGCTGAGCGCACTCGCGTGCAGATTACCTTTGTTGCCAATCAGCCAATTCGCCTGCCTGCCGGCCTACCGATGAATGCTGTGCAAGTGCCGCCGGGCTTTGATGTTGCCGATAACTACATCGTGCAGCACGCTAAGGCCAAAGACTTGGTCATCACTCAAGATATCCCACTCGCCTTTGAGGTAGTGAAGCTCGGCGTAGTGGCGGTAAGTCCGCGCGGGCAGTTGCACACGCCAGAAAGCATTGGCCAGCGCTTAGCTATTCGCGACTTAATGAGCGACCTGCGTGATGCTGGCATGGTGCGCGGCGGGCCACCCCCATTTTCATCTAGCGATAAACAGCAGTTTGCTAAGCAGCTTGACTCTTGGCTGGCACATCGACCCAAGGCGGCGGTCTAAGCTATGTCTGAATCATTGGCTCAGCTCGCTTTGCGCTTGCGTCGTCCGCAGGCTAGCTTAAGTGGCCTCGATGCCTTGAGCGATACGCAATTACAGCAGCTGCATGAGTTGATCGATGCTGCCAGTGAGCGCGAACGCCAGCGCGTGCAAAGCCAGCTGCGCCGAGGCATTTTTTGGCCATTACGCTGGCTTTTGCAGCGCCGGCATATTGCACGTGGCTTATCGTCAAGCACCGGCAAACACTCGCTCACAAACAGTCGTAGGCCGCGTAAATGAGCCGGCTCGCAAATCGCGCTGAGGTCATCAAGCTGGCGCGCTTTTTGTCGGTGAAGGCCGACTCACTGAGTTATTTACACGACTTACCCTCCGATGCGGTCGCGACGCTACGCTCGGCGATTTCCGATGTGTTGCATGATGAGTTGCGCGAACCTTTGGGCTTGCTCGCAGCCGTTGCGCGCTGGATGCCGGCATGGGTGTCGGCGCTATGTGCTCGCTCGTGGTTTGGTGCGCCAATGACGGCGCGCTTAGCTAGCGAGTTGCCAGCATGGCGCGTGGCAAATATTGCTCATTATTTAGATGCTGAGTTTCTGGCCGATGTCGCGATTGATCTTGATCCTCGTAGCGCTCGTGAGGTATTGCATTTAATTGCGGCGAAAAAAATCATGGCCATTACCCATGTGCTGCTATTGCGCCGAGACTTCGTCACCCTTGGCCGCTTTGTGGCCCTATTGCCCGATGCTGCGTTGCAGCAAGTGGCTGAAAGCATTGAAGATGAGGGCGATCTATTACAGGTACTATTTTTTATCGAAGCTCGATACCGCATTGACCACATCGTGCGCTTAATCCCCACTGAGCGTATGCGACGTGCTGTTTTGCTAGTCTGCGATGAGTCTCGGCGTGATCTTTGGCCTAGCTTATTGGCCTTGTTAACGCATGCCGGCTATGGCCTTAAGCGTGAACTTGGCGACTTGGCGGCGGAGCAGGGCGAGCGCGTACTAACGGCAATTATCGAGACCGTGCAGGCGGAGGATCTTTGGGAGGATGTGCTGCCGGTGGTGGTATGCTTGTCGCCTGAGGTACAAAGGCAGGTAGTGAATTTATCTGCGCTGCAACGACCTGAGGTGTTGCAGCTAATTATCCAAGCAACGAGTTCTCGTCAACTCTGGTCGGCTATGTTGTGTTTGGCGGAGGCAATGAATAGCGCCGGCCGTGACAATTTGGCCGCGGTCATGGAGCAGGTTGATGATGAGATTTTGGCGCAGGCGGCCTACGCGGCCTTGCTGCGCTCACAATGGCACACGCTATTGGATATCGTGCGGCGTTTAACGCCGTCGCGGCAGCAGGACTGCCATGAGATTCTGGCGCGCTATTTGCCCAGTCTCGATAGTGAAACTGCGTGCTATTTGCAGGGCCTACTGAATGATTATGGGATTAAGCCACGCCCAATTGAGCCTGTGTAAATATAGGCTTATCGCAGTAGCTTTTCACGCAGCGGTGTCAGCACTTCTAGACCATGCTCATAGCCGCGCTGCACTAGCTCATCCATGCGCAACCACTCAAACATACCAATATCATCGATGGGCATGCGCAAATAGGTATCGGCGCGATCGATCGAGGCTTGTAGCGTAATCGTGTCGCTGGTCAGCGTTGCGGTGCGCATTAAAATCTCGCTCAAGCTCGGTGGCTGGCCCTCGCTTTTCCAATGCAATAAGGCGCTTTGATCTGGCTCATCCATGCCAGCGCCTGGGGCGGCCATATCGCCAATGCTGCCCACATTGCAGGCAATGATGACGCCGCGCTCGAGCTGCGCCATGACATCAGTAGGCAGGTTATTGACCACGCCACCATCACACAGTAGTTCGCCTTCAAAGGCGATGGGCGGTGCCACGCCGGGCACGCACATGCTGGTGCCGACCCAGCTGCCGAGTGGGCCGCTATCATGAATGCCAGGCATGCCCGTGGTGAGATTGGTGGAAATGCAGTAATAGGTTCGGCGCAATTCTTCAATGCGACGCTCACCAAAGATGGTTATTAAGCGCTGATGAAAACGCTCGCCACGGATAAGCGAGACTTTCGGTAGCGTGTAGTCGTTGAGGTAGTTTCGCGCAACAAAAGTTTCGTGGGCGATGTGGATCATTTCAGTGCTATCGAAACCACAGGCCAGTAGTGCAGCAACAAAGGCACCCATGCTCGTGCCGCCAACGACATCGACCGGTATGCCGAGCTGTTCTAGTGCCTTGATCAGGCCAATATGTGCGAAGCCACGAGCGCCACCACCACCTAGTACTAGGCCAATGCCTCGACCAGAGATTTGCCGAGCTAGGGCGGCTATTTCGTGCTTGGCCCACGGGTGCAAAAAGTAATGTGCGCGTGCGCCAGTGGCCTCAAGCCAGTCTAAGGTGTGCGGTGCGGCATCACCCATTGGGCGCAATAAAACCAGTTCGACTGGTGCTACTAAGCCGCCTGCGCGTAAGGTATCGAGCACGGGTGTGGCTTGCGGTTTTTGCCCAGATTCCGCCACTAGCAAGATGCGATCAGCTTGGCGCAAGCAGCGTAAAGACCAGGTATCGGTGCCGTTGTCGGCAACATACATCACGAAGCGATGCTGATGCTCGAGGCTGGCGAGCCAGGCGCAAAGCGCAACATCGGCGTCGCTGCCATCTTGTGGTGTATGCGAAAAGCCTGCGCCAAATACGCTGTCTATGTGCGCGGCGCTAACTAAGCGAGTTTCGGGCCAGCCACTCATATGCCCAGCGAGTGCTTCAGCCATTAGCATGGCAGGAATGTCACGGATGGCGGGAACGACAGCTAGCGTACCGCCATCGGCATTCGCCTGCTTTTGGCGCGGATTAAGCGCATCGCGGCCGCGCGAAATAATCAGACGCGATAGTGAGACTAAAGTGTCTGGATAGTCGCGAATTAAGGCCATAAAGGCACCCGCTGGCAAATTAAGCAGCAGGCAATCGCGCTGAGCATAAATCGTGCTATTACGCGCCTCAGCCGCAATGACGCCCATTTCACCTAAAAGCTCATAGCGGTTCACATAGCCCAATATGCGCTGCTCTTTGCGTACTTGCAGGCGACCATGCACTAGCACATGCAGGAAGCGCGGTGGATCGCCTGATCGATATAAGCGCTGACCGCTGATGAGTCGCTGCGCTTGCGCCATGCCTGCTAATGCTCGCAAAGCCTCATCGGGTAAAGTGCTAAAGGCTGCTACCTTTTTTAGGCTTGCGACATAGTCGGGCTCATGCGCGATCATTGGTTTTTATTAGCCTCTCGGGCGGCAACGGCAAGACGAATTTGGTTGATGTTTTCGCGCAGCATATCGGCCACCAGCTCATCAGTGCGTGGATCTAGCAGCACTTGCTCAATCACTCGTAACGCCGTCTCAGTAGTGCCTTCAATGATTTCGTTGTAATACGGCATGCGCTTAAAGCGGCCGGTTTGAGGGTCGTCGCGTAGTTTTTCGCGAATCATATCGCGCAGTTCGCTTTGGTTTTCCTCTAATGCTCGCGCGATATTTTGCGTGTAAGTGCCCTTCACTAGCACATCGGCGACTTCATTTAATACGGCGACAGTAACCGTACCGCTAATGGCTTGCACAATGCCTTGCTTGAAACGATTGACTAAGCGATAGGTGAAGTCTTCACCGATGACACGGTCGGCAGCAACGCCCATCCGGGCTAATAAAATCACTACCCGAATTAAACGGAAGCTGCGTAAGGCGGGGTCAGAAACAGGGATCATGCCGAGCACGTCGTACCAATTACGGCCGACAAAGCCTAGCGTCCACTTTTCTTCGCGCCAACGCCACATGAAGTTTAAAAAGAACAGAGCGCAGATGCTGTAGTCGGCCAAGATGATGGCTTTACTTTGTTCAGGCGTTACTGGGCCCCAGCTTTCCCAAGCCAGAAGTGCTACCGAGACTAGGGCTAAAAGCAGTAATACCCAGTCGGCCCAGTTACCGCCAGTGAGGGGCTTTTGTGCGGCGGCTTCGCTGGCGGAAAGTGGAATGTAATGTGTGTTAGTCGACTCGGACATAAATGAGATCCCAGACACCGTGACCTTGATCATGGCCACGCTGCTCAAATTTCGTCAGTGGACGCCACGCTGGTCGCGGCATGTATTCACCTGGCGCGTGAGCATTTTTAAAGCCCGCTGCAGCCTCCATGTGTTCAAGCATCCATTCGGCATAGGGCGCCCAGTCAGTGGCCATGTGAAAGCAGCCGCCAACGCTCAAGGTTTGTCGAACTAGCTCAATGAGGTCGGGCCGTACAAAGCGGCGTTTATGATGCCGTGCTTTTTGCCATGGGTCGGGGAAAAACAGCTGAACGGTATCTACGCTTCCTGGCTCGATGGCTTGCTCCAGTACAGACACGGCATCTTCGCTGTAGTAGCGCAAATTGCTAACGCCTTGTGTGCCGGCATCGAAGCACAGCTGAGCAACGCCAGGTTTGTGAATTTCGATGCCAATAAAGTCGCGCTCTGGCGCGGCCTGAGCCATCTCAATCAGCGTCTGCCCCATGCCAAAGCCAATCTCGATAGTGAGTGGCGCACGGCGACCAAAGACGGCTTCAGGACTGAGTTTCCCTTGCGCTAAAGTCAGCTGCATTTTTGGCGCAAAATCGCGCATTCCTTGCTTTTGCGAGGTGTTCAGCGGCGACGTGCGCGGCATAAAGGTTTTGATGCGATCGGTAAAAGGTCGCGCTGGAGACTCGCTCATGCCATACACTCGATGAATAATAACTGTGCGTGATTGTACGGAACTTAGACTAGTCACACCAAGGATTTGCGTGCGCTAGCATGGGAGATGATTTGTGAAGCGACTGCCGCGATGGATTGAGTACGGTACATTTTCTTTGGCGTTGTTGGCAGGGATAGTCAACGCCGTGGGAGTCATGGGGGTGGCGCCGCATGCGTTATCACATTTATCAGGCACTGCCTCCTGGCTAGGCGTAAGCGTTTGGCAGTCAGGCGCTGAAGTCCTGCATTTAACCTTTGTGATAATCAGCTTTGTTTGTGGCTCAGCACTATCTGGCGTGGTGCTGAGTGGTCGCGATGTACGTGCAGGGCGCCACTATGACGAGCTGCTGATCGTCGAAGGTATTTTTCTGCTTGTAGCATTCATGGCGCTCAGCAAAGGCTATAACCTTGGTGTGTATTTTGCTTCGGCTGCCTGCGGCTTGCAGA
>JBFJJU010000052.1:0-16246 GCA_041612115.1 Perlucidibaca sp.
ACCCCGAGCCGCCACGGAGCCCCGCATGTTCAGCAATGACCTCACCATTTCGCGTTTTGACCCCGAACTAGCCACTGCTATGGCGCAAGAAGATGCGCGCCAAGAGGCGCATATTGAGCTGATTGCCTCGGAAAACTACTGCTCACCAGCAGTGATGGAAGCGCAGGGCTCGAAGCTGACCAATAAATATGCCGAGGGCTATCCGGGCAAGCGCTACTACGGTGGCTGCGAATATGTCGATGTGATTGAGCAATTAGCCATCGATCGCGCAAAAGAATTGTTTGGTGCTGACTATGCCAACGTGCAACCGCATGCTGGCTCGCAAGCCAATAGCGCCGTATTTTTGGCTCTGTTAAGCGCTGGCGACACAGTTTTGGGCATGTCTTTAGCCCATGGCGGTCACTTAACGCATGGCGCGAAAGTGAACTTCTCTGGCAAAAACTACAATGCGCTGCAGTACGGTATCGATACCGACACTGGCCTAATTGATTATGATGAAGTTGAGCGCATGGCCTTAGAGCATAAGCCACGCATGATTATTGCTGGCTTCTCGGCATACTCGCAGGTGTTGGACTTCCCACGTTTTCGTGAAATTGCCGATAAAGTCGGTGCGTATCTGTTTGTCGATATGGCTCACGTTGCAGGCTTAGTCGCTGCAGGCATTTATCCTAACCCAGTGCCTTTTGCCGATGTCGTCACCACGACTACTCATAAAACTTTGCGTGGCCCACGCTCTGGTTTGATCTTGGCGCGTGCCAATGCCGATATCGAGAAGAAACTCAGCTCGGCGGTGTTCCCTGGCAACCAAGGCGGCCCATTGATGCATGCCATTGCGGCCAAAGCGATTTGCTTCAAAGAAGCGATGGCACCTGAGTTCAAGGCTTACCAGCAAGCGGTTGTGAAAAATGCGCAAACCATGGCTCGCGTATTCATGGAGCGAGGCTTTGATGTGGTATCTGGCGGCACTGAAAACCATCTGTTCTTGCTCTCGCTGATTAAGCAAGACATTACTGGTAAAGACGCCGATGCCGCTCTGGGTCGCGTTGGTATTACCGTGAACAAAAACGCCGTGCCAAATGATCCTCGCTCACCATTTGTAACGTCGGGCATTCGTATTGGCACACCAGCAGTGACCACGCGTGGCTTTAGCGAGGCTGATTGCGCTGAGCTGGCTGGCTGGATTGCTGACGTCATTGAAGGTTTGAAAGCTAGCCCTGAAGGTGATGCGGCAGTGGAGGCGAAAGTAGCCGCTGCGGTAAAAGCCATTTGCGCTAAATATCCGGTGTACGGCGCTTAATTAAGCCCGACATCAAAACACTGTTGTTGACGAAACACAGGGTGGTTCTTTTCTCATGTATTGTCCGTTCTGTAAGGCAGAAGAAACCAAGGTCATCGACTCGCGTCTGGTGACCGATGGTGATCAAATTCGTCGCCGCCGAGAGTGCATCTCTTGCGGCGAGCGTTTTACGACCTTTGAAACTGCCGAATTAGTTATTCCTCGCGTCATCAAGTCTGATGGTACGCGCCAGCCCTTCGACCTTGAAAAGTTACGTGAGGGCATGCTGCATTCTTTGCAAAAACGCCCCGTGAGTATCGATCGTATTGATGCTGCTGTGCATCAAATCATGCATAAGTTACGTGCCACCGGTGAGCGTGAAATCAAGACGCGGCATATTGGCGAGTTAGTGATGACTGAGCTCAAGCAGCTCGACTCAGTGGCGTATGTACGTTTTGCTTCGGTTTATCGCGACTTTCAAGACGTTGATGCCTTTCGCGCTGAAATTGATAGCTTGCGCCCGACCGAGACTGGCGAGTGAGCGAATTTAGCGCTGCCGATTACACACATATGGCTGAAGCTCTGCGCCTTGCTGCGCGAGGACAGTACTCCGTGCATCCCAACCCGCAAGTTGGCTGCGTGATCGTTCGCGATGGCGTGGTGGTCGGTCGAGGTGGCCATCTGCGTGCCGGCGAAGCGCATGCTGAAGTGTATGCCTTGGCCGAGGCTGGCGATTTAGCTCGCGGTGCAACGGCCTATGTCACGCTAGAGCCATGCGCGCATCATGGCCGTACGCCGCCCTGTGCTGATGCACTGATTGCGGCTGGCGTAGCAGAAGTGGTGGTAGCAAGTCGTGATGCCAACCCGCAAGTTGCTGGTCGTGGCCTCAAGCGCTTAAGCGACGCCGGCATTCGCGTTCGCGATGGCTTGCTCGGAGCACAAGCGCAGGCGCAAAACCCTGGGTTTTTACGCGTGATGGCCGGTGGTCGCCCATGGTTGCGCGCGAAAATCGCCCTCAGTGCCGATGGCCGCAGCGCCATGGCATCGGGCGAGTCGAAATGGATTACGGGCAGCGCCGCACGTGCCGATGTACAGCGTTGGCGTGCTCGCAGCAGCGCAATTATTACCGGCTCTGGCACTATTTTGGTCGATAACCCAAGTCTCAATATACGCCCAGCTATGTGGGCAGACGCTACACAGCTGCAGGCACATGCAGTTAATGGCGTTCGCCAGCCTGAGCGTGTGGTGCTCGACACGCAAGTTCGCACGCCGGTCGATTCTGCCCTGTTTGCCTCTCCTGGTGCGGTGCGTGTGCTGCATGGTGAGAGTGATGGCTGTGCTGAAATGGCCGCTCGCATTGAGGCACTTAAGACGCGCGGAGCATTGGTGCAGGCGATAGTAAACGCGCCGATGCAAACAAAACTCTCGTGCGCTAGCGGTCAATCAGGCTTAGATATTCTCGCGGTATTGTCGGCGCTGGCGACAGCTGGCCATCACACCCTAATGTTGGAAGCAGGTGCCACGCTAACCGGTGCTTTTTTACGTGCCGGCGTGGTTGATGAGCTGATTGTCTACCAGGCGCCAACGATACTCGGCAGCGAGGCGCGTGCTGCCATTGCGTGGCCGATGCAGCATATGGCTGAGCAATGCCGCTTGAGGGTTACAGATCGCCGTCAAATCGGTGAAGATACCCGCACGATTTATCATTGCTCAGTTGCAGCAACTTAAGGCTCCGGAGTTCGGCAATGTTTACAGGCATTATTGAGGCAGTTGGTTTGGTACAACGGATGGAGCCGCGCGGCGGCGATCTGCGTTTGACCATCGCCACCGGCAAGCTCGACATGAGTGACGTTAAGCTCGGCGACTCAATTGCGACTAATGGCGTTTGCCTGACCGTGATTGCACAAGGCAGCGATTGGTATAGCGCCGATGTGTCGTTGGAAACTGTAGCGCGTTCGACCTTGGCGAATTTCACCGTAGGTCATCGCGTCAATTTAGAAAAAGCTTTACTGCCGACTACTCGTTTGGGCGGCCATTTGGTCAGTGGTCATGTTGATGGTGTTGGTGAGATTGTCTCGGTCACGCCAAGTGCACGCTCGATTCGCTACCGCGTGAAAGCGCCTGATAGCCTCGCAAAATACATGGCGGAAAAAGGTTCGATCACCACCGATGGCGTGAGTTTGACCATTAATGCCATTGATGGTGCCGTGTTTGATCTCAATATTGTGCCGCATACTGTGCAAGAAACTAATGTCGGTGATTGGGCCGCAGGCGTTAAGCTCAATCTTGAAGTTGATGTTTTGGCGCGCTATCTCGAGCGCTTGATGATGGGCGAGCGTGCGGCACAGTCCACTGCTGGCGCTGGTATTACGCTGGCCATGTTGGCGGAGAATGGTTATGGCTCACGTTAAAATGAAGTCGGCTTTTTCGCTGCAGCTAAAGCTCGCGGCTTTGGCTAGTTTGCTGATGCCGGCCTCGGCATTTGCTGTCGATTTTGCCGCCGCCCGTGAGCAGCAGTTTATGCAAGCCTGTATGACCGATGCAACCGTAGCTGCTGGTCAGCGCGAAGCCTTGTGTCTCTGCATTTTTGAAGCTTTCGCCTACGGTGGCGAAACCCGTTTTGGTATCACCGATGTTTTAGCGTTAGACGACCGTGTTTGGGAGGCCCCTGATCGGCGTCTACCACGTGATGCCCTCGGTGAGGGAGTGCGCCAAATCCGCCAAGCCTGTGTTCGTGAAGTAAATACGGCACGCTAATTAACCGGCCTTTTCTTGGCCATTAACTCGATAGGATAGGCATGAAACTTGATTCTGTAGAAGCGCTGATTGAAGACATACGCCAAGGCAAAATGGTGGTGTTGATGGACGACGAAGATCGCGAAAATGAAGGCGATATCGTCATGGCGGCCTCACATTGCCAAGCCGAGCACATCAATTTTATGGCGCGTCATGCACGCGGCCTAATTTGCATGCCGATGACGCGTGAACGTTGCCAGCAACTCGATCTCGGTCTCATGGTGCAGGCCAATGGCTCCGGCTATGGCACGAAATTTACCGTGTCTATTGAGGCGGCAACTGGTGTGACAACCGGCATTTCTGCCGCCGATCGCGCGCGTACCGTACAGGCTGCTGCTGGCCTAGATGCTACGCCGGCAGACATCGTACAGCCAGGCCACATCTTTCCATTGATGGCTGAGCCCGGCGGTGTTTTACATCGTGCCGGTCATACCGAAGCCGCTTGTGACTTTGCACGCTTAGCTGGGCTAGACCCGAGTGGCGTTATTTGTGAAGTGATGAATGACGACGGCACCATGGCGCGTCGTCCTGATCTGGAAAAGTTCGCCGAAGAGCATGGGCTGAAAATCGGCACCATCGCCGACTTAATTCACTACCGCATGGTGCATGAGCAAACCGTGGCATGTGAGTCGACACGCACGCTGCCTACTGAGTTTGGTGACTTCCAGCTGCACGTATATCGTGAAGCCAATAACGACGGTGTGCACATTGCCTTGGTAAAAGGCTCGCTGAATGACACCTCGGTGCCAACAGTACGTGTGCATGCCGTGAGCCCATTGCGCGACCTGCTGCATGCTCGCTACAACGGTCGCTTGGGCTGGAATATGCAGCGCAGCCTTAAGGCTATCAGTGAGGCTGAGTCTGGTGTGCTGGTGCTGCTCAGCCAAGACTATCGCGCCGCCGATATGATTGAGCATATCGAAGGCTTTTTTGCTGAGCGCCCGCGTGCAGCGGAGACGTCTGGCATGTACCGCACCATCGGTGTTGGTTCGCAAATTTTGCGCGACTTGGGCGTGACGAAGATGCGTTTGCTGAGCTCGCCCATGAAATTTAATGCGCTCTCGGGTTTTGGCCTTGAGATCGTCGAATACATTACTACTGATTAAATCTGAGGATAAACCATGAGCCAAATCAAAACCTTGGAAGGTAACTTCCAAAATGCCAATGCACGTTATGCGATCACCGTTGGCCGCTTCAATAGCTTTGTTGTGGAGTCGCTGCTCAGCGGCGCGCTCGATGCTCTGAAGCGTCATGGTGTGACTGACGACAACATCACTATCGTGCGCGCGCCGGGTGCGTGGGAGCTGCCATTGGTAGCGAAAAAGCTCATTGCCACAGGCAAATACGACGCCGTGATCGCGCTTGGCGCGGTAATTCGCGGCGGCACACCGCACTTCGATTTCGTCGCTGGCGAATGCGCCAAAGGCTTGGGCGTTGTCTCCTTAGATTCAGATATTCCAGTGAGCTTTGGCGTGCTGACAGTCGACTCTATTGAGCAAGCAATTGAGCGTTCAGGTACTAAAGCAGGCAATAAAGGCGCCGATGCGGCCATGGTTGCCATCGAGATGATTTCGCTACTAAAGGCGGTAGGTTAACTCGTGAGCGCAAGTCCTGGCCTCAATCCTGCAGCGCGCCGTAAGGCCCGGCGTTTCGCGTTGCAGGGACTTTATGAGTGGCAAATGTCTGGTAATCCTGCATTTGAAATCGAGGCGCGCTATCGCGTCGAAAATGCCATGCACAAAGTTGATTTGGATTATTTCCATGATCTGCTGCATGGTATTCCGCCTGTACATGCCGAGCTAGATGAGCTTTTTACGCCGCTGCTTGATCGCGAGTTCTTGGCGCTCGATCCCGTTGAGCTAGCGATTCTACGCATCGGTAGCTTTGAGCTTCAGCACCGTATCGACGTGCCCTATCGCGTAGTGATTAACGAGAGCATTGAGCTGGCGAAAACATTTGGCGCGACTGAGTCACATAAATACATCAACGGTATTTTGGATCAGTTGGCGCAGAGCTTACGCCGCCATGAGCTTGATTAACTCATGATGCAGTTCAGCTCAGATTTGCCAGCTATGCGGAGTTTTACGCAGTGAGCATCGGTGAATTTGAGCTGATTCGCCGCTATTTTGTTCGTGATAAAAGCACTGAGCTGGGGCATCCAGACCTAGGCGCAGCGCAGGTAGTTTTGGGCATTGGCGATGATGCTGCACTATTGGCGGTGCCCGAAGGCGAGCGCCTGGTGGTAACCACCGATACGCTGGTTGCTGGTCGACACTTCTTGCTCAATGCCGACCCTGGCGATATAGCTTGGAAGGCTCTGGCGGTGAATCTTTCCGATCTAGCAGCGATGTCAGCGGCACCATTAGCGGTGACGCTTAATCTGACTTTGCCCGAGGCCGATGAGTCGTGGCTAGCGGCGTTTTCAGCTGGCTTTTGGCGTTTAGCCGACCTCTATGAACTACCTTTGATCGGTGGCGACACCACGCGCGGGCCATTGTCGGTGACCATTACCGCAATGGGCAGCGTTGAGCAACGCTATGCCTTGCTGCGTAGTACGGCTCAGGTTGGCGATGTGATTTGTGTCACCGGTAGTTTGGGTGATGCTGGCGCAGGGTTAGCGTTGGCGTTAAATGCGTTTGAGCAAGAGAGCCTGCCGAACGCCGAAGCAGTCGCGCTAGATCAAGCGCTGTATGGCCTTTCCGATGTTCACCAAGACTATTTGCTCGATCGACTAAACCGGCCATTTCCGCGAGTCGCAGTGGGCGTGCAGGTACGTGGTGTCGCCAGCGCCGGCATGGATATCTCCGATGGCCTATTGCAAGACCTTGGCCATCTACTCGCTGCTTCAGGCGTAGGCGCTGAGCTTGAGATCGATAATCTACCTTTGTCCGATGCGCTGAAAGCGTATGCTCGCACTAGCTTGCAAGCCCATGCGCAAGCGTGTGATTGGGCCTTAAGTGCTGGTGATGATTACGAACTACTGTTGACCATCCCACAAGAAAAATGGCGACAGCTCGATAACGCACCGGCGATAAAATCTGAGCTCACGGCCATCGGTAAAGTGACGAAAACGCTCGGCTTACGCTTGACCAAGCAGGGCAAGGCTTGGGAGCATGAAGGCCACGCTGGATATCAGCACTTTTGAGTACCCTCGCATGACACAGCCGCTGCCACGCTTACCGCGTGCGCTGGATTTATTGGCCTACGGTTTTGGCTCGGGCCGCAGCCCGAAAGCCCCCGGTACTGTTGGCTCCGCGCTCGCCGTGGTCTGGTTTGCTGCATTTGCCAGCTTTCCCTTGCCGGTTTATTTAGTTTGGGTTGCTATCGCCGCAGTCGCTGGCATCGCTATTTGTGGTGAGGCCGCTAAACATATGGGCGTGCACGATCACCCCGGTATTGTTTGGGATGAATTTGTTGGTCAATGGATAGCATTGATTCCCGTGGTGCCGCTGTTGAATTGGGACACGCATCACGTGATTGCCGTGCTGCTCGGCTTTGGCCTTTTCCGTCTCTTCGATATTTGGAAGCCATGGCCAGTGAGCTGGGCCGATGGCCATGTGCATGGCGGCCTAGGCATCATGCTCGACGATATTATTGCTGGCGCCATGGCAGCAGTCGTGCTCTATTTCATCCTGCCATATTTGCCCGCAGCTGAAGCTGGTTGGTTTGGCATCGTGCAATAAGCACGCGCACTTCTCTGCGCGCGAGTCTGCCGCAGAGGGGCGCAGTTTTGCTACACTCTGCACCCCCTGCGTTGACCGGAGCCGATCTGGTGGCCTTTGAATTTGTAGCTGCATCCCGCTTGCCAACACAGTTTGGCGAGTTTTCCATTCATGCATTCCAAGATAGCGACTCTGGCAAAGAGCATATTGCCCTTAGCATGGGCGCGCTCAATGACGGCGAGCCAGTGCTCATGCGCGTGCATTCGGAGTGCTTAACGGGAGATGGCTTTGGCAGTTTGCGTTGCGATTGTGGCCCGCAGTTACATGCCGCCATGCAGCAAATCAGCGCTTTAGGCCGCGGCGTTATTTTGTATTTACGCCAAGAAGGCCGAGGCATTGGTCTGGTCAATAAAATCCGCGCCTATGCCTTGCAGGATGCTGGTGCCGACACCGTTGAGGCCAATGAGCAGCTCGGTTTTGGCGCTGATTTACGCGAATATGCTATGTGCGAAGACATGCTGCGCCATCTAGGCGTGACGCGTGTGCGCCTACTAACTAATAACCCCAAGAAGGTCGATGGCCTGCGTGCTGTCGGCATCGATGTTATTGAGCGCGTGGCCCTGTTTGTTGGCGGCAATCCGCACAACGAAGGCTATATGCAAACTAAGACCGATAAAATGGGCCATATGTTGGCGCCGGAGAAGTCATGAGCGTGCGTGTTCTAACCGGCATTACCACGACCGGCATCCCACATTTAGGTAATTATGCCGGTGCTATTCGCCCAGCAGTTGCCGCTAGCCACGAGAGCGGTGTCGATGCCTTTTATTTTCTGGCCGACTATCACGCGTTGATCAAATGCGATGATCCCGCACGCATCGCTCAGTCGCGTTTGTCTATCGCTGCAACGTGGTTGGCTTGTGGCTTAGATGCCGAGCGTGCCACGTTTTATCGGCAATCAGACATTCCTGAAACTACCGAGCTGAACTGGCTGCTGACTTGTGTTGCCGGCAAAGGGCTGCTCAATCGTGCGCACGCTTATAAGGCTGCAGTAACGGCAAATGTCGATACGGGCCAAGATGCCGATGCCGGCGTGACCATGGGTTTGTATAGCTATCCTGTGCTAATGGCCGCCGATATTTTGCTGTTCAATGCGCATCGCGTGCCGGTCGGTCGCGACCAAATTCAGCATGTGGAAATGGCGCGTGATATTGCCCAGCGCTTTAACCACGTTTTCGGCCAAGGCCGCGACTATTTCACGTTGCCCGATGCTGTTGTCGATGATCAGGTGGCCACGTTGCCCGGTCTAGATGGTCGCAAAATGTCGAAAAGCTACGACAATACCATCCCGCTATTTTCTACCGCGAAGCAGCTGAAAACTGCAATTTCGCGCATCGTTACCGACTCGCGTTTGCCCGGCGAAGCTAAAGATGCCGACAACTCACATCTATTCCAAATCTATCGTGGCTTTGCCAGCAATGAGGCCAGCACCGAGTTCCGTCAGAGCCTACTCGATGGCATGGGCTGGGGTGATGCCAAGCAAACGCTCTTTGCCTTGCTAGATGCCGAGTTGGCGCCGGGCCGCGAGCACTATAATGCCTTGCTGCAACGACCAGATGATTTGGAAGATATTTTGCTCTCAGGCGCTGCTAAAGCGCGTGCGATTGCCCAGCCATTTTTAGCGGAGTTACGCGAAGCGGTGGGCTTGCAAAGCTTCCGTAGTCAAGGCGCTAACAGTGCAGCAAAAGTTAAAAAATCGGCGAGTGCGGCGCGCGTGGTCAGCGCTCGCGATAGCGATGGCCAGTTCCGTTTCCGCCTGCGCAATGCCGCCGGCGATGTCCTGCTAACGAGCATCGCTTTTGCTGATGGCAAAAGTGCCGGCTTAGCGGCAAAAGCCATGATTCAAGGCAGTGATGAATGGCAGCGCAGCGAGTCTGCTTGTGCGCTGTGGCAGGCAGGTGTGTTAGTGGCTGAGTGCGAAGCGGAGTTAGCAGATGCAGCAGCTTCGGCATTGGCTGAGCTGCGGACACAAGAGGGCTAGCTGCAGGGATGGCAGTGGCTAGTTAAGTAGCCACTGCGCTAGCAGGGTCTCGTTTTTGCGCAAGATCATGGAGTGCCCGCAGCACATCGCGGCGACTAATCTGGCCGACCACCACGCCCAAATCATCGACCACGGGCAAGCGTCTGCGCCCACGTTTTTGAAACAAATCTGCGGCATCTAAAATACTTTGGCTGGGATGAATGGTGTCGATGCCAGTGCTCATGACATCGCGCACCAGACCTGAGCTCATGTCGTAGTATCCCGATTGCAAAATATCGCCTAGGCAGTCGGCCTCGGAAAACATACCGATAAGCTCTCCGCTCTGAACCACGGGCGCGCCAGATATTTTGTGCTGCAGCAGGGTTTTGATGGCGGCATCAATGCTCACCTCAGGGCTGAGCACGATGGGCTGTTTAGCCATGTAATGGTCGACACGAATATCATGCAACATCTAGTGCTCTCGACTTAACGACTATGATGATCGAGTCATGGCCTAAGTCGATGGCGCGGTCAAGCGGCTTGCGCCCAGTGACGGTTTTTAATGGCCGAGCTGCGTTCGAGCTAGGCGTTCGCCGATGGCGCGCATGATGCCATCGCGATCGAGGCCGCAGGCGGCATGCATTTGCGTGGGTGAGGCGTGTTCGATATAGGCGTCGCGAATGCCGATGGTGAGTAGGCCGCAGTGATAGCCGTTGGCGTGCAACCACTCGCCGACTGCTGATCCAGCTCCGCCCATCACGGCATGCTCTTCGACGCTGACTAATAGGCTGTGGCTGCTGGCAAGCTCCGTTAAGCAGGCTTCATCTAATGGCTTTACCCAGCGCATATCTACGATGGTGGGCGTGGCCAAGCCTAGTTTTTGCAGCTCATCAGCGGCTTGCATCACGGCCTCTAGGCGCGAGCCAAAGTTTAGGATGGCAACTTCCACGCCGCGACGTAGCGTGCGTGCTCGCCCAATGATCGGGAGCTCAGCGTTTACATCTATCGCTGTACCAGTGCCGGTGCCGCGCGGATAGCGCACCGCCGATGGGCCTGCATGCTGCCATGCGGCCTCAAGCAAAGCGTGACATTCGGCTTCATCACTGGGCGCTGCGATGATCATATTGGGGATGCAGCGCAGGAAGGCGAGATCGTAAGCGCCGGCATGCGTGGGACCATCTTCGCCGACTAAGCCGGCCCTATCGATGGCAAAGGTGACATCGAGACTTTGCAGGGCAACATCGTGAATGAGCTGGTCATAGCCGCGCTGCAAAAACGTCGAGTAAATGGCGACAACAGGCTTCAAGCCCTCGCAGGCGAGACCAGCGGCAAAGGTCACCGCATGCTGCTCGGCAATCGCGACATCGTGATAGCGCTCGGGGTATTGCGCGGCGAAACGCACCATACCTGATCCTTCGCACATGGCTGGCGTGATGCCGACGACGCGCAAGTCTTTTGCGGCAGCAGCGCAGAGCCAGTCGCCGAAGACATCGGAATATTTTTTAGGTTTCAGCGCGACTGCCGTAATTGGCAGATTGGCGCTGACCTCAGCTATTTTCGCTTTCGCAGCAGGCGCGGCTACGCGCTCGGTCACAGGCGCAATTTTGCTAATCGCGTGATAGCCAATTGGGTCTGCTTCTGCAGGCGCAAAGCCTTTACCTTTAGTGGTAAACACATGCAGCAGTTGTGGTCCTTTTGCTTCGCTTAAGTTGGCGACGGTCTCGATTAACTCTTCGAGATTATGACCATCAATCGGCCCAACATAGTTAAAACCGATAGACTCAAACAAGGCGCCAGGCGCATCGGTGACCATGGTCTTCATCTGCTCTTCGGTGCGACGGACAAAGTTCATCGCCGATGGCATGGATTGCAGCACGCGCTTGCCGCCTTCACGCAGCGCGATATAGCTTTTGCTTGCCCAAATGCGCGAGAAATAATTCGACAAGCCGCCGACCGCGTGTGAAATCGACATCTGGTTATCGTTCAAAATCACCAGCATATTGGTGTTCTGATGAGCGGCGTCGTTTAGCGCCTCAAATGCCATGCCTGCAGTCATCGCGCCATCGCCAATAACAGCGACTACTTTGCGTTCGCTGCCGGTGAGTTCGGCCGCGCGCGCCATGCCCAATGCCGCAGAAATAGATGTTGATGAATGGCCTACACCAAAGGTGTCGTAGGGCGACTCTTCGCGGCGCGGAAATGCAGCTAGGCCATCTTGCTGACGCATGGTGAGCATTTGCTCTTTGCGACCAGTCAAAATTTTATGCGGATAGGTCTGATGGCCAACATCCCATACCACGCGGTCGTGTGGCGTGTTGTAGACGTAATGCAGAGCAATAGTGAGCTCAATAACGCCCAGCCCTGCACCAAAATGACCGCCAGTCTGGCCTGTGCTCCAGAGCAGATACTCGCGTAATTCGCGGGCCAACTCAGGTAGCGCATCGACCGGTAATTCACGCAATTTGTCTGGCGTCGGCACTTGGTCGAGCAGGGGCGTAAGCGGGCGATTCAATGGAATTTCGTGGAACATCAGAGGCCTTCCTGAGCAGATGGGCGAATTATACCCATTCGTCAGTGATCGCGCGCGAGTAAGTAGTGGGCCAGAGTGCGTAATGGCTCTGCGGATGCGCCAAGTGGCGTGAGTGCAGCTAAGGCATTATCGGTGAGTTGGCGCGCTAAAGCCTGTGCAGATTCTAAGCCTAGCAGTGCAGGATAGGTTGCTTTGGCGTGTGCGGCGTCGGCTCCCGACTGCTTACCCAGTGTGGCTGTGTCGCCGATGACATCGAGCACGTCATCGTGGACTTGGAAGGCTAGACCAAGGGCATTGGCGTAATGATCAAGTGCCGCCAGCTGAGCCTCGCTAGCGTTGCCTGCGAGCGCGCCTAAGCGTACGGCGGCGCGAATTAGTGCGCCAGTTTTGTAGCGATGAATTTGGCTTAAGGCATCGACGGTGATGTGTTGGCCTTCGGCGGCGAGGTCGAGGCGTTGGCCATAAACCATGTCGCGCGCCGCACGACTTAGCACGTGGACTTGATCGGCGGTGGTCGGCGCATCGGTTAGTGCGCAAAAGGCCAATGCTTGCAGTGCGTCACCTGCAAGCAAGGCGGTGGCTTCATCAAATTGGCGATGGCAAGTGGGCTGGCCGCGGCGTAAATCATCGTCATCCATGCACGGTAAGTCATCGTGCACAAGTGAGTAGCCATGAATGCATTCGACTGCCAATGCTGCTGATTCTGCGGCCTGCCAGTTGCCGCCGACGCTTAAGCAAGCGCCCCAAGTGAGTGCTGGCCGCACGCGCTTGCCACCATTGGCCATGGCGTAAGCAATAGCGGCATTAAGCCGCTCATCATGGCCATGATGGCGAGCTAGAAAATCTTGCAGTAGCGATGGAAAGCGTATTTGTGCCTGAACCAAAAGTTCAGGCAAGGTGGCGGCCGCTAACGCTGTATCGGCTTCTGGAGCACTGGTCATGGTGCCTAGCTGTCGTCGCGCGGTGTGAAGGCCTCGGTGTCGAGGCTGCCATCGCGCTTGGCGAGTAGCAGCTGCACTTTTTGTTCGGCGGCATCTAGCGATTGCTGGCATTGGCGGGTTAAACGTACGCCTTCTTCGAATGCTTTTAAGGCGTCTTCTAGTGGTAAGTCGCCGCCTTCTAAGCGTTGCACTTGGCTTTCTAGCTGCGCTAGTGCGTGCTCAAAGTCGACGGGTGTAGCAGTTGATTTGTCCGTCATTGCGGCTCTCCGATTTTTGCACCGTAACTGGGTTTCGCGAAGGTGCTATTTAAGCACGATCTGGGTGCAATGGGAGGGCGAACGGTAGCGACTGCGGCTAGGCTCGTCAACGCCTAGCCGCAGTCATGTACGGCTTAGAAGGTGTAGCGAACACCGACTACGCCACCGCGACCAGGAGCTGGTACGGCATCTTTAATGAACGAGGTGGCGTAACGAATATCATCGTCGAGCAAGTTTGTACCTTGCACAAAGATGCTGGCTTCGTTATCGCCATGACGGTGTACAACCATGTTGACGTCGGCATTGAGCAAGCCGTAGCTATTTGTCTCTGTTTCCAGATTGCCTGGACGGTTTTGATTCATGGCGTGTACATAGCTGATATTGGCTCCGACATCGCGAAAGTGGCCATGCAAGCTCAAGCCATAACGCGTTGGTGTGAGGCGTGGCGCAGGTGCATCACCATTAGCGGTTTCGATGGTGCCGCGTACGCCATCAGTAAAGCCGCGAACGCTTAGCTGAACTGGACCATCGGTTTCGTTGAGCAAGGCGTAGCTGGCAGCTAGCTCATAGCCGGTGAAGCTGGCACGATTTTGTGTGTACTGGAGACGTACAAACTCTCCTGCGGGGTCAGCAACGTTGTCTTCATCAACAAGCACAGGGTTGCCGGTGCCATCATCTTCTTCGCTGCCATAAATATAGTTGCGAGCTTGCTTATGGAAGACGCTAGCCTCCATAGCAAAACGGCCATGGTGGTGATCAAAGCCAATCTCAATATCTTGGCTTTGTTCTAAGCGTAAGTTTGAGTCGCCAAGCTCAAAAGTTCCTGTGGCGTGATGCGGCCCTTCGGCATATAGCTCTTCAATAGCTGGAGCGCGTTCGGCATGCGTTAGCGTGACACGTAGGTGAGAATTTTCACTTAGGTCATAAAGATTGCCAAATGAGGCGCTGACAGGGGTGAAGTCGAGATTACGGTTGGCTGAGTCTTCTGGGTTAAAGCTGACACTTTCAACACGCGCGCCGAACTCAACTTTATTGCGACCAAAGCGGCGCTCTTCCAAAATAAATACGCCGGCTTGTTGGCTTTTTATGGCAGGTACATAGGCTTCATCGCCAATAGCCGCGAATTCGCGCTGTCCTAGTTGCACACCAACAACACCGCGGAAGCCCGCAATAGGTTGATGTACGGCTTCGATGCGCGCTTGTGTTTCGTTATTGGTGAAGCTAGTTCCGGGAGTAACTGCATCTTCAAATTCAGTATGGTTATAGCGTGAGTCGCTAAGCTTTAGGCGGATGGACTCAAGGCCTGGCGTTGGGTCGCGCAGCAAGGCTTGGGCATCATAGCGGCGTTGACGCATGACAATGAATACTTCCTCTTCGTTAGGGAGGCCGTAACGCTGGTCGTATTGGCTGGCGGAGAAGCCGAAAGCATTGCCGCTGTCCGTGATATAGCTATAGCCCAATGCGCCATTGTCTAGGTCATTAGCGCTGTTGGCGAGTCGGCCTTGGCTGGTGCTGCTGCCATCAATAGCGGCATTGCCAGGGATGGCGTAATTTTCGCTGCGACTGCGCGTGCCATCGAAATGGAATTGATGGTTGCCATGGCCGTAATTGATATCGGCGGCACCTAAGGCGTTACGAGCATTAGAGCCTTGGCTGGCTTCGAGGGCGCCTGAAAAGCCTTCAGTGACCTCCGTAGCTAAGCGTGAATCAGTGACATTAACAACGCCGCCAGATGCACTGCTGCCATATAACAAAGTGGCTGGGCCTTTGATTATTTCAATCTGGCGTGCGATTAGCGGGTTAACTGTCACGGCATGGTCGGGGCTAAGTGCCGAGGCATCCATGGTGCTGATGCCGTTGGCTAAGACTTCGACGCGTGGGCCTGATTGACCACGAATCACAGGGCGTGAAGCGCCGGCACCAAAGCCGGTTGTGCTAATACCTGCTTCATTGGCTAGTGTGTCACCTATACCGCTACGTTTTTTCTCGGCTAAGTCTTCGCCACCCAAGACCGCAATGGGCTGCACTAGTTCATCTGCAGTACGGCCCAATGGACTGGCGCTAATGGTGATTTCTAGCAATGGTTTAGCTTCTGGCGTATTCGCCAGACTCATGCCGCTGGCTAGCGCTGTGAGGGTGAAAAGACTTAGGGGGGCTGAACGATAAAAGCGAGCGCGCATGAAAGAGTTCTCCGGTGGCTGATGTGTGGTATGTTATACCATAACATTTTTAGTGCAAGCCCTAAGACTATTCGGCAGGCATCATCGACTGCGTTATGATGCGGCATCGATGAATAAGGGGTGCACCTGTGTCCACAATCAAGCCATTAACTGAGGCCGAGCTGGCCAAGATTAAAAAAGACTGCCAGCAAAGCGTACGCCGCGTATCGTGGATTTCTGCAGGTGCGGCTATCGTGCCAGTGCCTTTATTTGATGTGGTATTTGATGTTGGCGTGCTGATTAAAATTGTGCCTGATATCAACCAGCGCTTTGGCCTTGAGCCTGAGCAAATTGCGCAAATGTCGGATGAGACTCGCGTGCAAGTGTGGAAGCGTCGCGCTGAGCGCGGCAGTGAGCTGATTGGTATGGTCGTTACCCGAGAGCTGATTCGTCGCAGCCTGCAAGGTATGGGTACGCGCATTGTGGCGAAGCAAGTGACGAAATTTATTCCGTTAGGTGGGCAAATTGTCGCCGCAACTTTGGGTTATTGGATCATGCGCAAGTTGGCCATGAGCCATGTTGATGATTGCTACGAAGTTGCGCTAACG
>JBFJJU010000053.1:0-16170 GCA_041612115.1 Perlucidibaca sp.
CCAGCTGCCGCTGCTGAGGATCACCGGCTTCACTCATAGAGCCACAAATACTGCTATGAGACAGATAGGCTTTTAACATCATTTCAACTTGCTGAATGATGTATAGGTTTCTGCCAACCTTTCTGAACATCTCATCAACAGCTGTTTTTAACTCCATGAGACCAAACTCCAGAGTCCTTCCTCAGAACAAGCTTCTAGACCACGTTGAAACGCCAGCAATCGGTAAGAGCGATGATATCGGCTTTGATAGTGGCTAATCCTCGTTGAATAGTTACAAATTTGTAACGACTACCATTCTGGCACTCGATAATTGCCAGTCTCAACTATCTCATACGCTCATGTTTGCCAAGTCTCCTGCATCAACTGCAGGAGCTTAATCAAACAAACTACGAGCAAAGTCGGCCAACGAACCCTCTTATTACCGAATGTTTGAGTACCTCCTATACACACTAGGAGATACTCATGGACAAACTAGAGGCGGAATTACTGAATTGGCTAGAGCATGAGGTTGAGCGACCACGCTGTGCTGAGCGGTGCCAGCAGATCAAACAATCTGTCACGGACCTTAGGCAAAGTCAGTTGAGCGCTAGGCTCGACTTGCAGACAGAGCATTGTGAGATCCGTTTGCAGCAAGATTTCTGGAACCTTACGATTATCCTCAAGGTCAACGGAAAGCTGCTCACGCTGTCAGAGCAGTCTTTAAAGGATTTAAAGACTGCTCTGCAACAGGACTACCAAGTACATTGGATACTGTAGCGAAGCCTCTAGACCGCTAGCGGTCTAGAGGCTTATTTTTCGTTGAATATAGATCCTCAATGCGATGGTGACCCAAGTAATCCCACGATGCGGAAATCTGCTATCACCTCGCCGGAGCGATAGACGATAGCGAGCGCCATCGACTGGGACTACCTGATGCGCATTACTAGTTTCAATTTCATACTCTGTGACAAATTTCTTCCCTTGCTTCTTCTCTGCAATTACGCGGAAGCGTATGGGGTATTGATCGAACAACGCCTCAAGCAGATGAATACCGCGCTGTAGCTGTAAATGCTCTTCGAATCTATATGTGACATAAGGTGCGCATCGGTGCTCGGCCAGCCAACACAACTCTTCGGATAAATGCAGTAAATCCTGTTGAGAAGCTGACGCCAAGGAAGCAAGCAGTGCTTGCTGGCAGGAAATAGCGCCTTCGTCACTCAGTCGTGCGTAAGGCTTTGGCAAGTCTTTGGCCATTGAGCCTGTTTGAAAAACGCGCTCAACCCAATCCATTGCCTCAATAATTGATTGTTCAATTTGGGCATCGATGCTTGATGGTACAGCTGGCTGAGTAGACCGTTGTTGACTAATCTTTTGCGCCAGCTCCATACCCTCTTCAAATGCCTTCAAAAGCCCAAATGACTGCTCAAATTGTTCAACAGTGGCTGCGACTGCACTCGCCTGCTTTTCAGGCAAAGCATGACTAGCGCTTGCTAAGCGTCTCGAGATTGTCTCTGCCGCATTGGCTATTTTGGCTCCTCGTCCACGACTATTTTGCTTTAAACCAGCAGCGCCGCACCTAGCCTGAAGCGATAAATGAATAGATGCTTCTGGCCTTGAAAACCCAGCGAATCGAATGAGATCCAACCAATGAAAATAATGAAGTAGTGTTGTCGATTCAGAGAGATGTCCCATCATGCAGCGAACAGTTGATAGCTCAAATCGCCCGACAGTACCTGATCCTAAAGCCACTCCTTGAATAGTCGGCAGCAGGTCTTCAACTGTCTCGAAAAATGGGAACTGTGCCTTGAGTGCCTGCAGGTTTGATTGCTTGTAGAGAAGAGCCAACAACAGCAAGCCACAAAACGAGTGCCTTAGGCTGTGATATTTAACTTTCTTCTCACCACAGACTTCTTGGAGCGCCTTGGTAATCTCATTGAACAACGTATCGCCAAGCGTCAAACATTGATGGCCATGCTGATTAAAGATCAATGACTCTGAGGAGCCTGCAGAGTCCATTAGTTCCTGTATGTGGCCGATAAGCCCCTCACTTAGTGAGTCTGCTATCTCAAGCGGAATAATGCGTTTAGCGTTGGTAGTTTTTAATAAGCGCAGCAAATGCTTAATCACGCGAATGACTGGAACGTTGCCAAGCTCTAAATCTTGCACTCTTAATCCATCGGCTTCTGAGCGTCGAAGCCCAGCGCCATAACCTAGGTCTGTCAAAGCGCGCGCTACTTTAAATAGCGCAGGATCTAAGCGTCGCTCCAGCAACACAAGCGCTGATTTCAACTCATCAGATGTGACGAATTGCGCGTTAATACCCGAGTGCGCAGTTCTACCGGCTGACTCAAATTCTTCGCAGAATGTTTTTGATAAGTAACTCGCAAATGAGGACATGACTGATAACGCTTTATCTCGCTGCTCGAGAGAGCCCGTAACTTCCTCAACAAGGGCTGACCATTGATCAGGATCATCAATTTGCTGAAAGTCAGGAACAACGGGCAGAAGGCGCGCATGCAAATGATCAAGTGACAGCTTTACAGTGCGAGGCGCATTTTTTTGAAGACGATCCTGCGCCCACTCAAGTATTTGCTCAATTAAGGGGGGCTGCTCATTCATCAATGCGCTGCTGATAAAGGCCTGGGCTTGCTTTTTGGCATCAGCGCTAGAGCTCGACAGTATTTTGGACAACTCCGTCAGTGGCGGTTTGCCAGAGCGTTCGCTAGCACTTAAGCCCTGCTTCTTTTCAAGCGAATCTTGGGGAGGATCAAAGCGCTTATCGTCAAAAAGGTGCTCACCCGTCGAGGATCCTTCCTGGGAGCTGTCGATAGGCAAACTTGATCGCCCTAGAATTCTCGCCAGAGACTTTTCATCAAGTGAGCTGGAGCTAATCTCTCCGCGCATATACTCAATAGCAAATGCTGGAAGCTTGGCCAACATAAAGCCTCGGGCTAAGCCTGAGCCAAATAGTGCCCTTTGATTGAGTCGACTGAATGACTGAGTTAACTTTTTCAAACTAATTAACGCGTCACGAATTGCTTGAAAATTCACTGATAAATCACATCGAGAATCAGCCCAGTCAATACTTTGCGCCAGGAGCACCGTATCCTCTGTTAGCCATTGACGTCGCCGCTCCCCTCGGCGCTTCTCATAACACCCGGACGTCCAATACAAACCTTGATGAGTGCGCACTCGTTTAGCCGCTAACTCTCTCAGCGTAATAACCACCTCACCCTTACTGCTGACTCCACAAGCTAGTGTCAGCCAAAGGCATAGCAATCCTAAGCGATGTTGATTATCAAGAGAGATGCCGCCTGAGTAAGCGCTTCTCAGAAGACACTCAGATTCCGCTATCCAAACATCAGACAGACCAATTGATGCAGAAAACTCCGCCAGATTGAGCTGCTTCGCCGACTTTTGTTTGACCAGGGGAAACTGATCAACATCATCTCTGCCCAGAAGCTCAAGAACATCCCTAATCCGCTCATATTGACCTTCTAAGGCTTCTTGATCATGGGGAGACTGAATGAGCTTAAAGCACGCACTGACCAACTGCCCGGTGTCGTAGTTATGCGCGTCGAACCATACGGAGCCCTTCTTAAATACAGCCGCTAAAATGGCACTCAGCAAGTCTGCAGTCGGCCTCTCAAAACTAAAAACCGCATTATCAATAGCTTTCTTATCAACTCCAAAAATATCGGCTAGAGCAGAACTAGCCTCTATGTGATGAGCTGAGTTGCTAATCACAGTCATGACAGAACTCGCCAGCCAGTCGCTTCAAGAACACGATCCATTTCATCAGCAGCTGCTATAAATGAATCAAAGTTGGTAGAGCTAAACGTCGTTAGCGGCTCTCGCCCCATGACACCATGCCCGCCGTAAAAGTCTGTTTGAATGCCCCTCACACCTTCATTGAACAATGCAGAAAACATCCATCGCCGCATTGAGTTCAGCTCAAGCTCGAATTCAAGCCCATACGCCTTTAACTCTTTAGAAAACCCACCTGGTTTAAACGGTCGTACCAAGCACTTGGGGCTAATCAAGAAAAAGCTGAGCTTGTTGCCCACTACTTTGGGGGCACCATGGGCAATCGGTGTTATGCGCATTTCCCTATAAACAGCCAACTGCTTCTGGACCAACTTTGGCAAAACTAACTGCCTTAACGCGTCTTTTTCTTGATAGCTTAATATCATCCTATCTCGAAACGGATGCAGCTCAATTTTCGGTGAAATGGCATGGCGAAAGCCGAACCCTGCAGTCATTACCATGAGTGTGTATAAGGTCAATAAGTTGGCATGCTGCACAATGTCATATCGGTCTAAGAGCGCATTTTCAAACTGATCAATTAGCACCTTAAGCTTCTTAGCAGAGATACAGTTTGGCGAACCAACAAAATACTTTTGCGCAGGTAGATGCTTTTCACATACCCAGTATTTAGTGTCGTAATGAAGCAAGGCATCCATACTAGCCCTGTAGCGGCTCGCCAACTTTTGAGCCTCAACGCAGTGATAATGAAGATCCACCACGCTATTCGATGTTTGCCAGTCGGTCAGTAAGGCCATGGCTGTATTCATGCCCGACTCACTTTGCAAAAGTCTAGGCAGCGTTTGCCAAAGCCGCGTAGCAGAAACGCCATACGTTTTCAGTGAAAGCCCCACACGCATTGCAGCACTCACAATATGATCTTTTTTCACGTTAACTAGCAGCTCAGGCTCTATATCTTGGCCAGCAAGCTGACTCAACATTAGCTGCGAAACACTCAGATAGTCGGGAACCAACACAAACTCAGACCGAGGAATAACACCATTCCAATCTCTCACTTTGACCACATTTGGCTGGTTTACTCGAAGCGCTAAGCAGCCCATCGCAGGCAGCAACACAACGTTTATTTTTGATGGATCATCACTTAGAGCACTCAGGGATGACTCATCAAACTTTGTCGCGCTTGGATCGATCCAGATCGCACCTGGCAAGTTCACAAGTGAGCGACCAGTCACCAGACTCACTAATAAAAATGATGATGCTATGCCTAGATCATTTTTAACTGCAGACATCTTAATGAGCAGCTCTAAGCAGCCTTGAATTTGATGATGCGTTAAATTAACCACGTCCCACCGCAGTAACTCATTTCTATTTGCTAGTTGCTTGGCCTGATACCGGCCCACTGCAATTGAAGAATGACGTGAATGGTCCTGCGGAATTTTTGGCGAGATAATCGCTTGCTCAGTCATGAGCTCTAAAGGAGAGCAATCATTTTCCTGCGCTTTCTTTGAGATTTTAGGGGGTATAGCAACATGAATAAACTCAACCTGCTCCTCAACATGCAGATCCTGACGCATCACCTGTATCTGTGCTGGTGCCGATAAATTCAGCAAGGACTTCGAGTCTCGGTGTGGTGTTTTTTTTGACTGCCCCTTTCGTTTCGAGCCAGAGGTAGCTTTCCTACCGATTCTCGTTTTCTCAGGATTTTTAATGAAGCTCTTAGCCTGCCTATTGAATTGCTCACAAAGTGGCAAAACCTCATCAATAGGCCGCCCCTGAGAAGCCGCATCAACAAAAGTACGTAGCGCTAAACACACCTTGATCAACGCATCAGATGACGGTTGTCTTTGCTCATCCTCAAGCCGCGCACCCATTAGCTGCATACGGGTTGCCTTAGCTAGCGTCTCTGAGTACTCATCTAACGTTTTAGACAGATTTAATTTAACCGTTTGCGTCAGTAACTTTGCCGTTAACTCATCACAGTCAACTTTCAATGGATGATTATTCGGCAACGATGTCAGTAAAATCACATACCCCGCGTGCTGCTGCCTATATCCATGAAATGGGTGCGTATTCGTCGTTTCATCTAAAAGCGGAGCATTAATCACCGCTAGCTCAGGTGAGCGGCTGGGATTGTTCAACGCCTCCGCTTGAATAAGCTGAGAAAATTCAGATAGCTCTGCCTTGGAAATACCAATTTCTATTGCTAACTCGGGAGTGACGGTGACCAAGTCATGAAGCCGACTTATCGCAACAGATAAATAGTGTTTATCTGCTGGAGCCCACAGTGCGTGGGCTACTCGTGTAGAGATAACGTCAAAGCTATTCATCTAAGGAGTTATCCGTCGATGCTGAGCTTTTAGACAACGCTTTAGAAATACTAGATCGATCTTTTCCAGTCAGCTTGGCTAACTTAACTTGTGACAACTCGACTCCCGAAAGCATCATCACCAAGTCATTAATTACTGATATTTGATCTATGAGATCGATCGAAGGGAAAAGCACATGCAGAGGTAGACGAACTTGAGAAAATGGATTGCTCGCATCTATATAGCGAACAGCAACCTCTGTCGCTGGATCAAGCTCTGATAAAAGAGCGCAAAAAATCTCAGTCTGGCCAATAAGCGCTCGCTCATCACCATTAATGCAGACACAAGGAGTAAAGATCTCTAATAGGTAAGCTGCGGCCTCAGGGCTTAATGCAATTGGGAGTTTTGAATCAGCATATGAGCCCGCATACGTTAATAATATTTTGGCGGGGAGCCTTTCAATCTGTGCAGTGGAGTGCTTGACGCTATGAACTCTCAAAGACTCAGGTATATAGGCAGATTGCTTCTTGGTGGAGCGCCTTCGCTGCTTGAGGCTCAATGGCAATGTATTTTGGTCAGGCGCCCCGCTCTTGAGCCTTCGTGATGCCATCTGTCTTCCTCACAAAAAGTAGGTAGGGGTCACTTATAGCCTGCTGATTATTCACATAACCAACTGTGCATAATGACCATCTTGCCAAACATAAAGCACCAAAATGACACCAAAAGCCACATGCCAATTACAGCAAAAATACCAGTAAATGACTGTAAATCAAGCTTTATATGGTGCTTTATGTACCTTATCGTGCTTTAGCACAACTCGTGGGAAAACTTTGACATGGTCTGCTAGTGTCTACCAAATATCGAAACCCGCAAAGCCTTGTGCCTAGCGGGTTTTGTCGTTTTAGGGCTAGTCAATCTCGCCTGAGCCTCATCAAGCCTTTCTATACGTTGCCCAAGCATTGCCTAAACAGTTGATACGGACCGATTTCACTAAACATCTTCTTGCCTCACCATAAATAACAGGTGTGATACTATTTATTAAAACAACAATAAAGATATCTTCATGCGCATCATCATAGTTAGTATGTTTACCGCCCTACTACTTAACGCATGCGGCGGCGAAAACAGCAGCTCGGCAAGCTCCTCTCCAGCCACCTCTGCAGCCTTTAAGAGTTGGACTCCTCTACCTCGACAAACCATCGACGCGGATACTAGAAAGGCGAGATTACGCCTACTCAATGATGACGGCACCGATACCAGCACAGTGAAAGTCTGGTGGTATGGCGTCTCGAGCTTTGTGGTTGCCGCCGGTGGTCATCTATTTTTGCTCGACGCCTGGGAAATTGTTGGGGCTCATAGTAACTACGTACCAATTACACGCGATGATTTAGTGGCACTCAAACCGGAGGCTATCTTTATTGGCCATGGCCACTTTGATCACGCTGCCGATGCTGGCTACATAGCCAGTCGCACAGGTGCTGCACTGATCGCAGGTGACTCGGTGTGCGATACAGCTCGCAAAGCTTCTACCAGTGCTGAAAACGCTATTGCATTCCCATGTCTAAAGCTTGGCCTTGAGGGTGATAATCCCGCAGGTACCGTTTTCACTGCACGTGTCTTTGCCGACATGGCACCAGTGACAATTGTGAAGCACACGCATTCAGAGGCTGACCCAACTAGCCTTCTCGAGGGTGAGTTACCTTTAGTGTATGTGCCCGAGTTATTGCCATTTGTTCTGAATCTCAATGCCGACCTTGCCGAGACCATCAAATTCCTTATGTCGCTGCCCGATGATGGTGGCATTGGTCAGCCTGATGGAGGTAGTTGGCTTTATCACTTTCGTGTGGGCAACTTTAGCTGGCTCTGGCACGACTCTACCGGCGCCATGCCCGAGCAAGATCCAATTGCACAGGCCATTCGCTCCGCCATCAGCACATTGCCCGACTGCGTAGATGTGCAAATTGGCGCGATTGTCGGCTTCGGTATGCTAACCAGTGGGTATCGTGACGCACTATCCTATATAGAGGCTGCCAAACCGAAGCTTTTCATACCCAACCATCATGATGCTTGGGCGCCCGTTATTGGTGGTGGCGCTGGCTCCTACGAAGCTCAATGGACTAATAGCTTAAAGGCTCTCACTGATGCGCCAGAGCAAGATTATTTGCGCGACCCTGAGGACTACCTCAAGGTCAGAAGCTTTGCGGTCAACGATGCCCGTTGGGCATCAGGTTGCCGATGATGACGAAATTACGTGCAGACTTTAAAGCCGAATGCTACTGAAAGTGGAGGGGCGTCGCTACCACTCTTGTTAGGAGGCCTTGACCGCACGACGATATTCACGCGGAGAGCACCCCTGCCACTGCCGAAAAGCCAGCGTGAAGCTACGGCGCTCAGTAAAGCCCAACTTGAGAGCAATGCTGTCTATATCTAAGGAGGGGTCGCGCAGCATGTCAGCAGCATGCTCATGTCTAAGACGCCGCAGCAACACTGAATAACTGCTACCAACGTGACGTAATTGGCGCTGCAAAGTCCTCGGATGCATATTCATTGCTTTCGCTAAGCCGGCCAAACCCTCACTTAATAAGCTATAGCGTTGTCTAAATAAATAATCTATTTGCATGGTCAGCGGTGGTGCCAAGCCATCGCCAAGCAAATGCTTACGTATGGTTTCCTCTGCGCTTTTGTGTGCTTGTGGCAGGCTGCCTGGAAGAATGCCATCTAGCAATTGGTTATCGCCAATCATGGTATTGGCATCGCTATGAAAATCGACCGGGCACTTAAAATAGGCCTCGTACAGCGCCGGATCAGCAGCTGGAGCATGCTTGAAGGTTACCGCTCGCACACCCGGCATATTCGGCGCGACCTGAGCACTGATATGCGCAACGATTGCCATCATTAGCTCAACTAATAACGGATGATCAATGAGCCGAATATCTTCAGAGTCAACACGGGGATGCAAGCTGATTGCTGAGCCATGGTCCTCAATATCAAAGCGTAAGTTGGGATGTACCAGAACAGGAACCCACTCCAACAGTGAGTTCAGCTGCCGCAGATTGTGTGCGCTGGCGAGAAATGCTGACACTGCCGGCATCGCATCAAAGTTAAAGGAATCTGCCAGTGCAAATATAAAGCGGCCACGATTGGCCCGTGCATCAAGTTGCTCAAATAAACTTGTTAATAGAGGTAATGGCAACGGGATTGGACGGCCTTCTTGGGTGTGGATGCCCAATGCCAAACTGGTCAAGACCGCACTAAGATTGCTGCCTGAGCGCGCAGAAGCCGTCGTCAAAATACTTAAGAACTCTAGCCCAATATAGTGCTTCATTCTGTCGCCATTTAATCCTTAATTGTCGTCATATTATCCCTTTTCTCTGCTGACGGCACATATTATGTCCATTGACCCTGCCTAGCTTTACTTGGAGATCACTCATGGCTCGTCCCCAGTACAAAGAAAAAATTATCGTACGTAAAGACTTAGACTTTGGCTTAGACGCTGAGGATATTCCTCGCCATTGGATGGCCGGTGATGCACTGAAAACTCGCGTATTTGACGCAGTACAATCCACTTTTCCCGACGGCGAACGCTACTTCATTTCCGCTGTCCGCGCCTTTCGTGATCGCATCCAAGACCCTGAGCTGCTGCAAGCCGTTAAAGACTTCACCATGCAGGAAGGGCAGCATGGGCAAGTACACACACGTTTCAATGAGCGTCTGCGTCGGCAAGGCATTAATATCGACGCGTTTACGCGGCACACGCGCGAGATTACCGAGCAGCGCTTAAAGAATTTGTCACCGGAATACAATGTGGCCATGACCGCCGCACTAGAACACTTTACCGCCATGATGGCCGATTTATTCTTTGCTGAAAAAGAGATGATGGCCGGTGCTGACCCACGGGTACGGGCGATGTTCGCTTGGCATGCCATTGAAGAGATGGAGCACAAAGCAGTAGCCTACGATGTCATGCAGCGTATCGCTAAAGTCGGCTATGCCACACGTGTGACAGCCATGACACATGCGACGATTATGTTTTCGCTATATACCGTAGTCGCACCGTGGTTCATGTTGGGTATGGATGGCTATAGCGTGCCCGAGCGCATTAAGCTCTATGGCAAAGGTGCTGGCTGGCTCATCGGCCCACGCAAAGGCATGCTTACTCGATTATTGCCGATGATTGCCAGCTACTACCGCCCAGGCTTTCATCCTAATGACCTGCCCTCAGTTCATACCTATGCAGCATGGTTAGATGCTTTCAATTCAAACCAAGATGCCATTGCGGCAGCAGAAGTCATGTATCGCGAGGCACCTGCGCATAGCTAAAAAGCGGGCTTGACCTTACCATTGCGGGAAGCTTGATGATGCACTGCAGGGTCGTTTAAGACCGCCGCAGTCAATTAAGCCAACACATGGAGCCGCTATGAATAAGCACTTAGGCGCTGCCGACAACAAGACCGACATTAACCTAGATCTTATTATCGAAGGCATGACTTGCACATCTTGCGCGCGGCGGGTCGAAAAGGCCTTAGCCGCCGTTAGCGGCGTTGCATCTGCAAACGTTAATCTGGCGACAGAAAAAGCTCATGTTCATGGATCTAGTCATGTTACCACAGCACAGCTCATTGCTGCGATTGAGCATATTGGCTACCACGCACGACTAACCGAAGCCACAGTCAGTGCGGAAGTTAGTCAGTCACACGCGCATGAAAACTGGCATTTAATTGCTGCCATTGTGCTGACCTTACCTTTGTTAATCCCCATGCTATTAGTACCCTTTGGCTACGACTGGATGGCGCCAGTTATGCTGCAGTGGCTATTAGCAACGCCGGTACAATTTATTATTGGTGCCCGCTTTTATCGTGCTGCCTGGGGCGCATTGAAGTCGCGCGCGGGCAATATGGATTTGTTGGTTGCGATAGGGACTTCAGCAGCCTATGGCCTCAGTGTGTACCACCTATTAATGTCTGCATCGGCACATGATCAAGTGTACTTTGAGGCCTCAGCAGTCGTTATCACACTAGTGCTATTGGGCAAATGGCTTGAGAGCCGTGCCAAGCAGCAAACCACTGAGGCAATTCGTGCACTGCAAGCGTTACGGCCCGATACCGCACGAGTTCGGCAAAATGGCCAAGAGCGTGAAGTTCCGCTAGCCGAGGTCAAACTGGGCGACATCGTCGCTATTCGCCCCGGTGAACGTATTCCAGTTGACGGCAGCATCACAGAAGGCCAAAGCTTGGTCGACGAATCCATGCTGACTGGCGAAAGCAATCCTGTGGTGAAAAGCGTCGGTGACCATGTTGTTGGCGGTGCCATCAGCACCGATGGCCTATTGCTAGTCAAAGTTGAGCTACTAGGCGCGGAGACACTGCTGTCGAAAATCATCCGTATGGTAGAGGATGCGCAGGCTGCGAAAGCTCCCATCCAACGCCTAGTCGACAAAGTCAGCGCCATCTTTGTTCCTGTGGTCTTGATTATCGCCGCGCTCACACTGTTTGGCTGGTGGCTAACTGGTAGCGGTATTGAAACCGCCATTATTAATGCTGTCGCAGTGTTAGTGATCGCTTGCCCCTGCGCCTTAGGCCTCGCCACACCAACAGCAGTGATGGTAGGCACCGGTGTTGCCGCACAAAGAGGCATCCTCATTAAAGATGCAGAAGCACTAGAGATAACCCACAGCACGCAAATTATTGCCTTCGATAAAACCGGCACGCTAACGCTAGGTAAACCCGAGCTTGTTGCACAGGAAAGCGTGGCAAATACGCAAGACATGTTAGTCACAGCCGCCAGCTTGCAAGCCGATAGCGACCACCCACTAGCACACGCCATTGTAAGCGCGGCTAACCAACAACAGCTTAACTTGCAGCCCGCCAGCAATAGCCGTGCACTCCCCGGCCGCGGCGTTTCTGGCAGCGTCAGTGCGGTCGACTACTTACTTGGCAATATGCAGCTAATGAGTGAGTCCGGCATCGATTGCTCTCGCCTGCAGGCTAAGGCCGACAACTTAGAGGCCGAAGGTTGTAGCATCTCGTGGTTAGCTCGCACGACCGACTCAGCGCTATTGGGCTTTATGGCCTTTCGCGATCAAATTAAGCCAGAAACTTTCGTCGCCATTCAGCGCTTGCAGCAGCTCGGCATCGAGACTGTGATGATCACAGGCGATAATCAAGGCAGCGCTCATGCAGTAGCTAAGCAGCTTGGCATTGATCATGTGGTGGCTGACGTGTTGCCGCATGAGAAAGCGCAAGAAGTCATGCGTCTGAAGGCTCGCGGTGTGACGGCAATGGTTGGCGATGGCATTAACGATGCGCCAGCGCTAGCGGCAGCTGACATCAGTATTGCCATGAGTAATGGAAGCGATGTAGCCATGCACACAGCAAAAGTAACCTTGATGCGCGGCGACCCACGCCTAATCGCCGAGGCCATCGAAATCTCTCAGCAAACATGGCGAAAAATCCGGCAAAACCTATTTTGGGCCTTTGCTTACAATACAGTCGGCATTCCACTGGCTGCGCTCGGCTACCTCAGCCCCGTTATTGCCGGTGCTGCTATGGCTTTCTCCAGTGTTAGCGTTGTCGCTAATGCCTTGCTCTTAAAGACATGGAAGCCATCAGGGACAGACAATGAATATCGGTGAGGCTGCTCGTCAAGCTGGCGTGACCAGTAAAATGATTAGACACTATGAGTCAATTAACTTGATCTCTGCGCCACCACGCACCAACTCTGGCTATCGAGTCTATTCAAGCGCGGCCGTACACGAACTGCGCTTTATTAAACGCTCCCGCTTTATGGGTTTCTCATTAGATCAAATTAGCGAGCTACTCTCGTTGTGGCGCAATAAAGCCCGCACTAGCGCAGAAGTAAAGCAGCTCGCAAACCAGCAGATTAAGGAGCTAGACTCGCGAATTTCTCAATTAGTGGAAATGCGTAGCTCTCTTAAGGCGCTTGCAGTTGCATGTCATGGCGACACTCGGCCCGACTGCCCAATCCTAAGTAGTTTAGGAAGCGATGACAAAACTAATGACTACCCTTGTGCTCAAACAGCACAACCACGTGGTCAACTATCGTGACTTCTGAAATCTCTGCTCGAGTGAGGCCAATGAGCTCTTCAATAGCGTGGCGCCCTAATGTTCCCGACACCTATCTCGGCCCACGTATTGCGTTAGTTCATGGCTTATTGGCCGGTAAGCATATGCAATGGCATTTGCTTCGTCTCCTGCGCGAGTCGGGCTTCGTTGACACCACGCTATACAGCAATCACCTTAGACCAGCTCGCATTGCAAAAGACCTAAAAGAGGCCGCTAATGCCGGCCGTCCAATCGTATTGCTTGGCTATAGTCAAGGCGGCATTCAAGTGATGAAAGTCACACATGTTCTTGATACTCAAGGAATCACATGCGATCTCGTGATTTCATTGGCAGCCGGAGGTATGGGTCGCTGGCATCCTGCGCAATGGGGCTTTAACGCACGCCAAGTACCAGGTAATGTGAAAAAATACCTGAACTACTTTGCTGCAAAAGATCGTCTTGGCACCGATAGCCATGCCACCAAAAACCTTGCATATGCAGTATCTGCCGACACTTTGCTAGAGAATATTGCTTACCCTGAGTCGGCCGGTGTAGATCACATCAGCATTGTTCGCTGTTACCCGCCAGAGCGTGTGCTGCCAGCCGTGAAGACCATGTTTCTGGATAGATTGCTGCGAGAGCTGTCTCAGCTTCAATCATGCGAGTCGGCAGCTAGCTACTTTGTGGCGGACTCCGGAAGTCCAAAAACACGATCAAAGGCCCATGTGAATACAATGGCATAGACAAAGAAGAACACTAAGAGGCCAAGATTCGCCAAAAATGCACCGAGTAACGATGTATTTAGCCAAAGTGCTACCACTGGAACCAAGATAGCGACGAGGCCGCCTTCGAAGCCAATACCATGCATTAGCCTCCTAGCAAATGAGCGCCCTCGTACCAGTTGTCGCGACTCCCAGCGTTCAAACAGAGTGTTGAAGACATAATTCCAAGCAAGTGCAATGCTCGACATCGCAACAGCAAGGCCCACTGTTGAGGAAGCCGGCTCGCTAAACATAAAGCTCAATGCTGGCGTCACAAAGGCAATAGCAAAAGTCTCATACAGAACTGCTTGCAGTACGAGGCGACTCTTTGGACTCATAACGCTCTCTCTTCCGGCGCCCAAATTTCTGAGCGCCGTAATGATTAATTTGATCTAGTTGAAATCAACGATTCACATCCACTACTACTCGCCCTCGAACTTTGCCATCGAGTAGATCCTGCGCAGTATCAATAGCTTCACTTAGACTGACTTCATTCGTGATTTCAGCTAGCAGCTCTAAATTCAAGCTCGCACCCAAGCGATCCCAAGCCTCAATGCGCTCATTATAAGGCCTAGTAACACTATTAATACCAAGCAAGCTAATGCCGCGCAGAATGAACGGCGCCACAGTTGCAGGAAAGTCCATGCCTTGAGCTAAGCCGCACGCAGCCACGGCTCCACTCTCACGAATTCCAGCACACACATTGGCAAGCGTATGACTGCCGACTGAGTCAATTGCCGCCGCCCAACGCTCTTTTCCTAGTGCTCGCCCAGAGCTACTAAGCTCGGCTCGATCAATAATCGTCATGGCGCCCAAGCGCTTTAGATAGCCAACCTCATCTGGGCGACCGGTAGACGCAACCACCGAGTAGCCATGATGGGCTAATAGAGCAATTGCAAAGCTACCAACACCACCATTGGCTCCAGTCACTAATACGTCACCATGCTCCGGCTTTAAGCCATGCCTCTCCAGTGCCATCAGGCATAGCATTGCTGTGTAACCTGCCGTACCGATAGCCATTGCTTGGCGCTCATTTATTGCCTTGGGGAGAGGAATCAACCAATCACCATTGAGTTTAGCCTTTTGAGCTAAGCCGCCCCAATGCCCTTCACCGACACCCCAACCATTTAGCAATACTTGGTCACCCGCCTTAAAATTAGGATGACTACTCGTTTCAACAGTGCCTGCCAAATCAATGCCAGGCACCATTGGAAAGCGTCGTACAACAGGGCTGCGTCCGCTAATCGCCAACCCGTCTTTATAATTCAAGGTGCTGTACGCAACCTTCACTGTGATATCGCCTTCTGGTAGTTGAGCATCATTTAGCTCGGCCACACTCGCGCTGTATGTGTCTGTCTTTTTATCAATTAAAATTGCTTTAAACATAATTCCTCTCATTTAGACTGACCGTCTATTAATTAGCAAAATAAAACTACCGCTTCAACCCAGTCAAAAATCCTGTCATGAACCTATCCATTGGCTTCACATCTTGTACTAGCTTTGCCCGTAACACGGCCCCCTCCCACCCTATCCAAAAATACGCAGCTAATGCATCACAATCACTATCCGAGCAAATTTGCCTTTGGTTCATGGCCAAAGATAAGCACGTTGCCAAACGTCTCTCCCAGTCAAGCAAAACAGCTCCCAACTCATGGCGAAAGCTTTGAGGGAGAATCGATATCTCCTGACCTAAATTTCCAACTAAGCAGCCTCGACGAAATTGGTACTTCTGCATACCAGCCTTGGCATCTTCAATAAAGTTGACGATACGCTGCAGAGGCAATACAGAGTCATCTAATAGCCAGTGATCAAGCTTGCGCGCAAAATATGCTGCATAGGTTTTAAGCACCTCTTGCCCAAAAGCCTCTTTATTTTCGAAGTAGTGGTAAAAAGACCCTTTGGGGACACCGATCTTCTTCAAGACAGTATCTATGCCCGTCACTGCAAAGCCTTGCTCAGTTAACACTTCCATCCCGCAGCCAAGAAGTGCTGTGCGAGTATCCGTGAAATCCCGATCAATTTTAGGTGGGCGGCCACGGCGAGCTTGGGGCTTGATATTTGTCATGCGACATATACTAGACCGATCGTCTATAATGTCAATTATTGGCAGCCGTATTGAGTATCGCGGCCACTGCACGCTCAGCCGATGCTAACGCACCTTCGATACAAGCTCCTGCCAGATAGTCTCCAGCAAAAGCCAGGTCTGGGCGCTGCAAGCGCTGAAAACTGGCAATTTTCTTATACTGCCCAACACCAAACTCTGGGATTGCCTCTTCACGCAATGCCACATGCAGTGGC
>JBFJJU010000054.1:0-15687 GCA_041612115.1 Perlucidibaca sp.
AAGTACGTTATGGATGGCGCTGAGTTCAAAGCTCATCATTCCCACTATATGCTGTTAGCAAAAGCATCAGTACATACTTCTGATCGCATTGGCTTCATCATCGCGAAGAAAAAAGTCAAACTTGCTGTTAGTCGAAACCGTATTAAACGCTGTGTTCGCGATACTTTTCGACTGCAACTACCAGCAAACTATGCACTCGATATAGTCTTTCTTGCCAAAAACGCCTTAGCCGACATTCCAAATGAAACGCTACACAGTGATTTTGCAAAAAGCCTTCAGCAGTTGCATAACAAAATATCAAAAAAGTTAGCCAAAGCATCATGAAATGGCTACTGCTATTGCCTATCCGATTTTATCGCTATGTAATCAGTCCTATGCTGCCGCCTCGTTGCCGCTATGAACCAACATGTTCAGCATATGCTGAGCAAGCTATTCGCGAGTTTGGTGTAGTTAACGGTGGTTGGCTTGCGATAAAACGAATAACTCGCTGTCATCCCTTCGGTAAACACGGCTATGATCCTGTACCGAGCAAAGTCACCCCTCCTTGTCGTCAACAGGAACCGTGAGTATGGAATTCCGTCGCACTCTAATTATGGTGGCACTAGCTGCTGTCACGTATTTCTTATTTTTATCCTGGCAGCAGGACTATGGCTCTAAACCAAAAGCTGATGAAGTAGCTAAACCAGTGATTACGGTTAAAGCCGGCGACATGCCTACAGTGGTGGCACCAACATCAAATTCGGACATTCCTGCAGTTGCTGTCACTCCAGTAGCAAGCGTTAATCAGGCAGTGTCAGAATCAACATCATCGCCGCACGTGCGTGTGCTTACCGATGTTCTGGATGTTGATATTGATCGTTTAGGTGGTGACGTAACACGTGTGTCATTACCTAAATACACACAGACGGTGACGGATAAAACCCCATTTGTGCTGATGAATCAGTCCAATAATCTCACCTATATTGCACAAAGTGGTTTAGTTGGCGTTGGCAATGGTACGGGCTTACAAGGTTTGGATGATCAACCCAGTGGCCGACCACTTTATGATGTATCCCAAAGCCAATTTACGTTGGCTGATGGCCAGGATGCACTGAAAGTTGTGCTCTCGACAACAACAGATGCAGGCGTCAAAGTTGAAAAAGTATTCACTTTTACCCGCGGAGATTATCGCATAGGTGTCAATTATCACGTTGATAATACAAGTGATAAGCCATGGCAGGGCGTTATGTTCGGCCAAATTAAGCGTGATAACAGCAAAGATCCAAGTAGCGATAATCACTCATTTGGCATGGTGACCTTTTTAGGTGGGGCTTGGTGGACTGCTGATAAAAACTACAATAAAGAATCACTCGATAACTTTGGCAAAGACGCGATGAGCCAGCAAGTCACTGGTGGTTGGGTGGCAATGGTCCAACATTACTTTGTCTCTGCTTGGATTCCACCAGCTCAGCAAATCAACCAAATAAGTACGCGTAAAGGCAATAACGGCGCAGATAACTATATTGGTTTCACATCGAGTCCTTTGCTTGTTGCACCCGGCGGGCAGGGTAGTGTTGCTGCAGATTTTTATGCTGGCCCAAAAATCCAAGACAAACTGAAAGCATTGTCGCCAGGGCTTGAGTTAACCGTGGACTACGGTTGGTTGTGGCCCATTGCACAGTTTTTGTTTTGGCTGTTGAAATCTATTCATGGCTTCTTAGGCAACTGGGGTTGGTCAATTATTGTCCTAACTATTCTAGTTAAAGCCGCATTCTTTAAGTTGTCCGCAACTAGCTATCGCTCTATGGCCAATATGCGTCGTGTTATGCCTGAAATGCAGCGCATGAAAGAACAGTTTGGCGATGACCGTCAAAAAATGTCGCAAGCCATGATGGCGTTGTACAAAAAAGAGAAGATCAATCCACTGGGCGGTTGTTTACCAATCTTGGTGCAAATGCCTGTGTTCATTGCACTCTATTGGACATTGATGGAATCGGTTGAGCTGCGCCATGCAAGTTGGATTTTGTGGATACAAGATTTGTCCTTAATGGATCCGTATTTTGTATTGCCATTACTAATGGGCGTTTCAATGTTTGTCCAACAACAGCTAAACCCTGCGCCGCAAGATCCTATGCAAGCCAAGGTAATGAAGTTGATGCCAATAGTGTTCACTGTATTCTTCCTATGGTTCCCAGCTGGTTTGGTCCTGTATTGGTTGATGAACAACTTGCTATCGATTACTCAGCAATGGGTTATCACCCGCAATATTGAAAAAGCTGCTGCGCAACAAAGCGGGCACTAAGCTTCGATGGCGATGATCACTGACACGATCGCCGCCATTGCCACGCCACCGGGTCGCGGTGGCGTTGGCATTATTCGATTGTCTGGGCCAGATGCTGAACGCATAGGTCGAGAAATTGCACATCACGCTATGCCAAAAGCTTTACCACCACGGCATGCATTGTTTACGTCGTTTTATAATAGACAAGCCCAAGTTTTAGACGAAGGCTTGCTGCTCTATTTCAAAGCTCCGAACTCCTTCACTGGCGAGCACGTGGTTGAGCTTCAAGGCCATGGCGGCCCCATCGTTTTAGGCATGTTATTGCAAGAAGCAATTAGTCGCGGCGCTCGCATGGCAAGGCCTGGTGAGTTCTCTGAACGCGCTTTTCTCAACGATAAATTAGATTTAGCGCAAGCTGAAGCCATTGCAGATCTCATTGAAGCCGGCTCTGAGTCTGCAGCACGTGCTGCTGTCCATACACTTCAAGGGGCTTTTTCTCAAAAAGTTGATGAGCTATTAGAGTCGCTGATTTACTTGCGACTATTCATTGAGGCAGCAATCGATTTCCCTGAAGAGGAAATTGATTTTCTTGCCGACGGCCAACTTGAGGCCAAACTAGAAGCCGTTCTTAGGCAAATAGATCAGGTTTTATATCAAGCTAAACAAGGTGTTATTCAAAGTGATGGTATGCGTGTGGTTATTGCTGGGCTACCTAATGCCGGTAAATCTAGTCTGCTAAACGCATTAGCAGGGCATGACGCCGCTATTGTTACTGATGTTGCAGGCACTACTCGCGATGTCCTGCGAGAACAAATTCAAATTGATGGCATGCCATTACACATTATTGATACCGCTGGTCTACGTGACAGCGCAGATGCGATCGAGCAAGAAGGTATTCGGCGGGCTAAGCGCGAGGTTGATACAGCAGACGCAGTGATGTGGGTATGGGATAGCCGATATCCAAGTGACGGTATTGAAAAAGCAATTTTGCAGCAGTTTATGCAATGGCCAAAGCATCTATTTATAGTGCTCAACAAGTGCGACTTGTCACAAACAGCTCTGAGCATAGGTGAGCTTAATTGTGCAGATCAAAAACTCAAAACCATTGCATTGTCAGCGGCTACTCACAGCGGCCTAGAGTTGCTAAGAGAGCACTTAAAGTCGCTAATGGGTTATCAGCCAATAAGTTCAGGAAATTTTTCAGCACGGCAACGCCACGTCGAGGCACTTATGCGTGCTAAAAACCATTGTGAACAAGCAAAAAATGTATTGCTCAGCCACAGAGCTGGAGAGTTGGCTGCAGAAGATTTACGCTTAGCGCAGAACAGCTTGTCTGAAATTACAGGGAGTTTTACGGCAGATGACTTACTAGGGCGTATATTCTCGTCATTCTGTATAGGTAAGTAGTTTCAAAATAGAACAATAATTGACCACCAGAGTAATTGGTACTATAGTACCAGTCTGAGTGGCCTTAGGGCTTGATTAAACGAAATATGGCTCGCCTGGAGTAATCATGAATAAAAATAAAATAGGTTTAATGGCGCTTGCTGGTGTTGGAGCATTTGCACTTTACACCGTAGCAACTTTGCCGCCGGCTCCACCCACGGTTCCAGTTGTTCCAAGTGTCATTCCAGTGCCGAATGTGCCTGAGTTAACGGCTTACGATATGCCGACTGGCCATGTACCTGTGAGCAACGAGCCATACCAATCTACCTATCGAAGCGTTTCGCTTAGTGATTTAGCTGATAGAAATCTTACGACTGGCGTATACACCGGTACGCCTTACTGGAAGCAGCGTGAGCAATGGTTTAAGGATCATTATTACGACACGCTTGCAGCGCGCAAAGTCTGGGCACCAGGGACAAGTCCAGAGACACATAAGCGCGGCGATAAAGTCACGTGGAAATCTGAGCCTATTCCTCAATATGTACCGCCACCCTGCGATCAGCCTCAACCAACTGGCTATGACGCTGAAGGCTGCCGTTATGTAAATCAATTATTTAAAGATGTTGCAGCGGTAGATCCAGCGAAAGCGCAAGAAATGCGCGATCAAGCTCGGCGTGGTCGTGATGTTTGGTACAAAGGCACCTTTGGCAACCAGGATGAAAACTACCTGCTGCAATCACGTGTCGTAGGCAAAGATCATATGAACTACCCATGGCTCGATACGCGTACACGCTCAGAGCGTTTCACCAAGTGGGGTTTGATAAACGATCCGGACTGTAGCGAGGGCGATGCCAGCACAAACTGGTACGACAAATGCCAAGACCCACATTCTTCAGGTGTTTTAGGTTATCGCAAATACTATGCCGACCCCATTAAAGACAAAGACGGTAAGGTTATTTATAACCCACAAACCGCGGCCTATAGCAAAGATGAAATTGCTAAAAACAAGCGATTCGTTATTGGCCATCCATGTGTTCAATGCCATGTAGGCTTTGACCCTACAAACCCGCCTGAAAACCCCAATGAGCCAACATGGTCTAACTTAACGGCGACAATTGGTAACCAGCATATTGTTCAGCCGGATGCATTTTTCTTAGGGGCTCCGGAAAGTAGTCCAGCTCGACAAGTATTGAAGGGTGGTCGTTTGGGCACTATCGATACTTCGTTGGTAGCCTCAGACTGGATGAACAATCCAGGCACACAGAACAACATCATGGACTTCCATAACAAGCGAATCTTCTCGCATGAGATGAAGGATCCAGTTACTGGGAAAATAAGCACAGCAAATACGCGTCATGTCTTGAAAGGTGCTGAAGATAGCGTTGGTGAGCATCTCGCCTTGATTCGTGTGTACGTCAATATCGGTATGTGTACAGAAGAATGCTGGACGCCAAACTTTGCCTATCCTGGCCGTATGGTTGGTCGTGGTACGGAACAAAGCCCATTGCGCATAATGCAATGCGCGGCTGAGTGCGATCCATGGAACTATGCTGATGCAAAAATGGATGATCTCGCAGCATTCTTGATTACCGGCGGTCCTACCTATTTGATGGCATCGAAAGATAAAAATGGCAAAGCCGGGAGTGATTTCATTGATACAAAGGTCATACCTAAAGGCCGCGAAGTATTTGCGCAAGAATGTGCAACCTGCCACAGCACAAAAATGGCACCGGCCAACATTCGTAACGACAAAATCGCTTTAGGTAAGTTTTATGAAGGCCATGTATTCGGCAAAGAAGACTACTGGACTATGGAATACAGCGAAGCTGAACGCAACGATCCCAAGTTTATTGCGCGCTATTTAAGCAAAGACTCTACAGGCAAGTTACGACCAAATCAGTTCGCTGAAAAAGGCGTATTTGGACAAGACTGGTTAGGTAATGACGAGCGTACCCCGTTTAACATTATTGGCACTAATTTCTGTCGTGCGCTGCATGATAACCACAACAAGGGTCACATTTGGGAAGAGTTCTCTTCAGAAACATACAAAAATAGCCCTTCGCCTGGCAGTGTGCCGCGTGTGCTTAATCGCATGATTCCATTTATTGGCGGCATGAAAGTGGGTGAGAAGAAGGTTGAAGGCGGTCCTGGGTATCTGCGCAATATCTCACTATTGTCGGTCTGGGCCACTGCACCATTCATGCACAATAATGCAATTGGCGAAGTAACGTACTTGGCCGATGGATCACCTGATTACACCGTGGCAGGTCGTATTAAGCAGTTTGAAAACTCATTTGCTGAGCTAATGACTTCTGACAATCCAAAAGATGAGAAGCACCGGCCACAAAAAATTTCGGTCACAACTGAAGATACAAAAATTACGCCGCGCGAAGATATGCAAGGCTGGCCAAAAATCCCCGTGAAAAAAGGCACGCCAGTGGCAAATATCGCTTCTGTTAACCCGCACAGTCCGTTACTTATGGGCTGCTCAGATATTGTTGAAAACAATGGGCACCAATTTGGTGTCAATCTGAGCAAGGAAGATAAGTACGCATTACGTGAGTTCTTAAAGCTGATGTGAGGTTGTTATGACGCGCGTGTGGCGATGGATTGGCCTATTGGCTGTAGTAGTCGGCAGTTTGATGTGGCTGCTACAGCCTAAAAACGACGCTAATATCGCCGAGCTGGTGCTCAGTACAAAAGCGCCAGCGGGGTCGGTATCGACAAAAGCTATCCCGCAAACGGACTTACCCCCGGAAGGCACGCGCTCACTCTTCGACCATCTGATTGCGCAAAACGATGGCTTACCTTACCCCTATGACAAGCTAGTAAAGCTGATTCAGGATCAGAGTCCGAGCGGTGAAATGCCGATCAATATTTTGATTCCTGATGGCCGCTCCTTACTTAAGGGTTTAGCTGACTATAAGCACCCACGATCGCTAATAGCAGCAGACTTTGAGCATAAAAATAAAGCGGGTGGCTTGGGATTGCGTCCACGCGGCCAGCTTTTTATGGGCTTTGTTGAAAACGCGCGTGAAATTGAAGTCTTAAGTTATAACGAAGCTGCTGGGCGTTTCGAGTTTCAACTCGTACAAAACTACTGTGCTGGTTGTGTGCCGCGCATTGTGTATGCACAGCGTGCTATTTGCATGACTTGTCACCAAGGAGGCGGACCAATTTTTCCACAACGACCTTGGAATGAAACTAATGCTCAACCCGATACCGCCGAAGCCATACGCGCAGCGCGGGGAGGGGCCGACAAGTATTTATCTCTGCCTATCAGTAATGTTTTAGCGTCGCCGGATCGCTTCGACCAACTTACAGATGAAGGTAACTTCATCAATGTTACACAGCGAATTTGGCTTGATGGCTGTGGCTTAAATGGCAATGAATGCCGACGGACATTACTCAAGCTCGCCTTGCTATATCGTGATAGCCCAGGCAGCTTCGATCCTGAGCAGGCCTTGGCTAAACAGCTGCGTCAGTTGCAAGCGTTAAATTATCCCAAGCTAGGTATTGCTGTACCAGAGTCAGATATTTTTAACCGTGACCCTTTGGGTGAGCGCCGTGGCTTTAAAGGCTGGTGGCATAAGCTCACCTCGCGCGACATTAAGTTGGGTGAGGGTGCGCTAAATAACGAAGACTTAGATGCCTTTGATCGCCTTCCAAAGCTCAAAGCTCGCCTTGATCCGCTGACTCAGCGTCCGCCAAAGCAAATATTAACCGCGAATGATATTGATGGTGTTTATGGCTTAGCTGCACTATTTAGCTCTAGCGATATTGATCAACTTAGCGAAGCAGTGAACTATCAACCATCGGGCTATCTGGCAAAGGTAGACGCGCTTGGAGATGATGTCTTTGCCGCTAAGCCGGTTAGTCGAATAGCGTTGATGAGAGCATTACTGGCTGAAGACTCCAATTACTGCTGCTTATCAACAAAGGAAATGTCGCCACCGCAGGCCTCGGGCGTGCCGCCACTGAAAATTAAAAAACACGCTATTTTGAAAGACTTTGAGGATCATTGCTTTGCTTGTCATCGCGGTAATCCATCAAAACGCTTAAATTTCATGGGCGGTGCAGATGAAGATACGGTACTGGCGAGCATTCATGATAAGTCAGAGATCCGCGATGCATTAGATTGGGAGCGCTACACCGGCACTGAAAAAGCAAATAAGTTGATGCCTCCGCGCGACTCCATCCAATACGAAGAACTAATAGAGGCCGGTAAGCCGGGGCAAGATGCATTGAAGCGTATGCGTGAAGCCGTTCCTAGCCTTTTTGGATTTTAACCAACGCCATGCTTTAGCGTTGGCGGAGTAAAAATGAAAATAATAAACGCTGTTGCCGCAGCAACATTGTTATTTAGTTTGCCCACACTGGCGACGGCTATGCCAGCGTATGCCCGAGCGTATAAGCAAGAGTCGGGATATATGCCTTCTTGTAATGCCTGCCACACAGATGGCGGTGGCTCAAAGCTCGATAGTTTTGGCGAGGCGTTTAAGGCTGCCGGAAAAAACATGGCTGCTTTTAGTAAAATCGCCACCAAAGATAGCGATGGAGATGGCGTCAGCAATAGCGCTGAGATGCTGGCAAAGTCTAATCCTGGCGATAAAAAATCGACGCCGAAAAATCCTGGCAACTGGCTCGATATCGCTAGCTTAATTCCTCGTGAAGTGCGTCATGCTTTTCCTGGCGTGCTGACATGGTTACCCCAAGATGCCTTGCTGACCAAAGCTGATATTGCAGCGGCTAAGAAAATGGGCGTTGAACTTAGTGCCGATGACGACAACACCATTTACATTCCCTTGGTTGATCGCAGACCTGCAGGCACAGGGCTTATTTTTGCTGCTAATTATCAGGGTAAAGAATTTTTTCTGTTGATGATCACAGACAAAAAACTCAACATTCGCAGTGTCAGCGTGTTGCACGCAGACAAAGTGCCTAGCGCAAAAGCATTGAAAATATACAATCAATTCGCTGGGCAGCCAGTCAATAAAATCAATGTTATAGCGAAAACAGCGCTTGAGCAGTCAGCACAATTAGCAGTTAAGCGTGCCGGCATGTTGCTCTATGTACGCTTGAAGGGAGCCTAAAAGTGGCCGAACCTGCATTCGATTTTTTCAGCGATGCACCTGTGGTAGATGCCGCGATTGTGCAGCTACCACCAGAGCCGTCGGCTTGGTTGAGCATTGGTGGCCCCATTGCGCTCGTGCTTTTTTTCTTCGCGATATGCTTCTTGCTGCGATTCTTTATTCCCTACAAAGACCCTAAGTTGGCGTTCTCATTAAAAGATTTGCCAGTTGCTGCGCAGCGAGGTATTGCCCTTTCAACAGTACTTTTTGGTGTTGCCTTCTTTTTTGGCCTAGCTGAGGTGCATTACCAGATCGAGCTAAATGGCAGCACCGATGAATACTTTGCGAACATGAGCCAAGGCAAGCTGATTGCTTTTACCCACGCTCACTTATTTGGCTTCACCTGCGCCATTTTAATTATTGGCATACCGTTTTCCATGCACTTCAACCGCCTAAGTTGGTACCAATGGGTATTCCCAGTGGCATTAGCTGCAGCACTCACGGATATTGTGTCGTGGTGGGGGATCAAGTATGTTTCGCCCAATTTCGACTATGTAACGATGGCTTGCGGCGCAGTCTACGGAGGAGCTTATCTGTGGATGCTGATTGGTATAATTCGAGTCATTGTGTTTCCCAACCTGCGCTGGTTCCCTGATTACTTAAATGAACGGAGGGGAAGGCGCTAGCTTTGAAGTGGCAGAGTGTTTATGCAGCGATGGCTAGTGACAGGCGTTTTAATCACGTGGAGCTCTTTTTGCTATGCCGATCGCATCATTACTTACGCGATTGATCCTCAGCGCACGCAAGTCAGCATATCGTGGCAATACTTAGGTGTGCCAACCAAGGGCGGGGAGTTCAGGGGTGTAACAGGCTTTATTTACGGCAACCTAGATCATCCCGAACAGTCGTGGGCTGAAGCGCATATCCCTGTTAATAGCTTTAAAAGCGGTTGGAAGCTAATTGATCACCGCCTAATAAAGTCCGGCGAATTCTTCCGTGCCAAAGAGCATCCTGAGATTATTTTCCGCAGTAAAAGTATCGATACCGTGAACAAAAAAAGCCGCGAGCTCAGTTTGAGCGGCGAGCTCAATGTCAATGGCATCGTCAGGCCCGTCACGCTATATACAGAAACAAAGTCTGTTGGCCCGCACCCATTTTATGGTGATGCAAACGCTGCGAGCATGAAGGCGGTAACACGTTTTAATCGCAGCGACTTTGGTATGGACAAGTTTGTCGGCATGGTCAGCGACGAAATTATCGTGCATTTGGCGGTTGAGGCGGTGGTGGTTAAAAACTGAACTGGCCGCAACGCTGCGCAAACCGTATAATCAGCCCCCGTTTAAACCAGCGCCCGCGCGGGGTTTTATCTATGTTGTACAGCAAGTCTTACGATGTCATCGTTATTGGCGGCGGTCATGCCGGTACCGAAGCTGCCTTGGCTGCCGCGCGCATGGGCTGCCAAACCTTATTGCTGACCCACAATATCGAAACCTTGGGGCAGATGAGCTGTAACCCTGCGATTGGTGGCATTGGTAAATCACATCTCGTAAAAGAGATCGATGCACTGGGCGGTGCGATGGCGTTGGCCACCGACATGGCGGGCATCCAATTTCGCGTACTCAATAGCCGTAAAGGCCCAGCTGTGCGTGCAACACGCGCTCAGGCAGATCGCGCGCTATACAAGGCCGCTATTCGCGAAATTTTAGAAAACCAGATCAATCTCGATATTTTCCAGCAAGCCGCCGACGATTTTGTAGTCGAAGGCGAGCGTATTGTCGGCGTTATCACGCAGACCGGCATTCGCTTTAATGCAAAAGCTGTCGTGCTCACAACCGGCACATTTTTGGGCGGCACCATTCATATTGGTATGCAAAATCATCGCGGCGGCCGTGCTGGCGACCCACCTTCGATTGCTTTGGCCGATCGCCTGCGCGAATTGCCATTGCGCGTTGGCCGCTTAAAAACCGGCACACCGCCACGCATCGATGCCAAATCGGTCGATTTCTCGGTGATGCAGGCGCAGCCGGGCGATACGCCGTTGCCGGTGATGTCATTCATGGGCAAGCGCGAAATGCATCCGCGCCAAGTTAATTGCTGGATCACGCACACCAACGAGGCCACGCACGACATTATTCGCGGCGGGCTTGATCGCTCACCGATGTATACCGGCGTGATCGAAGGTGTTGGGCCGCGTTACTGCCCATCAATCGAAGATAAAATTCATCGCTTTGCAGATAAAAATTCGCATCAAATATTTATCGAGCCCGAAGGCTTGAGCACACATGAGCTCTATCCCAATGGCATCTCGACTAGCTTGCCATTTGATGTACAAATGCAGCTTGTGCGCTCAATCAAAGGTATGGAAAGCGCCCACATCACGCGTCCGGGCTATGCCATTGAGTATGACTATTTTGATCCACGCGACCTCCAGCACACGCTAGAAACCAAGGTCATTGCCGGTCTGTTTTTTGCCGGCCAGATCAATGGCACCACTGGTTACGAAGAGGCTGGTGCGCAAGGTTTATTAGCTGGCTTAAACGCTGGCTTGCAAGCGCAAGGTAAGCCCGGCTGGTATCCCACGCGCGATCAAGCGTATCTCGGTGTCTTGGTTGATGACCTTATAACCTTAGGCACGAAAGAGCCGTATCGCATGTTCACGTCGCGGGCTGAATACCGCCTGATGCTGCGCGAAGATAACGCTGATACTCGTCTAACGAGCGTAGGCCGTGAGCTGGGTCTAATTGACGATTTACGTTGGGCAGCATTTGAGGCCAAGCAGCAGTCGGTTGAGCTGGAAACGCAACGCTTAAAATCGCAATGGTTGCATCCAGGCAGTGAGGTCACCAAGCGCTTTACCGAGCTCACTGGCGAACAAATTAACCGCGAATGTCATTACCTCGATGCTTTAAAGCGCCCGCAAGTGACGTACTTGCAGTTGGCAGCATTGGGCTCAACCGTTGTGCCAGATGATTTGCAGGCCGTAGTTGGTGAGCAAATTGAAATAAATGTGAAGTACGCCGGCTATGTTGATAGGCAAAGTGACGATGTCGCACGCCTACATCAGCAAGAGCAAATGACCTTGCCGCAAGACTTCGACTACGATGCCGTGATTGGCCTGTCCAATGAAGTGCGGGCAAAGTTGAAGGCTTCGAGACCAGAAACATTAGCTCAGGCTGGGAGGATTCCAGGGGTTACGCCTGCGGCAGTGTCGCTGCTGTTGATAACTTTGAAAAAACAAGGTCGTCGCTTGTCGCGGGCTGTCTAATGGCGAGCATTAAGTTGGCCGCAAACTGGCCAGAGCAAGCTCGCACGCGTTTCGAGCAAGGGCTAAAAGACATGAGCTTGAGCTTGCCGCCAGTCATGGTAGACAGCATTCTTGCTTACTTGGCCGCACTGGTGAAATGGAATCAAGCGTTCAACCTCACTGCCGTGCGCGATCCATTAGCCATGGTAGATAAGCATTTGCTCGATAGCTTGAGTATTTTGCCTCATATAGGCGATGGCGATTTGATCGATATAGGCACTGGCGCTGGTTTGCCCGGTGTTATCTTGGCGATAGTTCGGCCCGAGCTAAATGTCACCGTGCTCGATAGCAATAGCAAAAAGACACGCTTCATTACCCAATTTAAAGCCGCAAATAGTCTAAAAAACCTGACGGTAGTGACGGCGCGTTGTGAGCAACATCAAGGCCAGTACCTACAAATTTGCAGTAGAGCATTTGCGAGCTTACAAGACATGGTCGCAGGCACTGAGCAATTATTAGCAAGTAATGGTCGATGGTTAGCAATGAAAGGCCATATACCAGAGGAAGAAATTGCCAGTTTAGCTAGTACAATAAGGCTCGAAGCGGCCCCTGCTTTGCGAGTACCCTTTGCAGCAGAGGCGCGCCATTTAGTGTGCTTAACTCGCGCCGATGCGCCTTAGCCGCGCAAAATAAATGGCAAAATTGAATTGATACAGTACTCAAGCCTTAGCGCATGAGCCAAAGACAGCGGCCAAATTAGGCTGATTGAGGACAAGGGATATGATGTTTGCAGTCGCCAACCAAAAGGGCGGAGTGGGCAAAACCACAACTAGCGTCAACCTAGCGGCCTCCTTAGCGGCAACGAAGCGCCGTGTGTTGCTGGTCGACTTAGACCCGCAAGGCAATGCCACGACCGGTTCCGGCATAAACAAAAATGATCTTGAGCACTCGGTGCTCGATGTATTGCTCGCGGATATTCCGGCAATTGATGCGGTTTTGACTGGCTCGGGCGGCTTCGATGTACTGCCAGCCAACGGTGATTTGACCGCTGCTGAAATTGAGCTTGTCGCAATGCCGAATAAAGAGCAGCGCCTGCGTCAGGCGCTGCAGTCTTTGCAGTCTCGCTATGACACAGTGGTTATCGACTGCGCGCCATCATTGAGCATGCTTACATTGAACGCCTTGGTGGCAGCTGAGGCGGTCATTATTCCCATGCAGTGTGAGTATTATGCGCTCGAAGGTTTGGCGGCATTGACGCAAACTATCGATAGGGTTCGCGAAACGGCAAACCCTAAGCTGCACATTGCAGGAATTTTGCGCACAATGTATGACCCAAGAAATACTTTGGCGACAGATGTTTCGACTGAGCTATTCAGCTATTTTGGCGATGCCGTATTGAATACGGTGATTCCGCGCAATGTGCGTTTGGCAGAAGCCCCAGCCCACGGTGTCCCAGCGCTTCAGTACGATAAAAACTCGCGCGGTGCCATGGCCTATTTGGCCCTCGCCACAGAATTGCTACGACGCGAAAAGCTCAGCAAAAAAAAGGAAGACTGACCCATGGCAACAGCTAAGAAACGCGGGCTCGGTGGTGGGCGCGGCCTAGATGCCTTGCTGGGCACTGTGCGTAAAGTACAGGATGAGGTTGAGGCGGTAGCTGCCGGTCAAGCGCCAGAGGGCGAATATCAGCAGCTACCGATCGAATGGCTAACGCGCGGGCGTTATCAACCGCGCCGCGACATGGACCCAGAAGCACTGCAAGAGCTTGCGGAATCGATTAAGGCGCAAGGCATTTTGCAGCCGATTGTTGTGCGCAAAATCGGCGACAAGGCTTACGAAATTATTGCCGGCGAGCGTCGTTGGCGCGCCGCACAGCTTGCGCAGCTCGACACAGTACCAGCACTGATTCGTGACTTTAGTGATGAGTCAGCCATTGCTCTGGCGCTCATTGAAAACATTCAGCGTGAAGACTTAAATCCATTAGAAGAAGCATTAGCAATGCAGCGCTTTGCCGATGAGTTCAAGCTTAATCATGGCCAAGTAGCCGATGCCGTGGGTAAGTCTCGAGCATCTGTTAGCAATCTAATGCGTCTGCTGGGCCTTCATGATGAGGTGAAGAAGAATCTTGCTCACGGTGATCTCGATATGGGTCACGCGCGCGCCTTATTAGCGCTGCCAAACAATCGACAAGTAGCAGCGGCTCAACAAGTCATTGAGCGCGGTTTATCGGTTCGACATACCGAAGCCTTGGTGCGCGCCATGTTAGAAGATAGGCCAGCAGTAGCTGGCAAAGCCTTAGATCCAAATGTGCGCAAGCTACAAGATGACCTGGCGGGTCGATTGGGCGCCGCCGTGCAGATCAACTGCAATGCTCGCGGCAAGGGCAAGTTGGTTATTGCCTATAACTCGCTAGATGAGCTCGATGGTATCCTTGCGCACATTAAATAAATTGATGTGCTCTCGTCTGATGGTCATGGCGGCCACGCTGCTATTGGGTTTTGGTGCGCAGGCCGACGGATGGGCATTGAAAAAAACGGATAAAGAGCGCGACATTCGCGTCTATCAGCGGGCGAACAGTGAGTCGCAGTTTGATGATATTTACGCCGTCACCGTTTTAGAGGGTGGGCCGGCTCGCATTGAGGCCATTCTCACGGATGCCTCTGCCATGCCCGAATGGTTGGCCCGAGTGGCCCAAGCAAAAGTTATTAGCCGAAAGAATGACGCGGCGATAATTTATCTTCGCTATGTCTTGCCGTATCCCTTCCGCCCTCGAGATGCTGTGCTGTTATCGCGCCGCATTAAAACATCTGAAGGCATGGTGATTGAAGCTGAGGCGATAGCTGAAAAATATCCTCTGCAAAAAGATGTAGTGCGAATGCTTGGTGCGAAAAGCCGCTGGAAGGTAACCACAGTGGATGAGCATCGTGTGAAAGTAGAGCTGTGGGGGTCGGGCGAGCCCGGCGGACTCATTCCAGCCATGCTATATAACTACAATGTTGCGGATGATGCAGTGCAAACATTAAAGCAGCTACGACGAATGGCTTTACGGGAAAAATACGTAAAGGCTGAGGGTAAAGCGGGGCAGCCAAACTAGCGACTCACGTTGAAATCGCGTGTATTTTTACAAAATCGAGCTTTCTTAGATGAGTTGTCGCGGGTTTTGTTGCCCTTTTGCTAGCAATTCCCCTATAATCCACCCGCTTCAATGCCAACGGCTTGTTTAAAACTAGGCCGCATACTATGAGTCAGTCATGACAGGAAGTAAGCCCCAGCCGCTGGTGCAGTATCAACCCGCGCTGATGCAGCTGAAATGGCAAGCGCGGCTGATGGTGGCGTTGTGGTTGGTGGCACAGCTGCTAAGCGGCACTACCGCTGGCCTGTCGGCACTTGCGGGTGCTGGAATCGCGGTAGTAGGTCAGGCGTATTTTGTTTTTCGCGCCTTTCGTCATGCAGGTGCAACATCGGCACAATATATTGTGCAAGAATTTTACAGGGGCGAGGCAGGCAAGTTTCTGCTTACCGCGCTTCTCTTTGCTAGCGTGTTCATCTTTTTCAAAGAAGCTGAACCCGTTTGGCTGTTTACCGGTTTTGTATTAGAACAGCTCGTCGCTTGGATTGTGCCATTGGCCAACCGAAACACGCAGCGCTGATGGGTAGAGACGAATGGCTGGTAATTCCACCGAATACATCAAGCATCACCTCACCAACCTGACCTACGGGAATCA
>JBFJJU010000055.1:0-15602 GCA_041612115.1 Perlucidibaca sp.
CTGCGCGCCGGAGTTGGCCAGACGATCGCTGCCCTGCATGCAGGGGGGAGGAAAGTCCGGGCTTCATAGGGCAGAGTGCCAGGTAACGCCTGGGCGGCGCGAGCCGACGGAAAGTGCAACAGAGAGTAGACCGCCGATGGCTCTCTCGCACCAGCCCGCTGTAGTTGGCCGGACACTTGTCGGGCGCGCAAGCGACCGACAAAGTGCTCCCAAGCTGACCGCAACGGGTGCGAGAGAGATCAGGTAAGGGTGAAACGGTGCGGTAAGAGCGCACCACGAGTCTGGTAACAGACCGGTATGGCAAACCCCACTCGAAGCAAGACCAAATAGGTGTCCAGACGCGCGGCCCGCGCGGGACACGGGTAGGTTGCTTGAGCGCACCGGCGACGGTGCGCCTAGAGGAATGATCGTCCACGACAGAACCCGGCTTATCGGCTGACTCCGACCTTTTATAGGGCCTGCGTTTTGAGAGGTGTAGTAACCTCCTCTTTTCGGCAGCCCAGAATATGAGATAGAAATGAAAAGTAAGCTTGAGATATATGCGCTTTCGGTTTGTTTCGCCGCAGTATTTTGCATTGTCATTTCGGCAGGCATTGCAGGCTATGCCGTGTTCACGGTGGCAACGCCCGAGCTAACCTTGAACGAAAACACCTATGCTAATCATCAGACCAATGATGCTTACTGGCGTAGCCAGCCATCGTACTCAAACGAAGGTAAGCAAGAAGATAGGCCGAGCGAAGCTGAGCTTAGTCAGCAGCGACAAGAGTCATTGGTGATAGCCATTAACGGCGAGAGACGTAGTGGCTTTCAGACATTGCTGCAGTGCTTTATGTTTCTGTTGGTTGCGGGGCTTACGCTGTTGATTCACTGGCGCGTTGCGCGAGGCGCGCGCTCAATAAGCTCTTAGAGTTGGACAGATGAACCTTAGCTAAGCTTCGCATGGCTAACTTGTATATAGCTATAAATTCTAACGCCTGAGCAGCTCTCGTATTGGCATTAGGAAGTGTTGCTAAGCTATTGATTATCTTCTAGTCAATGGCGATGTTGATTCTACGCAGTAAAGCTAAGTCTTTGTAATTAAATACCTAAATTATTCATATAACCGACTGAGACTGTCCTTGACGCTCAGCTGTCGCATCCCTATATTGCCAACAGAGTGGGGAAAGGTGTGGATTTGTGGTTTTTATTGGTTTTATCGCCCACTCAGGAAGGCTAATCGAATGTTTCGCGGCTACGACGAACTCAACATGGACGCCAAAGGGCGCATCGGCTTGCCGACGCGTTACCACGAGCGCGTCATGGCTGAGTGTCAGGGAAAATTTGTCCTGACCGTCGACATTCGTGAAAGATGCTTAGTGCTTTACCCATTGCCCGAGTGGGAAGTCATTGAGGCACGGCTTGATGCTTTGCCTAGCTCTAGTGCGCCGCTAGCCATGCTAAAGCGCCGCCTAATGGGCTATGCAACAGAAATTAATCTCGATAGCGCAGGGCGTTTTTTGATAAGCCCTGAATTGCGTAAATTTGCGCTATTTGAAAAGGCCGTGGTGTTTGCTGGCCAGGGCAAGAAATGCGAGATCTGGCATAAACCAACCTGGGATGCGTTACAGGCTGAGCTAGTCAATGCCGACTTCTCAGCTGCTGAGCTTGCGCAAGCCATTGATACCCTGGCGCTATAGCCATGAATGCCTACGTTCACCTCACTGTCCTACTTAATGAGACCGTCGCTGCTGTCTTGGGTCAGCCCGACGGCATCTATGTGGATGCGACATTTGGCCGAGGCGGACATACGCGCCATCTATTAGGGCAGCTAGGCCCAAATGCACGCGTCATTGGTTTCGATAAAGATCCGCAAGCGATTGCCAGCGGTGAAGCATTAATGCGTGAAGATTCGCGCTTTGAAATTATCCATGACTCTTTTGCTAGCTTGTTGCCGGCACTAGAGGCGCGCGGCTTGTTGGGTCAGGTTGATGGCCTGCTGGCGGACTTGGGCGTGTCGTCACCACAGATCGATGATGCCGAGCGCGGCTTTAGTTTCATGCATGATGGCCCGCTTGATATGCGCATGGACACCACGCGCGGTTTAAGTGCAGCGCAGTGGTTGGTGCAGGTTTCTGAGGCTGAGCTCACCGACGTCTTTAAAACCTATGGCGAAGAGCGCCATGCACGTCGTATCGCTCGTGCGGTGCTGGCTGAGCAAGCAGTGACGCCAATCACCCGCACTAAGGTGCTGGCGGATGTTATTGCGAAGGCGCACCCCTCGTGGGAGCGCCATAAGCATCCGGCAACACGTTGCTTTCAGGCTATTCGCATTGCGGTGAATCGTGAGCTTGGCGATTTAGAAGATTTGCTCGCGCAGAGCCTGAAAGCTTTGAATGACGGTGGTCGTTTGGCGGTCATTAGCTTCCACTCATTGGAAGATCGCTTAGTGAAGCAGTTCATTGTGCGTGAGGCTAAAGGCGATGACTTTCCGCCGGGCCTGCCAGTGACCATTGCGCAAATGAATCCGCAACTAAAAAAGATTGGCAAGGCTATTGAGCCTAGTGATGCTGAAGTTGATGCGAATCCACGTGCGCGTAGTGCGCATTTGCGCGTAGCTGAGCGTATAGCGAGCGTGCGCAAATGAGCTGGGCCGCGCGCTTAAGTGGGCTGCGCCTAAGCTTAATGCAGCCTATTCTGTGGCAAAATGCCTGCGTTATTGTAGTACTGGTGTCGACCTCGGTTGCGGTGGCTTTCAGTGTGCATAAGTCACGTTTGTACTTGGCAGATTTACAGTCATTACAAACTGAGCGTGATCAGCTGGAAGTAGAGTGGGGTCAACTCCTGCTAGAGCAGCAAGCGTGGGGCGCTTACGGGCGTATTGGCAAAGTGGCGGTAGATGAGCTGGGTATGCGCTCGCCGGCACCGCATGACGTCATGATGGTGCGGCCATGAATCAGCGCAATATTCCCCCCAATCAGCGCACTAATTCGCGCACTAACACGAAGCCCGCTGCGAGTGATCATGGCGGGCTTAAGTATGTTGGTCGCCATCGCTTCGTATTGCTTATCCTCGCGATTTTATTTGGTGGTATTACCCTGCGTGCTGGCTACTTAACAGTCGTCGATAGCGAGTTTTTGCGCGCTCAAGGTGATGCTCGCATGATGCGCACTGAGCCAATTATGGCTATGCGCGGGGTTATCCGGGACCGAAATAATACGCCACTGGCGGTGAGCACGCCGGTCACTACCTTATGGCTAAATCCACGCCAAGCCATTGCAGCTAAGCTCGATGTGGTAGCGCTGGCGAAAGCATTAAAACTGTCACCTTCCGATTTACAGGCAAAAGTTAAGCGTCATCGTGAGAAAGGCTTTATCTACTTAATGCGTCACATGGCGCCAAATGATGCAGAAGAAGTCTTGGCCAAAGACTTTGCCGGCGTGTATTCGATGACTGAGTACAAGCGCTTTTACCCTGAAGCTGAAGCCACTGCACACATGCTCGGTTTTACGGGCAAAGATGATCATGGCCGTGAGGGCTTAGAGTTATCTTTTGATAAAAAGCTCGCTGGCGTTGAAGGTAGCAAGCGCGTGATGAAAGATTTGAAAGGTCATCGTGTGCAAGACGTGGCCTTGCTCAAGCCAGCGCGCCCTGGCCAAGATGTGATTCTCAGCTTTGATTCGCGCGTACAGTATTCGGCATATCGCGAATTAGCCCGAGGCGTAGCTGAGCACAATGCTGTGGCTGGCGTATTGGTATCACTAGATGTTGAAACAGGCGAGGTGTTGGCGATGGCCAGTGTACCTTCGTTCAATCCCAATAACCGCAGCACGCTTGATATTGACGCAGTGCGTAATCGCGCAGTCACCGATATGTTCGAGCCAGGCTCAACGCTTAAGCCATTTACGTTGGTGGCGGCATTGGAGAGCGGTAAGTACACCACTAGCAGTCATTTCGATACCTCGCCAGGCACCTATCGTGTGCTCAATAAAGTCGTACGCGATCACAGCAATTACGGCGTTATCGATATGCAAACCGTGCTGACCAAGTCCAGCAATGTCGCGACAGCGCAAATTGCCATGGCCTTGCCGCGCGATACGCTGCCATTGCTGCATCAGCATTTAGGCTTTGGCAGCTCTACAGGCAGTGGTTTCCCGGGTGAGAGCGCTGGAATTTTGCAGCCATCAGATCGTTGGAACCCAGTTGAAGTCGCTACCATGTCTTATGGTTATGGCGTCACGGTGACTGCGCTGCAGTTGGCTCAAGCTTACGCAACGATCGCTAGTGGCGGCATTCAGCGGCCAGTAAGTTTTGTCAAAGTGAATGGTCCAGTTGCAGGCCATCGAGTGATTCCAGAAGCCATCGCTAAAAGCTTGATCCCCATGATGGAAACTGTGGTGACTCAAGAAGGCACGGCACTGCGTGCCGCGGTGCCGGGCTATCGCGTGGCGGGTAAAACCGGCACTGCGCATAAAGCCAAGAGCGGCGGCTATTCCAGCGATCAATACATGTCTTTATTTGTCGGTATGGCTCCTGCCAGCAACCCTAAAATTGTCACTGCCGTGATCATCGATACGCCGCGTAAAGGCGGTTATTACGGCGGCTTGGCGGCGGCACCTGTGTTTTCGCGCAGCATGGCAGATGCCTTACGCCTGATGAATGTTGAGCCAGATCGCAGCAGTGAACGCTTGGCTGGTCAAGTGCGCTTGCCTTATCGCCCTGCGGCAGGAGGCTGAGATGATGACACTCGGTGACTTGCTACCTAGCTGTCCAGATCAATGGCAATCAATTGCCATTGACTCAGTAGTGGCTGATTCCCGCCAAGTGACAGCAGGCGCTTGCTTTATTGCCGTTGCCGGCACGCATTACAATGCGCATGAGCATATCCCTGCCGCCATTGAGGCCGGTGCCTCGGTAGTGCTCACCGAAGCCGATAGCCATTTCACTCTGAACACTGTGATTAATCATGTGCCGGTATTAGCGGTACCAGGCTTGGGTGAGATGCTCGGACTGTTGGCGGCGCGCTGGTATGGTCAGCCCTCGCAAGCCATGACTGTGCTTGCCACAACGGGCACCAATGGCAAAACCAGCATCGCCAATTTACTCGCTGGTGCATGCAATAAGCTAGGTTTGCGTGCGGCAGTCATGGGCACTTTGGGCAATGGTTTTCCAGGCGAGCTAGCTCCGGCTGTTTTCACTACGCCAGATCCATTGCAGCTGCAGCGCTTGTTGGCGGATTTCCGCGATCAAGGTGCGCAAGCAGTGGCCCTTGAGGCGAGCTCACATGGGTTGAGCCAAGGCCGCTTAACTGGCACGCATATTCATACTGCCTTGTTTACCAATTTGACGCGTGACCATCTCGACTATCACGGTGATATGGCTTCATATGCTGCGAGCAAGGCATCGCTTTTTCGCTGGCCAGATTTGCGCGCGGCAGTCATCAATGCCGATGATATTTACGGCACCGAAATGATGGTGCAGCTCGCTGATAACGTGCAGTGTCTGCGCTATAGCTTAAATCCAGCTAGTGATGTTGAGCTGGTGGCTGAATCGGTCGCAGCCACACTCGATGGCCTGCATATTTCGCTGCGAATCGCTGGCAAAACAGTGGCATTAAAAAGTCCATTGATTGGCCGCTTTAATGCCAGCAACTTACTCGCTGTAGTCGGTGGTCTGCTCAGCATTGGCCATGACATTCATGCCATCGTGAAAGCATTAGCTGATGTGTCACCAGTGCCTGGTCGTATGCAATGTTTGCGCGAGGCGGGTACACCATTGGCAGTGGTTGACTACGCCCACACGCCAGATGCTTTGGCGCAGGCACTAAAAGCTGCGCGCGAACATACCAAAGCTAAGCTTTGGGTCGTGTTTGGTTGCGGCGGCGGTCGCGATACCGGCAAGCGTCCAGAAATGGGCCGTATCGCTGGCGAGTTAGCTGATTACGTTGTCATCACCACAGATAATCCGCGTGAAGAAGATCCTCAAGCGATTCTTGATCATGTGCGCTCAGGTCTGCCGGTCGATCGCGCTGCACGCTGCGTGCTTGATCGCGGTGAAGCCATTGCGCAAGTGCTAGCGGAGGCGGGCGAAGATGATCTGGTTTTGGTGGCTGGTAAAGGCCATGAAACCTACCAAGAAGTGCACGGTGTGCGCACTCCATTTAGCGATGTAGAGCAGGTACGAATGGCACTGCTGTTGAGGAGTAGAGCATGAAGCTCTCAGATATTGCTCGCGCCATTGCGGGCGAACTGATTGGCTTGGATGCCGATGTTGGTAGCTTCTCGACTGACACGCGCACGTTGCAAGCCAATGATGTGTTTATTGCACTCAATGGCACGCGCACCAATGCCAATGCTTTGCTCGCACAAGCTGCTGCTAAAGGTGCGTTGGCCGCGATTACTGAGTCGCTTGATCCATCGGCTGGCATTGCTCAAATCGTGGTGACGGACTGCCATGCAGCCCTAGGTCGTCTGGCTGCTGCGTGGTGCGAGCGCTTCCCCAAACTCACCAAAGTGGCGATGACGGGTTCGGCAGGAAAAACCTCCACCAAAGAAATGACTGCACGGATTTTTGAAGGCTTAGGTAATACCTTGGCCACGCAAGGCAATTTTAATAATGATATTGGTGTGCCGCTAACATTGCTGCGTTTGCGTGATGAGCATCAATACGGTGTGTTTGAGCTGGGCGCAAATCATTTGGGTGAAATTGCTTACACAGCTGCCATGGTGAAGCCGCAGGCGGCAGTGATCACCAATGTTGGTACTGCACATTTAGAGGGTTTCGGTAGTCGCGAAGGCATCGCCCGCGCCAAGGGCGAGATTTTTGCAGCATTGGCTGATGACGGTGTCGCCGTAATAAACCGCGATGACGAGTTTGCTGATTTTTGGCTTGGTGCTTTGGGCTCACGTCGCGTAGTGACATTTTCGCTGCAGGCAGGTGCTGACATTTACGCTAGCAATATTTGTCACGGCGACACACCGCAATATGCCTTCAAACTTCATATCGGTGAGCAGTCGGCGCCAGTGCAGCTACAAGTGTTAGGTCGTCATCAAGTTGCAAATGCATTAGCGGCCGCTGGTTTGGCACATGCCTGTGGTGTCTCGCTACAGGCCATTGCGCAAGGTTTATCAAGCACACGGCCTTTTATGGGCCGCAGTGTGCTGCATCGTTTAGGTGAGTCTTATCTCATTGATGACACTTACAACGCCAACCCTGACAGCATGAAGGCAGCGATTGATTTGCTGTGTTCGCTGCCGGGCCGCCGCGTTTTGGTGTTGGGCGATATGGGTGAATTGGGCGATGCCACTGCATCGGGCCATCGTGAAGTCGGAGCGTACGCAAAAATGAAAAAAATAGACGCATTAATGACCACAGGTCAGTACCAGCATTTTTATGCCGACGGATTTGGCAATCAGGCGCAATTATTCCCTGATCACGATGCCTTAGTAAAAGCCTTAGAGCACGAGTTACAAGGTGTGGTGAGTGCTTTGATTAAAGGCTCACGTAGCGCACGCATGGAGCAAGTCGTGCACGTGGTGACCGAGTCGGTGGGGGCACACTAATGCTTTTACTCTTAGCAGACTGGCTCAGCCAGCATGTGAAAGGTTTTGCGGTATTTAACTACCTAACCTTTCGCTTCATGCTCAGTATTGTCACTGCCTTTGCGCTATCGCTGTGGTGGGGGCCGTGGATGATTGAGCGCCTAAAAGCGATGAAGTTTGGCCAAGCCATCCGCAACGATGGCCCGCAAACGCATCTGGCGAAAACCGGTACGCCAACGATGGGTGGCGCCCTCATTTTGACCACTATTTTGGTCAGTACATTGGCATGGGCTCGCTTAGATAATATGTACATTTGGGTTGTGCTGGCTGTGATGGCGGTGTTTGGCTTGGTCGGCTGGGTCGATGACTATCGCAAAGTGGTCGAGAAAGATCCACGTGGCTTGCCCGGTCGCTGGAAGTATTTATGGCAATCGGTGGCGGGCATTGGTGCGGCAGTATTTTTATATATGACGGCGAAAACGCCGGTTGAAACCAGCCTCATCGTGCCGTTTTTCAAAGACATCATTATTCCGCTCGGGCTGGCCTATATCGTGCTCAGCTACTTCGTCATCGTAGGTGCTAGTAACGCAGTCAACCTGACTGATGGTCTCGATGGTTTGGCGATTATGCCGACGGTCATGGTCGCTGGCGCATTAGCAATTTTTGCCTACCTAACCGGTAATATTAAGTTCGCCACCTATCTGCAGATTCCCTTTGTGGCTGGCTCGGGTGAACTCATTATTATCTGTGGCGCAATCATTGGCGCTGGTCTTGGCTTCCTCTGGTTCAATGCCTACCCAGCGCAAGTGTTCATGGGCGATGTGGGCGCACTATCACTAGGTGCTGTGCTTGGAACCATCGCCGTCATCGTGCGCCAAGAAATCGTTTTATTCGTTATGTGCGGGGTCTTCGTCATGGAGACCGTGTCGGTAATGATGCAGGTCGCGAGCTTTAAGCTCACGGGTAAACGCATCTTCCGTATGGCACCCATCCATCACCACTTTGAACTCAAAGGCTGGCCCGAAACTCGCGTTGTCGCGCGCTTCTGGATCATCTCATTCATGTTGGTGCTAGTTGGTCTTGCGACCTTGAAACTGCGTTAGGAGCTGAGCATGTTAATAGCGCGCGGTGGTTTACGAGTGGTGATCGGTCTGGGCAAGACTGGGCTCTCGTGCGTGCGTTATTTGCGTAGCAAAGGCTATAGCGTTGCGGTTAATGATACGCGCGAGCATCCGCCAGGCTTGGCTGAGCTCAATGCTGAGTTTCCTGAAGTTGCTGTGCATCTTGGCGGCTTAAGTGCTGAGTTGCTGTTGTCGGCCAGTGAAATTATTTCCAGCCCAGGCATGGCTATTTCGACGCCAGAAATTGCCGCAGCTAGTCGCGCAGGTGTGCTTGTAGTTGGCGATGTAGAGTTGTTTTGTCGCGAAGCTACGGCACCGATTATTGCCATTACTGGCTCTAACGCGAAAAGCACAGTCACTACACTGATGGGCCTCATGGCCGAGCGTGACGGCTTGAATGTCGGCGTTTGCGGCAATATCGGCACGCCGGTTTTAGACATGCTTGCTGAGGGTGACAAAGACCTCTATGTCATGGAGCTGTCGTCATTCCAGCTCGAGACAACATACTCGTTGAAGGCAGCAGTGGCAGTGGTGCTGAACATCAGCGAAGACCATATGGACCGCTACAGCGGCATGGTCGAATATCATCAAACAAAACACCGCATTTTCCGTAATTGTCAGCGCTATGTGTTTAATCGTGATGACAAGTTAACTAGACCATTAATCGCCGATAGTTTGCCGCATGCAAGCTTTGGCCTGAATGCGCCAGACTTAAACGATTACGGCGTTTTAGGTGTCGATGGCCAGCCTTGGTTGGCGCGTGGTCGTGAGTTATTAATGCCGGTCGCTGAGTTACAAATTTTTGGCCAACACAATATTGCCAATGCGCTAGCGTGCTTGGCATTGGGCGAGGCTGTGGGCATGTCGCGAGATGCCATGTTGGCTACATTGCGTGATTTCAGCGGCTTAAAACATCGCTGCCAACGCGTCGCCTTAGCCGATGACATTGCTTGGTATAACGATTCTAAAGGTACTAATGTTGGCGCAACACTCGCAGCCATTCATGGTTTAGGTGCGGCAATTGCACCGGCTGGCGGTCGCGTTGTGCTCATAGCTGGCGGCGTTGGCAAAGGTCAAGATTTCACGCCGTTGCAGGCAGCTATGGCTAGCTTCGGTCGTGCACTGGTATTGATCGGAGAGGATGCGGCGGTGATTGACTCGGCCATCACCGCTGAGCTGCCACGCCAACGTTGCCTAAGCTTGGATGAAGCCATCGCCAGCGCACGCCAGTTTGCTCAGCCCAACGATGCTATCTTGCTGTCGCCTGCGTGCGCTAGCTTCGACATGTTTAAGCATTATGAAGATCGCGGCGACCAGTTTGCTCATGGTGTACACGCGTTTCTTGCCAGCACAAATGCAGGGCATTCATCATGATGGCCCGCGTGCTTGCCCCCTATCAGAATCTACGCTTTAACCTGAGCTTGCTCAGCGATCGCCAGTATGTACTGCTGTCGGCTGGCTTCTTATTTTGTATCGGCCTGATCATGGTCGGTTCAGCATCGATGGGCGTCGCGGATGCCAACTACGGTAATCCATTCTATTTTTTCACGCGCCATTTGATTTATCTGGCGATTGGCTTAGTGGTTGCTGCGGTGATTTCGCAAGTGCCCATGGAGACATGGAACCGCTATAGCTACTGGCTATTTTTAGTGGCATTTCTATTGATAGCGCTGGTATTAGTTCCCGGCATTGGTCGTCGCGTCAATGGCAGCATGCGCTGGATTGGCATTGGTGGTTTGACTATCCAGCCATCAGAAATACTGAAGTTTGCTGGTGTGTTGGCGATGGCTGCGTATTTGTGGCGCCGCCAAGAAGACGTGCGCACAGGTTGGATGGGATTTGTGAAACCTATGGCATTTGCCGGCTTATCGGTTGCGCTAATGCTGGCAGAGCCTGACTTCGGCGCCAGCATGGTGATTGTCATTGCGTTAATGGCCATGCTGTTTTTAGCAGGCTCACCATTGACACTGTATTTGATGCTGTCAGGCGGCATTTTATTGGGTGCTGTCGGCATCATGATCGCCGAGCCTTACCGCATGAAGCGCCTGATGGCGTTCACCGACCCATGGGCTGATCAATACAATAGTGGCTACCAGCTTGTGCAAAGCTTGATTGCTTTCGGCCGTGGCGACTGGTTTGGTGTTGGCTTGGGCCATAGCGTGCAAAAGTTATTTTATTTACCCGAAGCACATACCGACTTTGTGTTTGCCGTTTATGCAGAAGAGTTTGGTTTAGTCGGTGTCTTGTTATTGTTGCTAGCCATGGTCACTTTAGTCATGACGGGTCTACGCATTGGTCAGCGAGCTGAGCGAGCTGGACAGATATTTTCTGGCTATGTCGCCTATGGCTTGTCGGTGACTATCGGCATCCAAGCAGCGGTCAATATCGGTGTCAATATTGGCCTATTTCCAACTAAAGGCCTTACATTGCCGCTAGTTAGCTACGGTGGTTCCAGTTTGGTCATGATGTTTGTGGTCCTGGCTGTGCTACTGCGCATCGATGCCGAAGCCAGCGAGCCGCAAGAGCGCGCTGTGCGCCGCCCAGGAGGCCTCAATGACTATCGTTAAATCGGTGGTGGTGATGGCTGGTGGCACGGGCGGTCACGTTTTCCCAGCATTAGCTGTGGCACGCGGGCTGCAAGCGGCAGGCGTAAAAGTACATTGGCTAGGTACGGCGCGTGGCATCGAGGCCGACATCGTACCGAAGGCGGGCATCGCAATTAGCTATTTAAATGTTGGCGGCCTGCGCGGTAATGGCCTGCTGCCTTTGTTGCAAGCGCCATTCAAATTGCTTGTAGCAGTTTGGCGGGCAATGGCAATTTGCCGCCGCGTCAATGCCGATGCCGTCATTGGCCTGGGTGGCTATGTTACCGGACCAGGTGGTGTGGCCGCGCGCTTATTGGGCTTGCCGCTATATATCCACGAGCAAAACGCGATTGCCGGTTTTACGAATAAAACGCTGGCGCGCTTCGCTACACGAATTTTGCAGGCCTTCCCTAGTGCCTTTGCCGTTTCGAGCAAAGTCAGCACCGTGGGTAATCCAGTGCGTGCTGACATCGCTAACTTGCCCATGCCTGCTGTCCGTTACGGCGAACGCCAAGGCCAGCTACGAGTATTGGTTTTAGGCGGAAGTTTAGGTGCTGTGGCGTTAAACCAATTAGTTCCAGAAGCGTTCGCTGAGCTAGAGCCAGCAGCGCGCCCAATCATTCGCCATCAAGCCGGACGCAAGCACGCAGCTAATGCTGAGGCGATCTACGCCAAGCTTGGTGTGGATGCCACGGTACTGCCATTTATCGATGATATGGCGGCTGAATATGCCTGGGCCGATGTCGTCATTTGCCGCAGTGGCGCGCTAACGGTTTCGGAGTTGGCAGCTGTAGGCGTGGCGTCAGTACTGATTCCATTTCCGCATGCAGTTGATGACCACCAAACCGCCAATGCGCGCTTTTTAAGCGATGCAGGTGCGGCGTTATTGTTTCAACAAAAAGACTTAACGGTGTCGGCATTTGCCGCTACCTTGCGCGGCTTATTGCAGCGTGAACAATTACAACTGATGGCTGAGAAAGCTCGTGCCTTGGCAGAGACCGAAGCCACTACGCGTGTGGTTAACACGATTTTACGAGGTGAAGTATGAGGCCCATCACACGCAGCCGCATGATTGAAATTCCTGAAATGCGCCGTATTCGCCGTATTCACTTTGTCGGCATCGGTGGTGCTGGCATGTGCGGCATCGCCGAGGTTTTGCTTAATCAGGGTTATGAAATTGCTGGCTCTGATATGAAAGAGAGCAAAAACACGCAACGCTTAAAAGAGTTGGGTGTGGATATTTTTATTGGCCACGATGCGGCACATATTGAAACTGCCAATGTCTTAGTAGTGTCTACTGCAATTGATACTAGCAATCCTGAAGTTAGTGCTGCGCTGAGCCGTCGCTTACCTATTGTGCGTCGCGCACAAATGCTCGCTGAACTGATGCGCTATCGCCACGGCATTGCTGTCGCGGGCACACATGGCAAGACCACGACAACCAGTCTGATTGCTTCCATATTGGGTGAGGCTGGCTTTGATCCGACCTATGTTATTGGTGGTCTGTTAAACAGTGCGGGCACCAACGCCAAGCTTGGTAGCAGTCGTTATTTTGTCGCTGAAGCAGATGAAAGCGATGCCTCATTCTTGCATTTGTGGCCGATGGTTTCGATTGTCACCAATATTGATGCCGACCATATGGAAACCTATGGTGGCGACTTTGAAGTGCTAAAGCGCACCTTTATTGATTTCTTGCACAATCTACCGTTTTACGGCCTTGCTGTTGTTTGCGGAGATGACCCCATTGTCACCGAGTTACTGCCTCAGATTGCCCGCCCAACCGTGACCTATGGCTTTAATGAAGGCAACGATGTGCGTGCGGTAGACATCGAGCAAGATGGTTTGCAGACGCGTTTTACAGCACTGCGTGAGGGCCGCGATCCATTGCATGTGACGCTAAATCTACCTGGTCTGCACAATGTCTTAAACAGCTTGGCGGCAATAGCTGTGGCTACTGATGAAGGTGTTGACGATGCTGCCATGATCAAAGCACTTGATGATTTTGAAGGTGTGGGCCGTCGCTTCCAGCGTTTAGGCGATATGCATGGTGTGCAATTGGTTGATGACTATGGGCATCACCCACGCGAAGTGGCAGCAACGATTGCCGCTGCCCGTCAGGCTTATCCTGGTCGTCGACTAGTCATGATGTTTCAACCACATCGCTACACGCGCACGCGCGACTGCTTTGAAGATTTTGTACATGTGTTATCGAGTGTCGACGCATTACTTTTACTCGATGTGTATAGCGCGGGCGAAAAACCTATTTCTGGTGCCGATAGTCGTTCGCTAGCACGCAGTGTGCGCAACCGTGGCCTAGTCGATCCTGTATTTGTTGAGGCTAGCGAAGAACTGGCCAGCATCCTGCCTAGCATTTTAAAAGCGGGCGATGTTTTGCTAACCCAAGGCGCTGGTACCGTCGGCAGCATTGCCGTGGAGCTGGCACAACACCAACTCTATTTATCGGAGCCTAAGGCATGAGCCAGTCTGTCGATTTTGGCCGCGTGGCCGTTCTCTATGGTGGCAGTGCTGCCGAGCGACCCGTGTCATTAGTCAGTGGCGCTGCAGTGCTGAAGGCTTTGCAGGAAGCTGGTGTCGATGCGCATCGCTTTGATCCTGCTGAGCGCGATATTGTTGAAGTGCAGGGTTATGACCGTGCGTTTATCGTGCTCCATGGCCGTGGCGGCGAAGACGGTGTTATGCAGGGTGTACTTGAGCAGTTCAAAGTGCCTTATACCGGCAGTGGCGTTATGGCCTCAGCCATTGGCATGGATAAAGCTCGCACCAAACAGCTCTGGGTGGGTTGCGGTTTGCCAACGCCAACCTATCGCCGTTTGTATGCCGGCATGGACTTTGCCGCCGTCGTCGCTGACTTAGGTTTGCCATTAATGGTCAAGCCCTCACGCGAAGGCTCGAGCATTGGCATGGCCAAGGTCTATAGCGTGGAAGATTTGGCCAAGGCTTATGATATTGCTGCACAGCATGATAGCGAAGTAATTGCTGAGCACTTTATTCAAGGCAGCGAATACACCATCGCCATTTTAGGCGACCGAGCCTTGCCGGTGATTCGCATGGTTCCAGCGACAGACTTCTACGACTTTGAAGCAAAATATTCGCGCAATGACACTCAATACAATATTCCAAGCGGCTTGCTTGCTGAAGATGAGGCTGAGTTACAGCGCCTATCACTCGAAGCATTTCAAGCTTTAGGTGCTCACGGTTGGGGTCGAATCGATGCTATGCGCGATGCCGATGGCCGCTTCTGGCTGCTCGAAATCAACACCGTGCCCGGCATGACCGATCATTCATTGGTGCCGATGGCTGCTGCTGCCAGTGGCATTAATTTCACGCAATTGGTGTTGACGATTTTGGCGCAAGCAACGCGTGAGCGTGGAGACGCCGCATGAGCGCCGCTCGCCGCCCCATAGGTGCTGTGCCTCGGCCAAAGCCGAAGCCTGCGCGCGAGCCAATATTGGCTAATGGGCGCTGGCGACAACTGCTGAGCTGGAAGTCGAGCTTTAGTTTCTCCGCAGGCTTAGGGCAAAAACTATTGGTATTGGTTTCGCTAATTGCTATCGCAGTTGTATTGGTGGCTGTGGCAACGGTATGGCGCGACTGGCAATTAAAGACGCCCATCAGCCACGTCAATATTACTGGCGATTTGCATCAGCTCGAACGCAACGATCTGCAAACTGCCTTAGAGCGGCAAGTGCGTGGCACATTTTTCACCGTCGATTTAGCAGCGTTACAGCAAACGGCAAAGCGCTATCCCTGGGTCGCCGACGTCAGTGTGTCGCGCCACTGGCCAAACTCAGTGCGCATCCATATTCGTGAAAAACAGGCGGTCGCGCGTTGGCAGCCTAGCGGTTTGGTGAGTGAAGATGGTTCGGTGTTTCGCCCGCGCAGTGCCACTGGCGTGAGTGACTTACCGCTGCTGTCGGGGCCCCGCTCGCAATCGCAGTTTGTTTTGCAGCGTTACGAGAAAATGGCCGATGTATTGGCGCGAGTGGGTTTGCGGATAGAAGCTTTGGCGCTTACTGATCGCATGAGCTGGGAACTAACACTCAATGATGGCGTGAAAGTATTGGTTGATGGTCAAGATACGTTGGCCAAGTTGGAACGATTTACGGTGCTCTATGAGCGCCAGTTGGCGGGCGAGATTACTAGCATCGCTCGAGTAGATTTGCGCTATCGCAACGGCGTAGCGATTGGTTGGCGGCAAGCGGGGTAAAACAACAATGAGCAATATATATCACGGCAGCTTTCGGTCACCTTCAGTGGCCAGGATGGATAACATGGCACATAACGCACAAGCACCTATGATTGTGGCAATCGACATTGGCACCTCGAAAGTGGTTTGCCTAGTCGGTCAAATCAATTCC
>JBFJJU010000056.1:0-15514 GCA_041612115.1 Perlucidibaca sp.
GGATCGGGAAACTCTAAAATGGGAAGCAACGCCATTTATTTACTCCGGCAGTTGGCAATCAGTGCGCAACGCAGCTACACCTAAAGGTGAGGTTAAACATCGTGCCGCTATTATAGGCTGCAAAACGCTCAGGTGCGACTCGGTGCCAAGCGTTTACTGCGGCTGCAAAGGAGTTGTTTATGGCCATGGATGGCGAAATTGCGATTTTTATCGCGGCGTATCTCATGCTGGATCAGCAGCCTAAGCGCTATCGACACTGGTTAGCTTGCGTGAGCAGCCCAGAGCACGGCATGGCTTTATTGCAGCGAGCCGACGTCAGATTGTGCTTGAGCTCTGGCATGGAGGCTGTGTGCCGAGCGTGGCCAGATGGCCGCGAAGCCGAGGCCGTGTATGCGCAATGGCAGCATGCCTGTCGCTGGCTCGAGCTACCTGGTAATGGCCTATGGCTGGATAATTTAGCCGATGATCTTGTGCAATGGCCGCAAGGCTTAAAGCGCTGTAGCGAGGATGAGCGCCCACCTTTGCTGTTTTTTCAAGGCGATGAAGCTTTGCTAGGTTTGCCTCAGGTGGCGATCGTCGGCAGTCGCGCCGCCACAGCACGTGGCTTACGCATGGCTGCGTCAGTTGCAAATGACTTGGCGCAGGCGGGCATTGCTATCACTAGCGGTTTAGCTAGCGGTATCGATGGTGCTGCGCATAAAGGTGCATTGGCTGCTGGCGGTAAAACCATTGCCATTTTGGGTTCGGGGTTAGATTGTATTTATCCGCCGCAACATCGCGGCTTGGCAGATGACATTGTGGCTAAGGGAGGCCTAATCATTTCCGAGTTTGCGCCGCGCACGCCGGCTAAGAAGTACCATTTTCCGCGGCGTAATAAGGTGATTGCAGCTTTAAGCTTAGGTGTTTTGGTGGTCGAGGCTGGGCCAAATAGTGGCTCAATAAGCACAGCAAAGTCGGCTGGCAATTTGGCTCGTGATATTTGGGCGATGCCGGGACCGATAGATCAGCTGCAATCTCGAGGCTGTCATCAGCTCATTCGCGACAATAAAGCCGTGTTAGTGGAGAGCAGCGCTCATGTCTTGGAAGATGTCGTGCCACGAATCCAGCAATGGTTTGGCTTAGAAGTCGCGATGCCCGCTCGAGCCTTGTCGGCAACAGCCGATGTGCGGCGTGAGCCCAGCGCAACGGCAGCAAGTCTTCGCGACAGTCTAGATTGGTCGTCTTATAGCGTTGAAGATTTAGCGCAAGCTCAGTCTATGCCTATGGGGCAGCTGCTAGCTTTGCTTGGTGAGCTCGAAGTTATGGGCTGGTTAGAGGCCGTGCCTGGAGGTTATCAGCGCATAGCACCCTGACGCAGATCAAAATCCTCGCCCATCTGCATGCTAAACTCAACATTCCCAATCGCTAGAGAAACATCGATGGCGCAGGCCGCATTATTTCCCTTAAAGCATGCAATTGATGCATTAAGCCATGATGGCGTGATCGCCTACGCCACTGAGTCGGTGTGGGGCCTGGGTTGCGATCCATGGTCTGAGCAGGCAGTGAGTCGACTATTGGCAATTAAGCAACGGCCTTGGCAAAAAGGCCTGATTTTAATAGCTGCCGATATGGCGCAACTTAAGCCACTACTGAATTGCGTCACGCCTGAGCAAAAAGTACTGATGCAAAGCCGTTGGCCGGGGCCAGTGACTTGGCTTGTACCGGTTGCTGAGCATGTTCCGCGATGGCTGCGTGGCGAGCACAGCACGTTGGCAATGCGTGTAAGTGCTCATGCCGGCGTTCAGCAACTATGCCGAGCCTGGGGCGGCCCATTGGTTTCGACCAGCGCCAATCTTAGCGGCCAACCAGCCTGTAAAACCGCATTGCAAGTGCATCTGCGCCTAGGTGGTGAGCTTGATGCAATTGTGCCAGGCCATGTATCCGGCGCTAAATGCCCTAGCGAAATCCGCGATTTAATTAGCCAGCGCGTGTTGCGCGCAAGTGCTTAGGAGTGAGCATGTCTGCGTCTGAAACAACGGCACCAAATATTGAGGCTGTGAAAAGCTACCTGCTAGATTTACAAGATCGTATTTGTGATGGCTTAAGCGCAATTGACGGAAAAACGTTTAGCGAAGACAGCTGGCAGCGCGGGCCTAGCGAGCGTTTAGCTGGCGGTGGCCGCACGCGCGTACTGGAGTTTGGCAATGTCATCGAAAAAGGCGGCGTTAACTTTTCGCACGTCTCAGGTAAGCATCTGCCTGCTTCGGCTACTGCGCATCGTCCTGAGCTCGCCGGACGCAGCTTTCAGGCGCTTGGCGTTTCGTTGGTGATTCATCCAAGCAATCCTTATGCGCCTACTTCCCACGCTAATGTGCGGTTTTTTGTTGCTGAAGCCGATGATGCTGAACCTGTTTGGTGGTTTGGCGGTGGTTTTGACCTCACGCCCTACTATGGCTTCGAGGAAGACTGTGTGCATTGGCACCAAACGGCAAAGGCCGCTTGCGAGCCATTTGGCGATGAAACATACCCGCGCTTTAAGAGCTGGTGCGATGACTACTTTTATTTAAAGCATCGCGATGAGCAGCGTGGTATTGGCGGTCTGTTTTTTGATGATTGGCAAACCGGCGGCTTTGAGCAAGCCTTTGCTCTAATGAAAAGTGTGGGTGATAGCTACTTGCCTGCCTATGAGCCAATTTTGGCGCGTCGTAAAGACACGCCTTTTGGTGAGCGCGAGCGCGAATTTCAGTTGATTCGTCGCGGCCGCTATGTCGAGTTCAACTTAGTTTGGGATCGCGGCACTTTGTTTGGCCTGCAAAGCGGTGGGCGCACCGAATCCATTTTGATGTCACTACCGGCGGCAGTGAGCTGGCGCTATGAGCATCAGCCCGAGCCAGGCAGCGTTGAGTCGCGCTTGCTCAGCGACTTCTTAACGCCAAAAGACTGGGTAAAACCATGAGTGAAATAGATCAGTACGCAGTCATTGGCCATCCCATTGAGCATAGCAAATCACCACGCATTCATGCTGCCTTTGCCAAGGCGACAAGTCAGCGCTTGAGTTATGAGGCGCTATTAGCACCGTTAGATGGCCTTGGGAAAACCTGGGCTGAGCTGCGCGCGCGTGGTGGCCGTGGTGCCAATATCACGGTGCCATTTAAGCAAGAGGCTTTGGCGCTGTGTGACCAATTGAGCGAGCGTGCGCAACAGGCTGGCGCAGTCAATACCCTAAGTGTGATGGCTGATGGCCAAGTGCGTGGCGACAATACCGATGGTGCCGGCCTGGTCCGAGATATCGTAGAAAATGCTGGCTGGGCTTTAGCAGGACAGCGCGTATTGTTACTCGGCGCTGGCGGTGCTGCGGCTGGCGTGGTTGGGCCTTTATTGGCCGCTGGCGTGGCGCATTTGTGCATTGCCAATCGCACATTGGCTAAGGCTGACCGACTGACCTTAGCATTCGCGGGCCTTGGCTCAATGAGCACTGCGGCTAATTCTGAGCTTGAGCGAGTCAATGATAGCGTTAGCTATGACCTTATTATTAATGCCACCAGTGCTAGTTTGCAGGGCAAAACAATCGCGTTGCACAGTAGTTGGTACCGAGAATCAAGCGCGATTTATGACATGATGTACGGCTTCGACACGGCTTTTCTGACGTGGGCGCGGGAGCAAAACATCAGCCGTCGCCGTGATGGTTTGGGCATGTTAGTTGAACAGGCAGCCGAAGCATTTTACTTATGGCGTGGCGTGCGCCCTGAAACTCAATCATTGCTAGCTAGCCTTCGCGCTGAGTTGAACTAAATATAAATAGAGGATGTTGGAATGAAATTACGTGCGCTCTGTGCTGCTGCTTTACTGCCCTTAACACTATCTGCTTATGCCGAAGAGACTACCGATAAAGGCTGGACTGGGCGTGCAGATCTTGGCTACTTTTCTCAATCTGGCAGCGGCGGCGGCAAGGAGAGTTTGACTGCAAAAGTTGAAGCCAAAAGAACCTGGGGCTATTACACCGTAGAAAACCAAGCACAGGCAGTAAGTTCTTCCGATGACAGTGCAAACTCCGGCACCGAGCGCTATCTGGTGAGCAGCAAACAGAGCTTTAAGCTTGATAAAAGCGATTATGTATTCCTAAAAGAGCAATGGGAAAAAGACAGCACCAGTGACTTCCGCTATCAGATGAACCTGACTGGCGGCTATGGCCGTGAGCTTATTAAAAATGATGCGCATACGCTGGTGGGCGAGCTAGGCGCTGGTGTGCGTTATAGCAAGCGTCGCATTGGCGATTCCGAGACATCACCGGTGGGCACGGGTGCGTTGGACTATAAGTATGTCATCAGCAAGACCGCTAACTTTCACCAGCGCGTAGGCGTTGAGGGAGGCACAGACAGTATTATTGCGCGCTCATTGACTGAGCTACGAATTCAACTGCGTGAGGAGTTGGGCTTGGCCATTGGCTACGATGTGAAGCGTGAGTTTAGCGATAATAATCAACGCTTATCACTGACCACGGTGAGCTTGAGCTATGGCTTTTAAAGGCTGATCGCATTCGGCATGCACTTCTGCTGCGCGCCTAAAGTTTACGTACTAATTTTCTGCGTTTGAGAGTGTCTATGAATGTATTGTTAACGCCACCTGCCATCCCTGAGTTTGCCTCGTTGCGTCCTGAAGAGGTGCCGGCAGCAATAGACACACTGTTAGCGGAAAGTCGCGCACAAGTAGCGACATTGGCTGAGCAAAAATTGCCGACCTGGGCTAGCTTAGCCCTGCCATTAGAAGCCATTGATGACCGATTAAACTCAGCGTGGTCGCCGGTGTCGCAGCTCAATGCAGTAGTCAATAGCGAGGCCTGGCGCGAGGCTTACAATAGCTGCCTACCTAAGCTCTCAGCATACGGCACCGAAATGGGCCAAAACGAAGCGTTATTTCGGGCTTGGCAGTCGCTACATGACAGCACTGAATTTGCTCAACTCAACGCAGCTCAACAGCAGGCCGTGCGCAATAATCTGCGCGATTTTCGCCTCAGCGGCATCGGCTTGCCGACCGCAGAAAAACAGCGCTACGCCGAGATCAGCGAGCGTTTATCGCAGCTACAATCGACCTTTGCCGATCATGTCCTCGATGCCACTCAAGCTTGGTCATTAAGCCTGAATGATGCTTCGCGTTTAAGCGGCATTCCTGATAGTGGCTTGGAGTTGATGGCCTCGCTCGCCGAAGGTCATGACGGCGTAGCGTATCGCCTCACCTTGGATATGCCGGTGTACATCAGCGTGATGACCTTCGCCGATGACCGTGACTTGCGCGAGACGTTCTACACCGCCTATGCCACGCGTGCTTCAGAGCAAGGGCCGAATGCCGGCGAGTTCGACAACGGCCCGTTAATTGCCGAGATCTTGGCACTTCGCCACGAACAGGCTCAATTATTGGGCTATGAGCATTACGCCGCGCTGTCACTAGCACCAAAAATGGCCGATAGCGTGGAGCAAGTTGAGGCGTTTTTACACGACTTGGCGGTGAAAGCTCGCCCCGGTGCTGAGCGTGATTTCGACGAGTTAAAAGCGTTTGCCGCACGCGAATGCGCAATCGAAGAGCTTCAGCCTTGGGATATGACCTATGTCAGCGAGCGTCTCAAGCAGCAGCGCTACGCCTTATCGCAAGAAGAATTAAAGCCATACTTCCCTGCTCCGCGCGTAATTAATGGTTTGTTTGCCGTGGCGAAAAAGCTCTTCGGCTTCGATGTTGTGCCTGCGCCAGAATTAGAAACGTATCATCCCGATGTCTTGGCCTATGCTATCCAAGAGCAAGGCGAGACACGCGCCTGGTTTTACCTCGACCTCTACGCCCGTGCCAACAAGCGCGGCGGTGCCTGGATGGCTGATGCCCGTGTGCGCCGACGCTTGCCAAATGGTGAGCTGCAAAAGCCCATCGCGTTTTTGACCGGCAACTTCAGCCCACCGGTTGGTGATCGTCCAGCACTGCTGACGCATAACGAAGTCACTACGCTGTTTCATGAGTTCGGTCACGGCATTCATCACATGCTCACCGAGGTGGAAGTTGCTAGCGTATCGGGCATCAATGGCGTGGCTTGGGATGCAGTCGAGCTGCCGAGCCAGTTCATGGAAAACTGGTGCTGGACGCCGGAAGGCATTGCGCTCATGTCGGCACATGTCGATACCGGCGAAGCTCTGCCAGAAGCCATGCTTGAGCGCCTATTGGCCGCGCAGAATTTTCAGTCCGGCATCATGACGCTACGCCAATTAGAGTTTTCGCTATTTGACGTGGCCATTCATCGCCGAGCTGGTGTCGATTTCGCCGAGCTATTAAGTGTGCTCGACGAGGTTCGTAAAACCACCAGCTTAATGGCGCCGCCCGCGTGGAATCGCTTCCCTTGCAGCTTTAGTCATATTTTCGCTGGCGGTTATGCGGCGGGCTATTACAGCTATAAATGGGCAGAGGTTTTGTCGGCAGATGCCTTCTCGGCGTTTGAGGTCGAGGGTGTGTTTAACGCCGAAACAGGCGCGCGTTTCCGCCAGGCCATTTTGGCGCAAGGCGGCAGCAAGCCTGCGGCTGAGTTATTTAAACAGTTTATGGGGCGCGAACCATCAGCTGATGCTTTGCTGCGGCACACCGGCTTGGCCGCATGAGCGCACTCAAGCGCTTCATTGCAGGGGCGAAATGCCCCGGCTGTGGCTTGGAAGATAAATTGCAGTTATGCACAGAGGATGGCCGCGAGTGGGTCGCCTGTGTGCGCTGCGATTACACCGATGTGCGGCCGACTGAGGTAACCATGAAAGAGCCCGATGAGGTGCATGACAACGAGACCGGAGTTGTGCGCTTTAAGCCTTAGCGCACTGGCGTTACGCCAAGTTGGCGGCGCTGCCAACGTTGCCGCAGCCAGCTCATCAGTAAGACGCCTAGGGCAAACAGCACCACAAGTGCCGCTATCGGCAGATGCAAAGGCTGACCGATCAACACCGCGGCGCTCATGCAGAGCACCGCAATGGCGCTAGCCCGCAATGCCATTTGAGCTGGACTGCGTGCCAAATAGCGCGCGGCGGCGGCGGGAATAACCATCAAGGCGCTGATCAACAACACGCCCATCACCTTTGCGCCAGCGGCAACGACAGCGGCTAGCAAGAGTAATAAGAGTGGGCGCAACCAATGCACAGGCCAGCCATCAACTGCTGCTGTCTCTTCATGGATGGCCGCTGCGACCAAGCCCGTCCAGTGCCGCCAGAGCAGCAGCGCCACGGCAACTAAGCCAAGACACATCCAGATGATGTTGCTGCTAGTTAAGCTCAGCAAATTGCCAAATAAATAATCTTCTAGCGCGTGGCCGCCATGCTCATCATTGCTGGCGGTCATTAACAGCGCCAGGCTCATGCCGGCATAGGCCATAATGGTCAGCCAAGTATCAACGCCGTGCTCGCTATCGCGCATTAAGCGGCTCAATAGCAGCGCTGCAGCCATGCATGCGGCAGCAACCATCGTGCCCATGGGCAAATCAAACATCAGCGCTAAAGCCACGCCAAAGAGCGAAGCATGTGCGAGGCTATCGCCAAAATAAGCCATGCGCCGCCATAGCAGCAGACTGCCTAATGGCCCAGCAACCAATGCTGTGAGCACGCCGCCAAGTAGCGGATAAATAATCTCAGTCATGTTTGCATCCGGTGTCGCAGTCTGTGGCATCGCCTTGCAGACTGTGATGATGATCGTGGTGATGCGTATAGATGGCCAAATCTCGGCCGCCGCTAGCACCAAATAAACGCCGATACTCGGGGTGTTTGCTCACTGCTTCCGGATGCCCAGTGCAGCAAACATGGCGATTTAGGCAAACCACTTGATCAGTCGCCGCCATTACCACGTGCAGATCGTGAGACACCATAAGAACGCCGCAGCCATGGCGATCACGGAGCTTACGAATTAGCGCATAAAGCTCATTTTGGCCAGCAAGATCAACGCCTTGCACCGGCTCATCAAGCACTAATAAATCAGGTTTACGCAACAGCGCCCGAGCAAGAAGCACGCGCTGTTGCTCGCCACCAGAGAGTGTTAATGCCGCATGAGAGAGCAGGTGCTCAGCGCCAACTTCGCGTAGCGCCGATAAAATCTCGCCCTGCGAATATTTTTGCCTAGGCGCAGGCCATCGCAGCCATGAAAACCGTGAAGGTTGCCCGCTAGGCCCAGGCAGCGCTAAAAAGTCAGCGACGGTTAATGGCAAGTACGGGTTCAGCGGAAAGCGCTGAGGCACATAGCCAATGCGCAGATTAGGCGCGAGCCAGCGCTTGCCCGAACTAGCAGGCATTAGGCCTAGTGCGATACGAGTCAGGCAGGTTTTGCCAGCGCCATTCGGGCCAATGATGGTCGTGATCTGGCCGCGCTGCAGCGAGAGATCGACGCCATCGAGCACGCTACGGCCATCGATATGCCAGCTTATATTGCTGAGCTTGAGCAAAAGCTCGGTGAGGGGCCGCACACGTTCAATATTTAAGGCCATATTAGCGCCCATCATCACAGGCTTGGCAGGTGCCCATCAGTTCTAGTGCGCCATGCGTGACGGTAAAGCCCGCGGCATTAGTAGCAGCATCAATGGCACTGGTAATGCCCTTGACCTCTGCTAGCTCCTCAGCTGTGCCGCATTGCTGGCAAATCAAAAAGTAGCCGCCATGCGCGTGCTCGGGATGGGCGCAGCCCAAAAATGCATTAAGGCTAGTGATGCGATGCACCAAGCCCTGTTGCAGTAAAAAATCTAGCGCTCGGTAGATGGTCGGCGGTGCCGGCTTGTGGCCTTCTTGTGCGAGCTGATCGAGCAACTCATACGCACCTAATGGTTTATGGCTGGCCCATACCAGTTCCAAAACTCGTTTACGCAATGGTGTTAAGCGTGCTCCGGCATCAAGACATAAGCGCTCTGCCGATGCCAGTGCGCTATCGACACAATGTGAATGGTCATGCGCAAGCGTTGGGCTAAGTCGCTGAGACTTGATCCGCTTCGGCTCTCGCAACGTAGACTCTCGCTTTGAGGAGGTTGGCGGTGCAGAAAGTGGACGAAAAGCGGCGGGCATAGCGCATTAGCCTGAAATGAAGTGACGCAACAGTGTAACATAACGCCACGATTTCGAAGCGAGCCACGTCATGAGTACACGCCCCCCCTTAGTTCTAGTCGACGGCTCGTCATACCTCTACCGCGCTTATCACGCAATGCCGCCATTGACCACGCGCACAGGCCAAGCCACAGGCGCGATTAAGGGTGTTGTTAACATGCTAAAAAGCCTGGTTAAACAGGTCGGCCCTACGCATGTGGCAGTGGTTTTCGACGCACCGGGCAAGACCTTTCGCGACGATATTTATCCCGAATATAAAGCGCACCGCCCTCCCATGCCCGATGATATGCGCACGCAAATTGCGCCGTTGCACGCCATGGTGCGAGCGCTGGGTTTGCCACTGCTGTGCACTCCTGGCGTAGAGGCGGACGATGTCATCGGCACCTTAGCGCACACCGCAGCCAACGCTGGATGGCCGGTGTTAGTGTCCACCGGCGATAAAGATCTCGCGCAGCTGGTCAATAAAGACATCACATTAGTGAACACCATGACCAATGTAGTGCTCGATGAGGCTGGCGTGTTGGGCAAGTTTGGCGTGCGGCCTGACCAAATCATCGACTACTTAATGCTCATGGGCGATAGCTCCGATGGCATTCCTGGTGTGCCAAGCGTGGGGCCAAAGACAGCAGTGAAATGGCTCACAGCCTATGACACGCTGGAAAATATCATTGCCCATGCCGATGAAATCAAAGGAAAAGTTGGCGAAAAGCTGCGTGACTTCATTCCACAATTGGGCATGACACGTGAATTAGTGACGATTAAATGTGATGTTGAACTTGATGAAAGCCTAGAAGATTTTGCGCTCAAAGCCAGCGATGAAGCGCAATTATTGGCGCTCTACGACGAGCTAGAGTTTCGCAGTTGGGCCAATGAATTACGCGCCGATGGCCATGTGCCGAACTCACGTGGCGCCAGCGAATGGGCCACGCCACCACAATCGAGCTTAAGCACGGCAAATACGACAGCGTCGAAGAGCGCCAGCAGCGCATATGGGCTAGATTCCACAGAGATGGATGCTCGCTTTCCTGCACCTGGAAGCGATGCTAAGACCATCACACATATCGTCGATACGAGTGAGCAGCTCGCCGAGTTAATTGCCAAACTCAACGCCGCAAAGCGCTTTGCCATCGACACCGAAACCACCAGTCTTAACTATATCGAGGCTGAGCTAGTCGGCCTATCGGTTGCCATTGAGCCGGGCCAGGCTTGGTATATTCCCGTTGGCCATGATGCCAGCGTGGAGCCCAAGCAATTGCCAAAAGCGGAAGTGTTAGCCGCCTTTAAGCCGCTATTAGCGTCTGAGCAGATTGGCAAAATCTTGCAGCACGCCAAATACGATATGCATATTTTCGCCAATGAAGGCCTCGTCCTAAATGGCGTCAGCTGCGATACCATGCTCGCCTCCTACGTGCTCGATGCCACTGCGACGCGCCACAATCTTGAGGCTTTGGGCGAATATTATCTCGGCCGAAAAGGCATCAGTTTTAGCGATATCGCTGGTAAAGGCGCAAAGGCCGTGACGTTTGAGCGCATCAGTATCGAGCAGGCCGCACCGTATGCTGGCGAAGATGCCGATTACACATTGCAGCTGGCCAATTTATTAGAGCTAGAGCTTGCGAAAACGCCAGCACTACAAACATTGCTCACGGATTTAGAACTGCCCGTACAACGTGTGCTTCAACGCATGGAGTATCACGGCACGCTAATTGATCCAGAAGTCTTACGCGTGCAAACACTGTCGCTAACGTCGCGTTTGCACTGGTTGGAAGCGCAAGTCTACGAGCTTGCTGGTGAAGAGTTTAATTTGAGCTCACCAAAGCAGCTGGGCGTGATTTTGTTTGAAAAGCTCGGCATTGCTGGTGGCAAAAAAACCGCGAGTGGCCAGTACTCAACCGCTGAGGATGTACTCGAGCAGCTAAATCATCCGCTGCCTAAATTGTTGCTTGAGCATCGCAGCTTATCGAAACTACGCTCGACCTATACCGATAAATTGCCCGAAATGGTGCAGGCCAAAACTGGCCGTGTACACACGTCATATCATCAGGCCGTAGCTGCTACAGGGCGACTATCTTCTAGCGATCCCAACCTGCAAAACATCCCGATTCGCACGGAAGAAGGTCGTCGCATACGCCAAGCGTTTGTGGCGCCAGCAGGCTGCGTCATCATGGCCGCCGACTACTCGCAAATTGAGCTGCGCATCATGGCTCATTTGTCACATGACGAAGGTCTACTTAAAGCCTTCCGCGACGGCCTTGATGTACACCGTGCCACCGCTGCCGAAGTGTTAGGTATTACGCCCGATGAAGTTAGTGGCGATCAGCGCCGCGCCGCAAAAGCAGTAAACTTCGGCCTGATTTACGGCATGTCGGCGTTTGGTCTGGCTAAGCAGTTGGATATTTCCCGGAGTGAGGCCGCCGACTATATTTCACGATATTTCTCACGCTATCCCGGCGTGCAGGATTATATGGAGCGCACGCGAGCGCAGGCGCATGAGCAAGGCTATGTCGAGACTTTGTTTGGCCGTCGCCTAATGCTGCGCGATATTCGTTCGCCCAAGCCGATGCTACGTCAGGCCGCTGAGCGGGCGGCGATTAATGCGCCCATGCAAGGTACGGCCGCTGACATCATTAAGCATGCGATGTTGCGTGTGCAGGCCGCGCTAGATCGAGAAAATCTCAAGGCTGTGATGGTCATGCAAGTGCACGATGAATTAGTTTTGGAGGTGCCAGAGGCCGAAGTAGAGCGTGTGACTGCGCTGTTAAAGGTTGAAATGGCCGCTGCAGCGGAGCTGGCTGTGCCCCTAGATGTGGAAGTGGGCATAGGCAAAAACTGGGACGAGGCGCACTAAAACAAAGAGCGCCTTTTTTGTTGCCGAGTGTTATTTCGTTGAAGCGGCCTCATCGCTGCTTTCAGTTTGCGATGGCATGGGCATTTGTAACCACTCGCCAATTTTCAGGGCAGCTTCATCGAGGCCGATACGTGTCGTCGCTGAAAACAACTGCACACTGCCCTCATAATTCAGCGCTTTAAGCGATTTGCGCACGGCAATCAGCGCCGTAATAGCTGGTCCACGATTAAGTTTGTCGGCCTTAGTCAGCAAAATATGCACAGCCAAATTACGCTGTTTAGCCCAGTCGAGCATATTGCGATCGAAGCTCGACAGTGGGTGGCGCAAGTCCATTAGCAAAATTAAGCCACGTAAGGTGTGGCGCTCGCGCAGGTAATGAGCCAAATGTTTTTGCCATGCCAGCTTCATCGCGATCGGCACCTTGGCATAGCCATAGCCGGGCAAATCAACCAATCGACGCTCTTCATCGAGGGCGAAAAAGTTAATTAATTGTGTGCGCCCCGGCGTTTTGGAGGCGCGAGCTAACTGCTTTTGTCGAGTTAAGATATTGATTGCGGTAGATTTTCCGGCATTTGATCGGCCAGCAAAAGCTACTTCATGGCCCATTTCTGGCGGGCATAGGGCAAGCGTCGGTGCGCTGATTTGAAACTGCGCACGCGACAGCGCAATCAACATATATTCAGCGTCCGTCATAGTCTTTACTCATTTTTAAAGGCAGGTAGTTTATAGGGCTACACCACGTATGGTCACTGCGATATACTCTTTGGCGTAAAAATAGCGTGATCGTTGCATAGTGTTGTCGCATGATGGGTGATGTTAAAGCTCAATCTCCCTATAATCGATGGAGCATGTCATGAAAAAGCGGTTAATGTTTGCTGCGTTGCTGATTGGTGTGAGCGTATTCGCTCAGGCAGCCACAACTGAGCAGCGTTACAAGCAATCGTGCGCAGCTTGCCACGCTACTGGCGTTATGCAAGCGCCAAAAACTGGCGATAAAGCAGCTTGGGCGCCGCGCTTGAAGAAAGGCGAAGCGACATTGCTAGCTCACGCTAAAAATGGTTTTAAAATGATGCCGCCGAAAGGCCTGTGTAATGATTGCACAGACGCTGAATATAAAGCGCTCATCAAATATATGTCTAAATAAGCTGCTACGAGTGCTCTTATGAAAAAGTTTGTTGCCGTTGTTTCGCTGTTACTGGGCGCTAGCTCATTCAGCCATGCTGCTGTTGTAATGCCAAAAGGCGATGCTACTGCGGGTCAAGGAAAGGCAGCGGTTTGTGCGGCCTGCCACGGCGCCGATGGTAATAGTGCCGCGCCCACCTTTCCTAAATTAGCTGGCCAAAATGCTAAATATATTTATAAGCAGCTACAAAATTTCAAAGCAGGCACGCGAAATAACGCGCTGATGGCGCCTATGGCTGCTGGTTTAGCTGATCAAGATATGGCTGATTTAGCCGAGTATTACTCGCAGCAAAAAGCTTCGATTGGTGGTGCGAAGAAAGAATTAGTTGCGCTCGGCCAGAAGATCTTCCGCGGCGGTAAAAAAGAAATTGGTCTGACTGCTTGCTCGGGTTGCCACGGTCCTGCGGGCAAAGGCAATACATTTGCGGCATTCCCACATCTATCAGGTCAGCATGCTGACTACACCGCTAATCAGCTGAAAATGTTCCGTGCAGCTGGCCGCGATGACCTTACTGGCGACCGTCGCGACAATGATGGTGCCAAGCCTGGTGACTTAGGTCCTATGCAAATGATTGCAGCCAAGCTGTCAGATAAAGACATAGAGGCTTTGGCATCGTATATTCAAGGTCTTCACTAAGCTCTTGTGTTGATGTGAAATGAGCCCGCCTACGCGGGCTTTTTTCTGTCAGCCAAGTGTTCACTAAAGCGTTAACCTGCTCTAACCGTTTAAGGATAATGACAATGATGAAGAGATTTATTGCGGTATTACTGCTGGCGCTCCCGACTTGGGCTCTGGCATTGACGCCTGTTGAGGGCAAAGATTACACGCGCTTGGCAAACCCAACGCCTGCGCTTAGCAGTGGTCTTATCGAGGTGCGCGAATTTTTTTGGTATGGCTGCCCGCATTGCTACACCTTAGAGCCGCATGTTGCTGCATGGCTCAAGTCCAATCCAGCTGGCATTAAGTTTGAGCGTAGCCCGGCGGCGTTAAACTCGGTCTGGGAAGCCAACGCTCGCGGCTATTATGTCGCTGAATCATTGGGCATAGTCGAGAAAACGCACGGCCCATTGTTCGCGGCCATTCAGATCGATAAGCAACGCTTATTTTCGCAAAAAAGCCTAGCCAAGTTTTATGCCGGATTTGGCGTTAAAGAAGCCAATTTCAACGGTCTCTACAATTCATTCACGGTCAGCGCTAAAGTTGCCCAATCGCGCAATTTAGCTGTGCGTTACCAGCTTTCTGGTGTGCCGGCTATCGTCGTCAATGGTAAGTATTTAGTGCCTGGCGAAAGTGCGCGCACCATTGAGGTAGTGAAAGCACTGGTGGCGCAAGAGCAAGGCAAAAAGAAGTAAGCGGACAAGAAAAGGCGCTTTTAAGCGCCTTTTTCTGGTCTCCAAGCATGAGCGCCAAGCATGATCAGACGCAGCTGCTTAGTGGTTCGTAAGACCTGCTCGGCATCATCTTCTACATAAGGTAGTGCCAACAAATCTAGCGCTAAATGGATGACGGTGTTGACCACAAGATCGGCCAGCATGGCAAGGTCATCGCGTGGGAAGTCTGCATAGATGGGCCATTGCTGAAGGTCTTCAGCAAGTTCTGCGACAAACTGGCGCATTTGCGTGTGTATGGTTTCGCGTACTTTCGGCGGTCCACCGGCACGTTCGCGAGCCAGAAACTCAAAGTACAATGGATTGTGGCGGATAAAAGCAACCAAGGCCGTCACTGACTCTGTTATAGCGGCTCCACCCTGTGCTTTTTTGCGGACTTGGCGCATGACCACGCGCAGTTGCCGACAAGCTTCAACCGCAAGCTCTTCGCCCAAGGCGTCGAGATCGGGGAAGTGACGGTAAAATCCAGTCGGTACTAAGCCTGCTTGGCGCGATACCTCGCGCAAGCTCAGGCCTGAAAAACCGGCGCCTTCGTGCATGAGCTTTAATGCTGCATCCATAAGCGCTTGTCGAGTTTGCAGTTTTTTTTCTTCTCGCAGTGCCATGATGGTCCCTTATATGCTGCGCCTAGTTTAGCATTAGCGCACAGATGTTCACTAGAGAGGTCAAAGCAATGTCATTTTTAACCCGTGTTGAGGCCATTAAAGACTTGATTCAAGAGGCTGTTGATAAAGGTGCCACCAGCGTTGAGCAAATTCATCAAGCCATTGCCACGATGCCTCTTGATGCTTTAGCCAAGCGTGGCCTGCTTGAAGATGACGCGGCTGCGGCGAAGAAGACCCATGCCGAAACGATTGGCACCGTGTATGACGCTATTCGCCGTGTAAATCGCGAAGTCGGCGATCTGGCCTCGAGCCTGATTGAGACTGTAGAAGATCAGATCGCAGCACAGAAGAATATCGGCAAGAAAGACTAAACCCTCACGCTCCCTCGGCTAGTCCGAGGCTGTTACACTTAGGCGTTA
>JBFJJU010000057.1:0-15457 GCA_041612115.1 Perlucidibaca sp.
AACTTTGCTCAAACCGACCTCCACACAGCGATTTTAGTTAAGCGCGCGTGCAAAAAAGCGAGAAGCGATGACAATCCTTCTCGTTCTATCCATATAGGGGTTGCACGCTGGCACGATTTGAAGCGGCATTCTACGCAGATGAGCGCCCGCTGTCCAACCAAACCCATCCTTAAACTGCCTAATTAAGGTGCGAGGACAGTGGAGCAGCGCATATTGTCAAGCCAAGCCGAGCACGTCTTGCATGGAGTAAAGCGCCGGCACTTGCGCAACCTTATTTGAGACTAACCAGCACGCAGAGCGCACCGCACCGGTCGCGAAATTGGCGCGATTAGTGGCAACATGACGCACTTCAACGCGCTCGCCTTCACCAAAGAAAAACACTGTGTGATCGCCTACCGTATCGCCGCCACGCAAAGTTTGAAAGCCAATCTGCTGACGTTCGCGTGCACCGGTATGACCATGCCGAGCGTAAACCGCAACCTCGTTGAGGTCACGCCCTAGCGCGCTTGCTACCGCCTCGCCCATCATCAAAGCTGTGCCCGATGGCACATCGACCTTATGACGGTGATGCGCTTCAAGCACATCGATGTCAACAGTGTCACCAAAAGCCTTCGCCGCCAGCTCAAGCATCTTCAAGCTAACATTAACGCCTACGGAGTAGTTACCCGAATAGACCATGGCCTGCTTTGTACTAAATGCTTGTAGCTCGGCTTTTTGCTCAGCACTTAACCCAGTAGTTCCGATAACCAGACCGCGCTTCAAATCCTGGCAAATGCCGGCATGAATCAGGGTGGCTGCCGGCGCAGTGAAGTCGATAGCGACATCGAAGTCAGCCTTAGCAAGGTCATCGCTAATAGCGACATTGAGCCGACCTATACCGGCAAGCTCGCCGGCATCATGACCAAGAAACTCAGAGCCTGAGCGCTCAATTGCAGCGCTCAGCTCTGCGCCATCGGCGGCCTGCACAGCAGCGATTAGGGCACGACCCATACGACCGGCAGCACCACAGATAGCAATTCGTGTCATTTTGTCATCCCATCAAAAAAATTACGCACCGCGCTAAAGAATGAATCTTTATTTGGCGACTGCTTATTGTCATTGTCACTCATTGATTGCTTAAATTGACGTAGCAGTTCTTTTTGCTCATTGCTTAAATTTACCGGCGTTTCAACGACTACACGACAGAGCATGTCGCCTTGTGCATGAGAGCGAATCGGTTTCACACCCTTGCCCTTTAGACGGAATAGCTTGCCCGTTTGAGCCCCCTCAGGGATGCGCAACTTCACGCGACCATCGAGTGTTGGCACTTCAAGCTCGCCACCCAATGCAGCATCAGCAAAATCAATTGGCACTTCGCAATATAGATCAGCACCATCACGTTTAAAAATACGATGTTCGCGCACCGATATCTGCACGTATAAGTCGCCCGCTGGGCCGCCTTGCGCGCCAGCTTCGCCTTCGCCGGTAAGGCGAATACGATCGCCTGTATCGACGCCAGCTGGGATTTTCACTTCTAATGTTTTTTGCTTGCGTACACGCCCTTCACCACGGCAACTTCCGCAGGGGTCGGTAATCACTGAGCCGCGACCATGACAGCTTGGGCAGGTTTGACTCATGACGAAGAAGCCTTGTTGCACACGTACTTGGCCACTGCCATTACAGCTGCGGCACTGACTGGCACTGGTTCCTTTCTTAGCACCTGAGCCATCGCAGGGCTCACATTCAGCCATGGTTGGTACGCTAATTTTAACTTTCGCGCCGCGCACCGCCTCTTCTAAATCAAGCTCCAAGGTGTAGCCCAAGTCGGAGCCGCGATTGCTACGCTGCTGACCGCCGCGGCCACCACCACCGAAAATATCGCCAAAAACATCGCCGAAGATATCGCCAAAACCAGCTCCACCAGCTCCAGCGCCGCCACCACCCATATTGGGGTCTAGGCCGGCATGGCCATAGCGGTCATAGGCCGCGCGCTTATCGGCATCGGAGAGCGCTTCATAGGCCTCGTTAGCCTCTTTGAACTTGTCTTCGGCTTCTTTGCTGTCTGGGTTACGGTCTGGGTGGTGCTTCATTGCCAACCGTCGATAGGCTTTTTTCAGCTCATCTGCCGTGGCATTTTTTTGCACGCCCAATACTTCGTAAAAATCACGCTTGGCCATTTGTTAAACCTCAAGCTCTGCCGCTTTCATCGTATAAATGCAAACGCGGGGATATCCCCGCGTGTGCGTTGCCACTCATCAATAGAGCTTACTTTTTCTCGTCTTTGACTTCTTCAAACTCGGCATCGACAGCGCCATCATCACGCTTTGGCTCAGCGGCTGGCTCATCGCTAGCGCCGCCTGCAGCGCCTTCAGCTCCAGCTTGATCGGCATACATTTTCTGCATGATCGGCATCGAGGCATTGCTCAATGCTTCCACTGCCGCATCGATCTGCTCTTTGTCGTTGGCCTTAATCGCCTCTTCGACTTTCACGATTTCCGCATCGACTGTAGCCTTCTCCTCAGCCGTTACTTTATCGCCTAAATCAGTCAGTGCTTTTTTCGTTGAGTGCACTAATTGGTCAGCTTGGTTACGCGACTCAACAAGCTCAGCGAACTTTTTATCTTCCTCGGCGTTAGCCTCGGCGTCACGCACCATTTTTTCGATTTCTTCATCGTTCAAGCCGGAGTTGGCCTTAATGATGATGCTCTGCTCTTTGCCCGTGGCTTTATCTTTCGCGCCAACGTTCAAAATGCCGTTGGCATCGATGTCGAAAGTCACTTCGATTTGCGGCATACCACGTGGTGCTGGTGGAATGTCGCTCAAGTCGAAACGACCCAACGATTTATTTTGCGAGGCTTGCTTACGTTCGCCCTGTACCACATGGATAGTCACAGCTGCTTGGTTATCATCGGCAGTCGAGAACACCTGCTGCTTTTTCGTCGGAATGGTGGTGTTCTTCTCAATCAACACCGTCATCACGCCGCCCATGGTTTCAATGCCTAGGCTGAGAGGCGTTACGTCGAGCAACAACACGTCTTTCACATCGCCAGACAACACTGCACCCTGGTATGCCGCGCCAATAGCAACTGCTTCATCTGGGTTCACATCACGACGTGGATCTTGGCCGAAGAAAGCTTTCACACGCTCCAACACCAAAGGCATACGCGTTTGTCCACCAACCAAAATCACATCGCCAATATCACCAACTTTCAGGCCCGCATCGGCTAAAGCAACACGACATGGCTCAATAGTACGAGCAACCAGATCTTCCACTAGCGCTTCTAACTTAGCGCGCGTGACCTTTACGTTTAAGTGCTTAGGACCAGTGGCGTCAGCAGTGATGTACGGCAAGTTAACATCGGTTTGCGTGCTCGATGACAGCTCGATTTTTGCTTTTTCAGCACCTTCTTTCAGGCGCTGCAAAGCCAATGGATCATTGTGCAGGTCGATACCCGTTTCTTTCTTGAACTCATCCGATAAGTAATCGATTAAACGTAAATCGAAGTCTTCGCCGCCCAAGAAGGTATCGCCGTTAGTCGACAGCACTTCAAACTGGTGTTCACCGTCTACTTCAGCAATTTCAATAATGGAGACGTCGAATGTACCGCCGCCCAAGTCATACACGGCAATTTTACGATCGCCTTCTTTCTTGTCCATGCCGAACGCCAATGCTGCAGCAGTAGGCTCGTTGATGATGCGCTTCACTTCCAAACCCGCAATGCGGCCAGCATCTTTGGTTGCTTGGCGCTGCGAATCATTGAAGTAAGCAGGCACAGTAATAACAGCCTCTGTCACTGCCTCGCCGAGGTAGTCTTCAGCGGTTTTCTTCATTTTCTTCAGCACTTCAGCAGAAATCTGCGGCGGCGCCTTTTTGTCGCCCTTGACATCAATCCAGGCGTCGCCGTTGTCAGCAGCAACAATGTTGTAAGGCACCATTTTGATGTCTTTTTGCACAACTTCATCTTTAAACTTACGGCCGATCAAACGCTTTACAGCAAATAGCGTATTTTTCGGGTTAGTCACGGCTTGGCGCTTTGCACCGGCGCCAACCAATACTTCATTATCCGTGTAGGCAACAATCGATGGCGTAGTGCGCGCGCCTTCCGAGTTCTCAATAACTTTAACTTTGTCGCCATCCAAAATAGCTACGCAGCTGTTGGTGGTGCCCAAGTCGATACCAATAATTCTACCCATGATGCTCTCCTACTAGCCCGGCGGCGTCGCCCAAGCTGTGACAAAAATGATTGCGCATACTCGCGCCCTATTTACTGATATGAGGCTGCTGAGACCGATTTCAAGCCCCAACACCTATTCCCAGACAAAAAATATGTTTTAGCCTGCACTCGCGACAACAACCATGGCGGGTCGCAATAAGCGACCCGATAAGGTGTAGCCCTTTTGGAACACCGCAGTGACTGAGTTCGGTTCAGCCGTGGTCGATGGCTGAGTAGATACTGCTTGATGCAACTCAGGATTAAACGGCTCGCCGAGTGGATCAACCGCCTCAACACCAAAACGCTTCATAGTGTCGACAAAAAGCTTATGCGTTAGTGATACGCCTTCATGCAAAGCTTTTAGAGCGGGCTCTTCCGAAGGAGTGGCTTGCAGCGCGCGCTCCAAGTTATCTGCAACATCAAGCAGGCTACCGGCAAATTTCTCTAATGCAAATTTATGCGCAGCTGTGACATCACGCTCTGAGCGACGCTGAATATTTTGCACCTCAGCTTGCGTGCGAAGCTGCAAATCCTTCAGCTGACCTTCAAGCTCAGCAATACGCGCAGTCTGAAAGTCTACGCTATCGTCGGAAAACTCAGGGATATCCATAGCCTGCGGCTGATCATCCATCTCCTGCTCAGGAATGTCTTCGTGCTCTGGGGGCGTTTGCTCGCTCATAAAAACTCCTACTTAGGCAACCTCGTGAATGCTTACTCATGTGGTGCCATGTCTTGTTTTTTTCAAGGGCGAAGTGAAAATTTGCCATCTCCGCATCGCAAGTCGCACATGGCTGGCCTATCATTAAGTCATCGACTCAAGAGTTTTTCGCCATGCTGAGCCTGCTTAAAATCAGCCAATTTGCCATTGTTGAAAACCTGGAGCTGGAGTTCAACTCAGGCTTTAGCGTCATTACTGGCGAGACCGGCGCGGGCAAGTCCATCCTCATGGATGCCTTGGGCCTGTGTCTAGGCGACCGCGCCGACGGCTCAGTGGTGCGCGCCGGCGCTGAGCGCGCCGATGTTAGCGCCTTATTTCAAGTTGGCCACCTACCCGAGGCATCAGCTTGGCTGGCTGAGCGCGAACTCGACGAAGGTGATGAGTGCACGCTGCGCCGCACTTTCAGCCGTGACGGCCGTTCGCGCGCCTATATTAATGGCCGACCCGCCAACCTCAGCGACTTACGCGCCATTGGCGAATGCTTGATTGATATTCATAGTCAGCACGAGCACCAAACTCTGCTACGCAAAGATAGCCATCGCAGCATGCTCGATAGCTTCGCCAAGCTACAAGTTGAGTCAAAGGCATTGGCCGGGCACTTTTCGTCTTGGCAAAATAGTGCTGCCAAGCTAGCCAAGGCCGAACGTGCCGGCGCCGAGCAAGTAGCGAGACTGGAAATTGTCGAACACTTATTGCATGAGTTAGCTCAGCTTAATCTTGGCAAAGACGAATATTCGCGCTTAGAGCAACGTCACGACACACTCGCACATATTGGCACCCTGCAGCTCGACGGCGAGCAGGCTTTGGCATTAATTAGCGAGGGAGAGAATGATACCGCTAGCCGCTACTTGCAACGCGCTATCCGTAGTTTAGAGCCGCATGCCCAGCGCTCTACAGCACTTGCAGAGACCATCGATCTCCTACGCAGTGCGCAGATTCAAATTGAAGAGGCCAGCCCTACGCTACGGCATTTTCTTGATGACCTAGAGGCCAGCCCAAACGAACTTGCAGAGCTTGAGCAGCGCCTCAGCCAATGCCATCAGCTAGCCCGAAAGCATCGCGCCAACCCTGAAGAGCTACCGACTATTGCAGAGACGCTAACCGCTGAGCGCGACGCCCTGCTTGAGGCCGCCGACCTCGCTCAATTAGCCGAGCAAGCGCAAGCTGCCGAAGAAAAGTATCAAAGCCATGCACTAGCCTTGCGACTAGCACGCAGCCAAGCCGCCACAAGCTTCTGCAGCGACATTCAACAGTTCCTTGCTGGCCTCGGCATGAGTAACGCACGCCTTGAGCTCACCTTAACGCCACTAGCTAAGCCAGCCGCTTACGGCCTTGATGACATTGAGTTTCAATTTAGCGCCAATCCTGGCCAGCCACTACGCGCACTCGCCAAAGTCGCCTCAGGCGGCGAGCTTTCAAGGCTTTCGCTGGGCATTCAGGTGGTACACGCGCGCCACTCGCCTGTTCCCGTCATGGTCTTTGACGAAGTTGACGTTGGCATTGGTGGCGGCATTGCGGAGGTTGTCGGGCGACTCTTACGAGCGCTTGGTGAGCATGCTCAGGTTTTCAGCATCACGCATCAGCCTCAAGTTGCTGCGCGCGGCCACCATCATTTACGCGTGGAAAAGCGCATTATTGACGGCACAACGCACAGCACGGTGGTGGCATTAAACCCAGAAGAGCGCGTGGAAGAGATTGCAAGGATGTCTGGCGGAGTAACCATTACCGAGGAAACGCGCGAGCATGCTAGAACCTTAATGGCCGACTGAACGTCCGTATCAACGCTTAGTCGGCCTTCTTTTCTTCTATGCGACGGACATACAGCACAAGGCTGTGGTCAACCATTTCATAGCCACGCGCTTTCACGATTTCTCGCTGACGGCGCTCAATTTCCTGATCAAAAAACTCGATCACATCGCCGCTATCAACACACACCATATGGTCATGATGATCGCCTTGGCTCAGCTCAAATACCGAGTGACCGCCCTCGAAGTTGTGGCGCTCCACCATACCTGCTGACTCAAACTGAGTAAGCACGCGATACACTGTGGCAAGCCCAACATCTTCACCGGCAGCCAACAATGCCTTATAGACATCCTCAGCGCTCATGTGGTGTACATCGGAGCTTTCCAGCAGCTCTAAAATCTTCACTCGCGGCATAGTGACTTTTAAGCCCGCTTTGCGAAGCTCATAACTAGTTCCTGACATGGTTCGTCTCTTAGCTATAGTTTGCCGTATGATAGCCTGAAGATTCGTTGGGCGCGCCCAACGAATCATTAAGTTACCCTTTAAGCTACAAGGATCACTCGGGTCATGCAAAAGAAGCTGCTAGCAATCGCACTCACCGCTGCCGTATTGAGCACCGCGGGCTGTAAAAACGTATTTAGCGCCTACCGCATCGATGTGGTGCAAGGGCAAGCAGTCACTAGCGAACAGGCCGATAAAGTCAAAAATGGCATGACGCCTGCGCAAGTTCGCTATGTGCTAGGCTCGCCACTGATCACCGACACCTTTAACCCGACTCGCTGGGACTACACCTACCGCTTTATTCCTGGCACCTACGCCAAAGAAGCCGGCCTCGATAAAGTCCCGCATCGCCGCCTAAGCGTCTTTTTTAGCGATGGTGTGGTTGCGCGTATTGACCGCGAAGGCACGCTGCCAAGCTCAGCGCCTGCGCTGCCGGGCAGTAAAGATGGTGCCGTTCGCACAACACAGTCGAGCTTAGAAGCTCAGCGCCCTGCCGAATAAGCAGCGTTGGTATAAAAAAGCGCCATCGCGAGCAATCCTCAATGGCGCTTTAGTGTGGCTAGCTCACACCACATGCTTAAGTCACTAGAGCAACTGGCATCATAAAATTGCCGTAACAGCCCACGAATGTTTATCAACACCATCGCCAACGCTGATAGTGAAGGTTACCTTCACACTACCTGCCACGGTCACTTCGCACTCAAGTGTTTTGCGCTTTGCACCAACTGCCTCAATCGCTGGAAGCTTAGTTAAGTCGAAAGAGGCATCACTTATGTTTGTCCATGAGCCACCAGTCGCATTTTGCAAGTTACGCATATCATAATATGACGACGAGCAACTTTTATTAGCCCAAATAAGATGCACTGCGGCACCATCTTTGATCAAGGACTCTTTTATTAGCTCAGCACTTCGTGGCTCCCAAACTGACCCATCAATATTACTGCTAGACCCTGAGATATGAGCACATTCATCTCCAATAGCAACAAAGAAGCGCCCTGCATCTTTACGAAAATCAATATTATTATTAAGGTAATCAATTGGGCCTAAATAGTTTTCTGGGCTATCTCCGCCACCCAAACCACCTCCAACCTTATTCTTTACTTCAGTAAAGAAAGACTGCATATCGTTAGCCGTAATTAGCTCTAGTCCAGTATCTGGGCGCTCACTGCTGTCAAAGGTTGGCGGTGCACCTAGACTACCTTGTGCAATGCCATCGGAGGCATAGCTAGAGCTTGAGGTTTTCAGTGTTGCAAATGCATCACCCACTGTAATGCCGGCAAAGCGCACATCCAGTTTTTGCTCTTCAAGTTTAGCGGCAAAATCAACAATTTTTGCTGCTAGCTTTCCAGCCTGCGACCCCATGCTACCTGTAGTGTCTAAGCTCACTACAATATCGAATTTATCACCACTTCCTGATGCGCCCGTTTCGATGCTCTTGCATACTGCATCCGACGCACTAGGGTCTGCAGTCTCTCTAGCAGCCATGCGAGCGCTACTATCGGACTCGCTTACTGGCTCAATTTTCATATCGCTGATCACTGGAGTCTGCACTTCACCGCCAATGTCTATTCCATTAACGCGAATGCCTAACTTTCCATCCTCAGTGGTAAATGTACTAATTGTAGGTGTGACTTCCGAGGCATTACCCTCTCCAGCCTCGACTTTTAACTCCTTAACTTTAAAGTCGCCAGCTTCTCTTGGTGGCGCCTCTTCAGCAGTACCGCCAGTGGCAGAGTTTTTTGCTCCTCCACAGGCAGTTAATCCCAAGATTAAAACTGTTGCCACAGGCAGAAGATAAGCTTTTTTCTTACTCATGTTAAACACTCCCTTTTAAGGGCATTAGTTTTTACTAAAGCCACTTGAATAAGTACAAAACTAAAACACAACTGGGTGCACACAGGTTATACATTATAGGAGATTGCATTTCTGTCTAACGAATAATCAAATTTCCGACCAGCGCCAATAAGCAACAAAAGTTAGAAACACGGAAGCTCACCAGTAATATAAAATAAAGCAGTTCAGCAAAATATAAATTCAGTTTCGCTAAATAATATTACTTTAACTTAATAATCATAGCTTTAGCGCGTGAGCTTGGCTTTTTCAGCTCGGGCTTTGCGCGCCTCTTTCGGATCAATAATTAGTGGCCGATAAATTTCCACACGATCACCTTCCTGCAGAATATACGCACTCGGCTCAGCCACCACCTTACTCCACACGCCAACAGCGGGTGGCTCGGCACTTTGCAGCGCAGGGCACACTGCACGCACCTCTTCGTCATCTAGCGCCTGCGCCAGCGTGCTGCCCTCTGGCACATCGCGCCGCCATAGCCACTGTTGCTCAACTTCCGCATACGCAATTTCTATACGCATTAGATCAGCCCAAGCAATGAGGCTATGCCAGCCAATAGAGTAATGGGGGCCACCCAGCGAATCGCAATTCGCCACATATTGTAAGCCGCCTCACTAGGCAGGCTTAAGGCTTTACGGGCATGGCTTATTTTCATTATCCAGCCGGCATATATCGCCAACACAAGCGCATTCACAGTCATCCACACTAGTAGCACCAGGCTCAGCTGCTGCAGACGAATTAGGCCGGTGGTATACCACAGCAGCTCAGCCAAGCCCGTAACGACAATCAACACGACAAATAGTGCAGGCCACATCGCTAAGCCGCGAGCACTTAACACCGCTAGCCAAGGTCGCGCCAATACCAGCAACATCAAGAGGCACGCGACAGTGGCAAGCAACACAGCTGCCAAGCCAGGCAACATCAAGGAGATCAGCATGGCCACCGCGAAGACTACGCTAGCACCCTGCAATAGCGGCTGCGGTGTTACATGCTGCTGCCATGGCCAGCGCACCATTAGGCCAGCTCCACCTAGCAGCGCCCCGATGAGTACCGCTGCAGACCAACCGACACCGCCAGGCAGCGCAAGACTGGAGTCTAGAGGCCATATTTGCTCGTAATTTAGGCTATAACCACTAATGCCTGCCAGTAGCAACATAGGCAGCAACCAATGTGTCAGATTGGCGCGTCCGACATAGCGTAATAGGCCAAGAAATATCGCAAAAGTTGTTAGTGCCGGCACCAGCATTGCCGAAGACAACCATCCCGACTGATCTTGCATCAGACTTTGCACAGCGACCGTGGCAAACACACCCGCCCACGTTGCTGTCAGGACCATGGCCAGCAAATCTGCTAACAAGCCGCTATAGGCAATAAATCGCCATCCGCGAGCAGCATCACTTTCACGAGTTAGGTGCTGCATGCCATCGATCAGTGAACGCTTACTGCGCACCGCTAAAGCGCGCTCGGCTAATGCCAATGGCCAGGCCGCGAACACTGCTGACATGGCCATAAAGGGCAGTTCGGCCCAGAGCGCGCCGGCACCGACTAGGCCTGCCCATGCGAGCACGGTCATTGCTACAATAATACTGCTGACAGCAGACTCGCTGGCGATAATCGAAGTTGAGCGGGGAGTGGTCACCGAAGTCATGAGTTACTCTCTTTTTTAATCATTAAAGGGCGGCTCTAGCCGAAAAGACTATTTTCAAGATAGCCGCGCTGATACACAAGGCCACCATTGTGCCTATAATTGCCGCCTATGAGCCAAACTAAATCATCCACCATCGCCTTCAACCGCCGCGCCCGCCACGAATTCTTCGTTGAAGAACGCTTCGAGGCAGGCTTAGTGCTTTTGGGATGGGAAGTAAAATCGCTGCGCGCAGGTAAATGCAACCTGACAGATGCCTATGTCTTGCTGAAAAATAACGAGGCCTGGGTCATTGGCGTGCATATTCAGCCACTGCTCGCCAGTTCAACACACGTCATCGCAGACCCTACGCGCACGCGCAAGCTGCTGCTAAAGGGTCGTGAAATTTCTCGTCTAACGGGCGAGGTTAAGCAAAAAGGCCATACTTGTATCCCGCTAGCAATGTATTGGAGCGGTGGCCGCGCGAAAATTGAAATTGCTCTCGTAAAAGGTAAGCAGCTACACGACAAGCGCGAGACGGAAAAAAATCGCGACTGGCAGCGCGAAAAAGCACGCGTTATGCGCAATCGCGGCTAAGGCTTTTTAGCGATGTACAGACAATAAAAAGCCCAGTACTTACTGGGCTTTTTATTTGCACTAGACCATCACACCGTTTTCATAAAAATCGAAATCAGCTTGCGCGTGGTGTTTGTGTAGGGAGGGAAGAACATTTTCGCCAACATGATGCGCGTTCGAACCACTGCGCGCTCGTGCGAGAAGGTTTTGAAGCCGAAATGACCATGAGCACTACCCATGCCGGAGTTATTCACACCGCCAAATGGCAAGTTTCCGTGTAAGAACTGCACTACGCAATGGTTAATACAAGCACCACCAGATGTGGTGTTTTGCATCACGCGTTGAATCACTGCCTCATCTTTCGCCCAAACATATAGCGCCAATGGCTTTTGATCGGCGTTGATACGCGCAATTACTTCATCTAGGTCACGATATTCGAAAATCGGCAACAATGGCCCAAAAATCTCCTCGGTCATAATGGCTGAGTCGGCACTAATGTTTTCCAATAAAGTCGGCGAAATAAAGCAATCCGCGGCATCACTATGACCGCCCGCCAGCACACGCGCACCTTTAGCCACCGCGTCATCGAGCAGACCTTTAATACGCTGTGTGTGACGCTCATTGACGATGCGCGCCAAATACTCACTCTGTTGCGGCTGTGCGCTATAGACATCGTTTAACACTTTTGTGCAGGCGGTCACGAAGTCGGCCTTAACATCGGCATGCACATAGATGTGATCTGGCGCGATACAGGTTTGACCATTGTTAGTGAACTTTGCCCAAAGAATATTTTTCGCCGCTAGCGTTAAGTCTGCGCTGGAATCAACGATAGTTGGCGACTTGCCACCTAGCTCAAGCGTAACGCTGGTCAAATGCTTCGCTGCAGCGGCCATTACCACCTTGCCAATCGCTGGAGAGCCAGTGAAGAAAATATGATCGAACGGCAGCTCGAGCAGAGCTTGCGCTACCGGCGCATCACCCTCAAACACCGTCACTTCGGTAGGGTCAAACACTTCTCGGACGATTTTACTAATGACTGCTGCGGCAGCTGGTGTCATTTCCGATGGTTTAATGATGGCGGTGTTGCCAGCAGCGATGGCCGAGATAAGAGGCCCCAAGCTCAAGTTCACTGGGTAGTTCCATGGCGAAACAATCAGGCAACGCCCTTTCGGCTCGTACTGAATATAGCCTTTAGTGCCAAACATCATGCGTGACGGCCAAACACCTTGCGGCTTCATCCAGCCCTTTAAGTTACGCAGTGCATCATTTGCCTCGGCTACTACCGGCAAGATCTCGGTAAGCTCAACTTCAGTTGCTGGCTTACGGAAATCAGAGAAGCCGGCGGCAATAATGTCGGCCTGATGCGCTAGTAAGCTATCGCGCAATTTGCGAATTTTCTCACGACGCTCACCAAAAGTGGACTGGCGCAGCCGCAGCGCGGTAGCTCGCTGAGCATCAAAAGCTTGCTGAATAAGTGCGGCCTGCACTGGCGTATTATTTTCTGCTGTCATGGCATATTCCCTCTTTTTGCCGCACGCATTGCGTTACTGGCTTAGTGTTTTTCTTGAGATGGTTTGCTGCTGAATCTGCGCAGGACTAAACGGAAATGTCTGCCAGCGCTTTTCTGCATAGGCCTGCGTAAAATCCTTGTAGTGCGGACTCGCTGGGTCCGTCGATTGTGAATACGTAATGAATCCTGCCGCAATTGGGTTGCGCTGGCTATCCCAAGTAACGGTTTGCAGATAACTATTACCATACTCCACTGCATATCCGTCAGATGTCAGATTTGCAGGATTGGTCGATATTACCGTGAAGGCGCCCGCCCCGCCACTGCCGCCAAATACCGGCAATACTTCATCGCCGTGCACGCCCGAATGCTGGATTTCGCCCAATGGTCTGTCGAACGGAATTCCAGTCGCTTTAACTGCCGCGATGGCATCAGCAAAAGCCATTTGCACCGTCAGCGCATTGGTATTGAGCGTGTTTGGCGTGTTTATCGGGTCACTGCTGGAAAATGACACAGACCATAGATCAGTTAATGGGGTTGGCACTGGCAGCGCTATTGGCAATGCTAGTGGAGCAGCACTGGCCAAGCGCCAAAACTCACGCCAGATGTGGCCGCCGGCAGAAGCCAGATTATCGCTACCATCCCAGGCCGCCAAAACCGCGCATGCCGCAGCAACATCGCCGCCATTGGCCGGGCCATTGCTGCCTATTAATGCTGGCTGAGTGCATAGACTATCGACAACCTTTTGGCGCGCAAGTTCGGCGGAATAAATCTGACTAGACAGGGCTACATCCTGCAAAGTGGCGATATCAAAGCCTTTGCCAGGACGACCATCACTGCCATCCATACGACGTTCAGCCTGCAGCAAACAGAGGCGCGTGCGCAGAGTGCGCTCCGCATTTTCATCGCCAATGATTCGTGCAAAGCCAGTCAATGGCTGCTCGGCGTTTGTTAGCCAGTAGCTATCGTTACAGTTGGTGACATAGTCATCACGAGTGAGGGTTGGAAGGTTTTTAGCGCCAAACACGCCAGGCGCTGGAGCATCTTCGTCAGTGAGCCATTCGCAGGATGAACGGCTGCCATCGAGCAGTGGCAAACCGGCGGCGACCTGATCAATGACCAAGCTAAGCGGCAAAGCGCGGCAGCTAGCGACTAGGCTGTCGGGCACATTTGGAACTACCGTGACATCGCCATAATAGACTTTGCCGCCAGGGCCGCTGGCCACGGTGTTGACCCATGGCACGCCGAGTTGCTGTGCTTGAGTCGCAATAAAATCATCGAGGCTGGTGGCTTCGTTCCAGCGACCAAACTGATTAATCATGCGATCGTTTTCTAAGTTGGCATCGCGCATGCTGTACGCTAACACTGGTGTCCACGCCAACACAGGTACGCCGGCGGCACCAACCGTGATCATCGGACCGAAATGGCTTTTATAGAGTGTGCGTTTACGCTCAGTAATTTCACCATTGGTATTTTTGACTTGAATGGTTAGCGGCACTGCCGTGAGATCGCGAATCTTGCCATCATAGATATACTGCGTGGCGTTGAGCGGATTCAGCTTGAGTTCATACAGCGTGAAGCGGTAAGCGGTGGACACCGTGTGGCTCCACGCTACGTTTTTATTGAATCCAATAAGCACCGCTGGCACGCCATATAGCGATGAGCCCATGATGTCGAACTGACCAGGAATGGTGTTGTGCGACATCCACAAGCGCTCAGTACCAGACCACGGAAAATGCGGGTTGCCATACACAATCGGGTTGCCAGTAGTGCTGCCATCTTTGCCAAAGGCGTACATATTGCTGCCAAAGCGCTCATGCTCTTGAAGATCAGCAAAAGCACCGGGTGCAGCGACCAATGCTTGCTGCTTTTGCACTAACTCAGCGGCTGAACCTGACGCATAAGGCGTGGCACGCAGTGGCGCTTCAATCTGCGCCAAAGGCAAGCCTAGGCCGCCAAGCACATCTAGCAATGGCGAGAGCAAGTCGCCCAGAGGGCCGAAGCCATTACTGCCCCCGATGGGTAGCGGCAGACTGTTTAAGCCCGGTGGCTGAGCGCTAGCAATTTCATTAACAAATACCGAGCTACTCGCCAACACCGACAGGCGTACAAAGCGACGATACATATCGTCCACGACTATGGGCTGGAGCCACTCACCCTCGGCGCACGCTAAGTGGCGACCGGGGTGCTGGCCAGCTTTTAACTCGCTCATATAACGGTTAAAGCCGACAGTCCAGCCTTTCACTAGCGTCTTAAAGCGCGAAATGGTTTTCGCCTCAGTGCGCTTTATTGCTGCCTCATCGGCAATGAATTTCCAGAAAAAGTCGCTGGAAACATTGTCTGCCACGCTATCGTTAGCGCGAATAGAATACGTGCCATCGGGGCCAAAATAGCGTGAGCGCTCACCGCGAATGGTGACAAAATCATCCATCATCACGCAGAGATTATCTTCAGCGAAGGCATAACCCTGACCATAGCCTAAGCTGCCAAAATCACGCGCGGTGATGTGCGGAATGCCCATTTCAGTACGAACGATATCGGCAGAATACGAACCTTCGCGCGCTACGCCATTGCCCGTAGTACTCGAACTACCTCCGCAGGCCGTTATAAATATTGTGCCTAGAACTATCGGCAGAAAGGCCGAAATACGGGCAAGATTCATGATCAGCCTCATTTGTTATTATTCTGTAACTATCGACAGAAATTCAGCCTTTAACAGTGCGCAAGTGAAGACAGCTCTCGTA
>JBFJJU010000058.1:0-15453 GCA_041612115.1 Perlucidibaca sp.
GATGACGGCGTTTTCGACAGTTTTTGATAGCTCTAGCGCCGCCCATACCGAGCCACCCGACGACACTCCACAAAATATGCCTTCTTCACGGGCTAAACGGCGCATGGTGTCTTCGGCTGCTTGCTGAGATGTATCGACAACTACATCGACGCGATCGCGCTCAAAAATCGTGGGCAAATACGCCTCAGGCCAACGACGAATGCCAGGTATCGAAGCACCATCTATCGGCTGAAGGCCGACAATTTGTACCGCTGGGTTTTGCTCTTTTAAGTAGCGCGAAACGCCCATGATGGTGCCGGTTGTGCCCATCGAACTAATGAAGTGCGTAACCTGACCATTGGTTTGCTGCCAAATCTCTGGACCGGTACCACGGTAGTGCGCCAATGGATTATCGCTATTGCCGAACTGATTAAGCACCACGCCCTCGCCTTCGGCTTGCAAACGCAGCGCTAGGTCTCGCGCTTCCTCCATGCCCATGCCGGCATCCATGGAGATTAGCTCAGCACCATAGGCCGCCATCGCATCGCGACGCTCCTGGCTTTGGCTAGCAGGCATAATCAGGCGCATTTTATAGCCCTTAATTGCCGCTGCCATGGCTAAAGCAATGCCAGTATTACCCGAGGTGGCCTCAATCAAGGTATCGCCAGGTCGAATATCACCACGTCGCTCAGCTTCATTAATCATCATTAAAGCTGGACGATCTTTCACTGAGCCGGCGGGATTATTGCCTTCGAGCTTCACAAGGATGGTATTGCTAGTGTCACCGGGCAATCGTTGCAGGCGAACCAAGGGCGTGTTGCCAACGCAATCGGCAATGGTGGGGTAAGTCATGACAGCACTCAGCGCTAAAGTATGCCAATTGTAAAGATAAAGCCCGAGCTAGGACATAGCACGGGCTTTATCTGAAACCTGACACCGCTGCGTTAATCAGCTGCTAGCAATCGCGACTTAGCGTGGCGCCATACGAATTGCGCCATCAATACGAATGGTCTCGCCATTCATAAAGGCGTTTTCGACCAGCTGCACTGCCAGCTTGCCGTATTCGGCAGGATGGCCAAGGCGCTTCGGAAACTGCGTCATTTCGATCAATGGCAATTTCACCGCATCCGGTGCGGCATTGAGTAATGGCGTGTTGAAAATACCCGGCGCAATCGTATTCACGCGCACACCGATGCTCGCCAAGTCACGAGCCAACGGCAGTGTCATGCCGACTACTGCACCTTTCGATGCTGAATAAGCTACTTGACCAATCTGACCATCAAAAGCCGCAACCGATGCCGTGTTGATAATCACGCCGCGCTCATTGTCGGCATTGCCTTCATTTTTCGCCATTTCTACGGCGGCTAAACGTGTCACGTTAAAAGTGCCAACCAAGTTCACCGCAATGACTTTATTGAACACGTCTAATGAGTGCGGGCCATTCTTACCGACGGTGCGCATAGCGCTACCGATACCGGCACAGTTCACTGCAATATGAACACCGCCCCAGGCAGCAACAACATCGCTTAGACCGGCTTGTACCGAGGCCTCATCGGAAACGTTGACGCGGCAAAAGCGAGCGTTCTCACCCAGCTCTTTGGCAGCAGCAGTGCCGGCCTCTTCATTCAAATCAAACAAGGCCACTCGTGCGCCCTTGGCAATAAAAGCTTGCGCAGTAGCAAAACCTAAGCCTGATGCACCACCGGTAACGATGGCGACACTATTCGTTAACTGCATATAAACTCCATCTAAGTTGACCGCGACTAATCAGTCACCGCGGGCGAGCATAGCACTGCCTAGCGCCGACTCAAACCCAGAGTTGGGTTTAGATAAGCCCTAGTCCAGAAATTTCTCGCGCCAGCCGAGCAGCATGATTATCGGTCATACCACCGACAAAATCGAACACACGCAAATAGCCTTGATAAAGCGATAAGCCGTGCTCTAGCGGTGTCTCAAGCAAGGCCAATTGAGTTTGCTGACGTGGCGTTAAAGCACTCGCCCCGTGCACACAAAATGCATGCACTGCCGGCATTAAGGTATCGAGCACAATACCTAGGCAGGGATATGCCGCAATCTCAGTGACCACTTTGCTGCGATGACGATAGACCTTGTCATGAGCGAGTTGCTTGGCCGCCAAAAGTGCATCACGAATAGTAGGGCTAGCCACGGCAATCAAATCTTTGCCAGGCAATTCACCGTGCAAAAGTGCATCGTGATGACGCATAAAAGTGTCGGCTAAATCGCTAACGCAGGCACCAACCATGGTGCCGCGCAGCGCTGCTGCATATTGGCGCGGGTCACGGATATGCCACTGTTTATCGGGATGAACGATGGGACCTAGCAAGCTCTCTAGCTCATGCAAGTCGAGAATACCTATCTCCACCGCATCTTCTAAATCTACAATGGCATAGCAAATATCATCGGCGGCTTCCATCAAATACGATAAAGGATGCCTCGCCCACTGCTCATCGCCACGCTGAATTAACCCCAGCGACTTCGCTACCTCTCGATAATAAGGCAGCTCCGCTTGGTAGATATTGAACTTGCCACGCTTGGGGTAGCACTGCGCCGTCCATGGGTACTTCACCAAGGCCCCCACGGTGGCCGCACTGAGGCGCATGCCGCCCTCGTTGCGATACATTTCCTGCGAACATACTAAGCGCAAGCCCTGAGCATTACCCTCATAGGTTGTGATGTCGCAATACTCGGCGCTGCTTAGCGGCGCGAGTAATTCAGCTCGCGCCGGATCACGAAACCAATCACGTAAGGCGTACTCGCCGGTATGGCCAAAGGGTGGATTACCCATATCGTGCGCAAGGCAAGCTACCTGCACGATGCCGCCCACATCAAAAGGCGTGAAACCTGTTGGCAATTCATGCGGACTGACCTCCAGACTGGCACCCACGCGATTACCCAAGCTGCGTCCGACACTGGCCACCTCAACGCTGTGCGTTAAGCGGTTATGCGTATGGTCATGCTGCGCCAAAGGATGCACCTGGGTTTTACGACCCAGACGCCGAAATGCCGTGGAGAACACCACACGATCATGGTCGATGTGAAACTCTGAGCGTAGGCCAGCTAAACCTTGATCGGTTGCTGCTGCCGGTGCGCCGATAATATGCTCACGTTTCACCTTGAAGCGTTGCGGCGACAGTAGTTGTGGCCAGCCCATGCGAGGCGATGTCATATCAGATTTCCTTAACAACTTGGTTTACATCATCGACAAAAGCCGACATAAAGGCTAGCGCTGAGCGTGGCATACTCACTGCGGTTCATTAAAGAGAAACGACAATGTTAGATGCATTATTTAAGAACAATGTGCGTTGGGCTGATGCGATTAAAGACAAAGAGCCTGACTTTTTCGAGAAACTCGCGCAGCAGCAATCGCCACAACTGCTCTGGATAGGTTGCGCCGACAGCCGCGTGCCAGCGAATGAAATCATGGGCCTGCTGCCCGGCGAAGTTTTTGTTCACCGCAATGTCGCCAATTTGGTGATTCATACCGATATGAACTGCTTGTCGGTGCTGCAATACGCAGTGGAAGTGTTACAAGTTCGGCATATTTTAGTCACCGGCCACTATGGTTGTGGCGGCGTAAAAGCTGCGCTAGACAACTTAAGCTTTGGCTTGATTGATAACTGGCTGCAACATATCAAAGACATTCAGCGCTATCACTCACCGCGCTTCGAAGGCCTGCCCTATGAGGCCCAGCTTGATTTGCTCTGTGAGCTCAATGTCGTTGAGCAAGTTGCCAACGTTGCCAATACCACCATCTTAAAAAGCGCCTGGGCAAAAGGCCAAGACGTCTCCGTACATGGCCTTATTTTTAGCATTGGCGATGGTATTTTGCGCGACCTTGGGGTGCACTGCAGTGCATCGCAACCCACCCCGTCGCTGGCAAAAGCGGTGCTAACGGCTCAGGGAGCCATATCGCAAGCAGAATAAGCGACTTGAACGCGACGATTTTCTGCCCACGCCGATTCGTCATTGCCTTCAGCGACTGGCTGCTCTTTACCAAAGCTGACCACTGCCATTTGTGTCGCTTGTGCACCTTGGCTTTGCAGATAGCTAGCTACTGCATTGCCACGGCGCTCACCGAGCGCCAAGTTGTAGTCATGCGTGCCACGCGCATCGGTATGGCCATCCAGCTGAACGCTAACACCCTGCGCTGACTTCAGCACACTCGCTAATGCATTCAGGCTAGCCAATGCATCTGGTGAAAGCTCGCTGGCATCGGTAGCAAAAAAGTACACATTGTGGCGCAACAACTGCGCAACTTCTGGAGTTTGCGCATTCAGCAGCGCTCGCAACTGCGCACGGCTGCAGTTTGCAATCGCGCCGACACCTGCATCAACCGCTATTATTTCTACAGCTTCTGGCAGTGTATCGGAACTCATATCCGGCGCTACAGGTGGTGCTGTTGGCTCACTGCGAAACATCGCACAACCAGACAGCGTTGCGGTGAAAATACTGGCACTGATGAGTGCGGCAAGATGGCGCTTTTGCATAAGAAATGCTCCTACAGAGGATGGGATAAAACAAGTTTTACAACGGGGTCTGCTGCTATTTAGGCGACCACACGGCACTTCGTACCGTGCCAAGCCGCTCTGGCCACTGCCAACGCAGCCGCCCATCACGCGAGACGAAAAAAACACGGTCACCGCTAACAGTTTGTTCGGTATACGTCAGCAGCAGGCCGTTAGATGCAAAGCTCGGCGTGCTCGCCAATGCCCCGCTGCTCAGAAACCACGGCGCACGCCTTGGCTCTAAAATAGCTAAGCGGTAACGGCCATCGCCGCTGTCGTGAATCGTGACCATGGCATTGCTCGTTGGGTCCAGCACCGCTCGCGCATTAAAACGACCAGCGAAGCTGACACGCTGAGCGTCATTGCTGCTTAAGTCAATACGGTAGATTTGCGCACGGCCACTGCGATCAGAGGTAAACAGTAGTGAGTTGCCATCAGCTCCCCATGTTGGCTCGGTATCAATCGCGGCATGATCTGTGACACGCTGCAAATCGCCATCGCTCAGGCGATAAATATAGATGTCAGCATTGCCTGCTGCCGATAACGACATCGCTAGACGCTGGCCGTCGGGCGACCAACTAGGCGCCGCACTGGTGCCAGTGAGTGCCGTCAAGCGTGTACGCTCACCGCTACTTATATTTTGACTATAGATAGCCGATTGGCCGTCCTCAAAGCTCACATAAGCAATCGATTTGCCATCGGGCGACCAGCTTGGCGACAGCAGTGGCTGGGCCGACTGCAGCAATGTGCGGGCATTGGCACCATCGCTATCAGCGAGCATCAAGCGATATTGCGAGCTGCCCTGCACCTGCACATAAGCCAGCTGGCGCGACGCCATGCCTGGCACACCGATAAGCTTTTCATACACGGCATCACTGATGTAATGCGCAACAGCACGCCAACGGCCATTACCCGCCTTAAGCTGCCCGCTCAACACCACGCGCTGAGTTGCTGGCTCAACTACGGCATAGCTAAAGTGGTAGCGCTGCGGCGCTATCTGCTGCACAAACCCTTGCACAATATATTGCGGCAACGCTGGGACCGGCTCATTGGAGAGTTCGGCATCCGTTAAACTTGTGACCGCTGGCACCGCCTCATTAAACTCAATAACGCCCGGTTGCCATGCACGCACAGCTTGCTCGGCGACGCGTAAGCCTGGGCTGTGACGCAAATCATTGCGAATGATATCGCCCAAAGGCTCACCCGCTGATGGCCCAGTGAAGTTAGCAACAGCAAGATCAAATCCTTTCTCTAGCGTCTGTTGAATATGGACTGTCAAAGAGGCATGCGCCGTGGCCATCTGCAGCACTAACAACACTGCGGTACAAACTCGCCACATTATATGCCCCTCCACATTAGCCAATTAAAGTACAACGCTAAAGCCAGCACTCTGATGACACTACACCCATGTTGTTAAGCAAAAAAAACGCGCCCAGAGGCGCGTTTTTTATCGTGCAGAGAAGTTAACCACGTGGTGGGTTAATCACTACTTCAACACGACGGTTTTGCGAGCGTCCACTTTCATTAGCATTGCTAGCAATGGGCTGGTTCATGCCATAGCCAATAGCCGATACACGGTTACCAGCAACGCCACGATTCACCAAATAGCCGGCAACTGCTGAAGCACGTTGCTGCGATAAAGTCTGGTTGTAGCTAGCAGCGCCGACATTATCGGTATGACCAGAAACAGTGATCGATGTTTCGTCATACTCTTTCAGCACGTCAGCAACAGCATCAAGCACGGGATAGAAGTCTGCACGAACACCGCTTTGCGCTGTGGCAAAGGTAATGTTGCCAGGCATGATCAGGGTAATAATGCCTGTGTTTTTGTCACGCTGAATGCCAACACCAACGCCTGCCAAACGATCACGTAATTTCTTTTCTTGCACGTCCATATAGACGCCAACGCCACCGCCAGTCACGCCACCAATGGCTGCGCCTTGCAAGCAACGCTCATTGCGTTTGCCATGCTTAGTAGTTGCTGTAGCGATACCGCAACCAATTGCAGCGCCAATAGCCGCGCCATAAGCACCTTTAGCTACTTGGCTTTCGCCACTGTAGGGATTTGTTGTACAGCCAGCCAGAACCAGTGCGCCGGCGGCCATTGCAGCAATCATTAAACGCATAATAAAACTCCTAAATTTAGATACCCGCTAAACGCAGCCATCGCGCTTAGGTTTACGTCGCGTGTCAGTCTACCCGAAAACACCCATTGCTGGCTTAGCCACTGCCAACCAACACATGGCAAATAGTAGGCCTAGACCAACCGTAAAGACTGGCTTGGCAATGCTAGAGCCACGAGAGCGCTGAAACGCTACCGTACCGCAAACAATAAATGCCACCAGCAGCACTAGCTTGAGCAAAGCCCAGCCAGGGATGGCACCCACTTGATACACCATAGCAAAGCCGGTCACCAACATGATGGTGGCTAAAATATGCGGCGCTATACGCAGCAGTTTAGCGGGTCGCTCAGCTTGGCCCGTAAGTAAATAAAAGCCTCGCCACAAATACATCAGCGCCAGTAGCGCCGCCGTTAACATGTGAGGATGCTTCAACATCATGTAAGTATTCACGCAGTACCTTTTAACTAAGAAACTAGGCACTCTTTGTCGCAGAGTCCGCCCAACGGTTCAAGCCCAACCGTCGCTATTTTTGCTATCGTCTGGGTCTTGCCGCTTTTGCATAGGTTTTTCTGATGCCGTTTGAAACCGTCCCAACGCCCTGCGTTGGCATCTGCTCGACTACTTATGGCGACATTGTTTGCCGAGGCTGTCGACGCTACTTGCACGAAGTCGTTGAGTGGAACCGCTACAGCGCCGAACAAAAGCGCCTGATTTGGCACCGCTTAGATGGCTTGCTGACGCAAGTCATGCCGCGTTATTTTGAGATTATCGATGCACAGCTGCTACGCCAAACGCTTGATCAGCTTCGCCTGAGCTATCGCTTCGAGGCTACTCCCTGGACTTGGCTACAAATTTTGCTGAAGAACGCCGCCCGCCAGCTCAGCGAGCTCACGCCCTATGGCGTGCGCCGACTAGATACATCCGCAATGAGCCTGTATGAGCTGAAGGAATTAATGAACGCCGAGCTGCACACCTTGGCAAGCGCCTACTACGAACGCGATTTGTTACGTGCACTTCAGTTTTAGCTAGGGCAATATTCACACGCCGAAGCGCATATATCTTTAATTTTTTGTAATCTATTTTTTGTACGAGACTCGACATGCCTAACGATTTAACTATCCGTTTTTTACCACAGCAACTACCAAAAATTTACGCCATGCTCAAAGCTGGGGTGCTCTCAAGTAATTCACTAACTCGTCCCAGCAAACTACCGGCAATGCCGGTGCGCAAAGACGACCACATTTCGCCCGCCAGCGATGAGCTTATCGATGCCTATAGCGAATGGACCGGCGCATCCGCCGCGCGTTATAACGACACAGTGCCAGCGCACTTTTGCAGTCACTGGGCCATGCCCTTATTGGCTGAGCTGGGCCGCTTAGCACCATATAATCTCACCACCTTGTTGAACCAAGGTGTGCATATGGTGATGCACCAGCCCATCCCGCGCGGCATGCCGATGACACTGGAAGGCCAGCTCGTTGAAGTAAAGGAAGTCGGCAATCGCCTGCGTATTCATATGCGTATAGAGGCCAGCATTGAAGGCCTAGGTCGCTGCTTAGATATCGATAGCTATGCCGCCGTGTTGCTTGGCCCGCGCGACAAAAAAGCCGCTGCGGAACGTGTCGAGCCCGCCTTTGAGGCAACGGGCAGCTGGTCGGTAGACGCTAAAGATGGCTTGCGCTTCGCCTTCCTCACCGGCGACTTCAACCCCATTCATACCGTGCCTGCAGTTGGCCGTCGCACCGCCACTGGTAGCTGCATCTTGCATGGCTTTGGCCAGCTCGCAAAAACCTGGGAAACCCTGCTCAATGCCGGTTGGGACATTCAAGAGCTGGATATTCGTTGGGTAAAACCATTGCCCATGCCCAGCGGCAAAGTGTCAGTAGACGTTAGCCCGAGCATCGATGCCGATGGCCAACACGCTCTGCGCGTGGTTTCTGATCATGGCATGCATTTAGTTGGTCGCTTTGCCGGCACTAAAGCGTCTGAAGCTCAAGCTGCTGACATCAAGGCCACCGGGAGCGCTTCATGAGCGCCTTAAATAAAGCCATGATTGTCTGCGGTAGCCGCACGCCATTTTTGGATTCTGGCGGTGCCTATTCGCAGCTGATGAGCTATGAACTCGCCGCACACGCCATTCGTGGTGTACTCGCGCGCAGCGACATCGACCCCGACCAGCTGGGCATGGTCATGGCCGGCACCGTGGTGCATGAAGTCGAAACCTCGAACGTCGCGCGCGAAGCCATGCTCGCCGCCGGCATCGCCTCGACTGTGCCAGCCTGCACCACATCGATGGCGGGCTTATCGGCAACCGCGTCAGTGACTAGCCTGTGCGACATGATCAGCCTCGGCCGTATCGACTCGGGCATCGCCGTTGGCACTGAAACATTCTCCGATATTCCCCTGCGCTACTCGCGCACGCTACGCCGCGGCGCCATGCAACTGCGCCAAGACAGCTCAGCCAGCAGCGTCATGCGCCTACTCGGCCAATTGCGCCCACGCGATATATTGCCGGTGATGCCTAGCGGTGGCGACTTCACCACCGGCATGTCCATGGGTGAATGCACCGAAGTCATGGTTAAACAGTGGGGTGTAACCCGTGAAGCTAGCGATGCCTTCGCTGTACGTAGCCACAAGCTGACTCTTGCGGCACTGGCTGCCGGCTATTTGCAGCAAGATATCGATGCTGTAGAAGTTGACGACACGCTCGTTAGCGATGACAACTCGCCGCGCGCCAACTGCACACTGGAGTCATTGGCTAGGCTCAAACCTGTGTTTGATAAAAGCTCAGGCATCATCACCGCTGGTACAGCATCACGCTTTACCGATGGCGCGGCAGCACTTTTGCTAACCAGTGAGGCCTATGCCGCCGAAAACGACTTAACGCCACTAGCCTGCGTACGCGACTACGCTTTTGCTGGCGTCAGCGATATCGGCAGCGAGATGCTACTTGGCCCAGCCGCGAGCATTCCGCGCTTGCTGGCCAAGCACAAGCTCAGCATCGAAGATATCGGTGTGTGGGAATTACATGAGGCTTTTGCTGCGCAGATTTTAGCCAACCAAGCCTGTCTTGAATCTAGTGAGTTTGCCCAGCAATACCACGCTGGATGGGTAGCTGGACGCATTCCATTAGAGCGCTTAAATTCCTGGGGTGGATCGCTAGCGTTGGGCAACCCATTTGCCGCTACCGGCACTCGCTTGCTGATGACAGCTGCGCGTCGGATGCACGCCGAAAACTCACGCTATGCCGTGGTATCGAGCTGCGCTGGTGGCGGCTTAGGTGCAGCGGTATTGTTGGAGCGGATGTAGGCTCGAAAAGCTAAGCCCTAGAAAGCAAAAACCCGCCTTATCAGCGGGTTTTTTTTTGGCTTACGAGCGAAGCTAAGCCTTAAAGATGGTGCGCCAGAGAGGACTTGAATAAGCCATCAAAACCCCTGTACTTACTAAGTTATTTTCATAACAACTTAACACCGTACCCCTAATCGTACCCCTAAAAAGAAATATACCTTAGAAGCCAAAGAGCATGGTGGCGGAGATAGGAGCCATATATTCAATTTAAGCTTCTGTTTTTTAACAAAAAGTTAAACTAATAATTAAATATATACCCCCTCACATACCCCAAAAAACTAAAGCACCATCAAGCTTCTAGAAAGCTATAGCGACGCCAAACAAACGCAAAGCCACCGCAGAACGATATTTTCAACTGGCAAAATACGCGACTGGGCTTCATTCGTTTTAGCAGACAAGCCATGGAGCCCTCCGAAATGGAGTCTTCATATCTCTGCCAAACCCGCCTGACGCCTCATTTGACACTGTCGTGATATAATTTATGACGCGCTCATCTAATAAAATAAAAGGACCTTATAATTGCTTAAGTATTGTTCATTATTAATAGCTTTAGCTTTAATTTCCGGCTGCGCCTCGTTAGAGCATAAGTACAATAAGCTTCCTGTGGGCTCGACACGCTCTGATGTGGCAAAAATAATGGGGCCTGCGCCATACGTTTTCACCCACGAAAATATTGATGCATGGAGATATGCCGTTGTTGCAGGGTTTGGATATTGCAATTATAGAGAGTTCTACATCTATCGAGATGTGCTTATTTATAAAAATAAATACAATCGAGTTTCAGCCGCAGGATGCACGCTAGGACTCAGAAATATAGCATGGGAGACTATCCTGACTGCCGCCAAGAAGCATGATAATGCTAGCCCACCACCCTCAAACTACCAACCCCCCACAAATATAATAGACCAGCTAAAAGAGCTAGAGAAACTCATGGATAGGGGAGCATTGACGCAAGATGAGTACAGAAGAGCAAAAAATTCTGTTTTAAACAGGCCGTAACTAGCGAGTCCGGCGCCTGACTAAAAGACTCGATCCGCATCAGATCATTCAGTTTTTTTGAAGCGCAAAACCCCGAATAACGCGTACTAACGATTGACGCTCTTCTAACGTTAAGGACCTCTCGAAGGCCGGCATAAAACTCGGCCCAGAATTTATCTTCTTCAAAATGTTCGCATCGCTTTTAGCAGCCTGCCAGCTCGGGCTGGTAAAGTTACGTGCGAAATACAAGTAACCACGCAAGGTATCAGCATGGCCATCGCTACCATGGCATTTTGCGCAATGCTCGGCGTAGAGCGCAGGACCATCTTCGGCTGCCTGAGCAACAATTGGTGCTATGCAAAAAAGGCTAAAACTCAGTGTTGCGAGCCATAACTTCATTGTGTCATCCATGATTGTAAGAATTGACTTGAGACTCTAGCAGCTACTGTGCGTGAAAAAGCGCTACATGATATTATCCAACGCTGTATTTTTAGCGTAAGCATGCCACGAGGTGCCCAATGGACGGGATATCACAGGATCGCACTTTCGTGCCCACCTCGCTCGGCCAGCAGTCAGGCTTGCACTCGCCGCCTAGCGCTAATAGCCGCCGCTTTGAAGTCGTTGATTGGGCTGCCTGGGCACCAGGCCTCACCGAATCTACAGCATGGCTACCTTGGCCAGACACAATCCCTCCCGTTAGCGACGAGCTGCCAACACTCGCCGAAATGCCCTCCATGATGCGCCGCCGCTTAGATAGATTAGGACGCATGGCATTGCAGGCTGCATATCACTGCCAAGCAGGCAAAACGCCCATTATTTTTGCCTCCCGTTATGGCGACCTATCACGCTCCGCTGACTTACTACGCGCACTCGCAGAGACAGGCACGGTGTCGCCAACACAATTCAGCCTCTCTGTGCACAATGCTATTGCGGCGCTTTATGGTATTGCCAACAGTGATACCAGTAACTACAGCGCCATTGCGGCAGGCGCAGAAACGACAGAAGCAGCCTTTATAGAGGCTCAAGGCTTACTCGCCGATGGCGCCGAAGAAGTCATGATTGTGCGCTACGAAGATCGCGCTGACCTACTACCTGGATTTTTGTTTAATAGCTGTCGCCCCCATGCATGGGCTTGCCGTATCCGAGCCACTAATGAGGCAGGAATAAGCTTACGCTGCCGGCTAGCTCAACCTGAAGATTGCGCACAATATCAAACACTCGACTTCGCTGAATTACATTTCCTCATCACTGACACTCCGGCACTTGAACGACGTAGTAGCAACCGTATTTGGCACTGGCAAAAGCATGCTTAAGCTAATCAAGCATTACTGGCGCATTCTCGCCACGGCTATCGCCTTCACGACATTTGGTATTGGCGGGCTTCTGCTATGGCTTATCGTGTTTCCGCTATTACAAATCGGTGTGCGCAACCGTAGCCGCCAAATCGCTTGGTCTCGCTTGACCATACAACGATCATTTCAGCTTTTTATTGCGTGGATGAAGCTGCTCGGCATCCTTCGTCATGACTTACGTAATATTGGCCAATTGCGCCGTCAAGGCCAACTTATATTAGCCAATCACCCAACGCTGTTGGACGTTGTTTTTCTGGTGTCGCTAGTGCCCAATGCCAACTGCGTGGTTAAAGCTAGCTTGGCTAAAAACCCGTTCATGCGTGGCCCCATTCGTGCGGCGGGCTATATCTGCAACGACTCTGGGGCCGGCTTAATTGAAGACTGTATTGCGTCTGTTAAGTCTGGCGATAATCTCATCATTTTTCCCGAGGGCACACGCACGCCAGCCAATGGTAAATTGCAGCTTCAGCGCGGAGCGGCCAATATTGCGGTGCGCGGCAAACTAAATATGGCGCTGGTCACCATTAGCTGCACACCACGCAGCCTAATGAAAGGCATGCCGTGGTGGAGTGTTCCGCCACGGCGCATGCACTTCACCATCTGTGCTCAAGAAGACTTAGCTGTCGAGCCGTTCTTGGATGCTGCCGGCGGCGAGGCCAGTATTGCGGCACGACGACTCACTGAACACCTACACCACTACTTCGCTACGGAGCACTCACGCCATGCAGGCGCTTGAACAAGAAATCAAAGAGCTATTAATAGCCGCGTTAAATCTTGAAGACATAACATCCGATGATATTGATTCGGAAGCCGCCCTCTTTAATGAAGGCCTGGCGTTGGATTCAATTGATGCTCTGGAACTGGGCTTAGCGTTGCAGAAACATTATGGATTAACGTTGTCGGCTGACTCTGAGGAAACTCGTCGCCACTTCGGCAGCATTCGCGCATTAAGCATGCTCGTTGCCGCTCAACGCACTAGCTAGTCGGAGGCCAACATGACTGAGCAGGAAATATTTGAGCGCCTAAGCTCGATTTTGCAGGACACTTTCGAGATTAGTGCCGAGCGCATTACGCCTGAGTCACGACTTTACGAAGACCTTGATATTGATAGCATCGATGCCGTTGATCTCATCGTAAAGCTCAAGCCGCTCGTTGGCTCGCGACTAAATCCCGAAGCATTCAAAGCCGTGCGCACGCTACAAGATGTCGTCACTGCCTTGCACGGCTTACTGATCGATCCCACCTAACCCTGAACTCTATGCGCCTGGCCATTCTAGCGTTACTCACTCTTAGCTACCCGGCGTTAATCTACTTCGGCATGTATCATGTCGAGCCCAGAGTATTAGCCACTCTACTGGCTGTCATGGCGCTTGCTAGAGCGTGGGCGACTCGCGAAAAAGTATGGTTAATCGTCAGTGCTTGCGCGCTTTTATTAGTCGCCACTACGGTCATTGCCAACCAGGTATTGCCACTCAAGCTATATCCCGTATTGGTCAACGCCGCGCTGTTGGTCGTGTTTATGTTCAGCCTGCGCTTTCCACCATCGGCTATTGAGCGCTTAGCACGGCTGCATGAGCCTGACTTACCGCCCTCCGGTGTGCGTTATACGAGAAAAGTGACACTGGTTTGGTGTGCTTTCTTTGCCATCAACGGCAGTGTCGCATTGGCCACAGCACTCTGCGCCAGCACAAAAACATGGGCGCTTTACAACAGCCTAATATCTTACTTACTCATGGCCAGTCTGTTCGCCATTGAATGGTTAGTCAGGCAACGCGTCAAAGCCAGAGCGCAAAATGACTAAGTCCATCGCGCTGGAAACACTGCTCAGCAATAGCCGGCCTGCTAACGCAGTGATCGCTTGGCGCAAAGACACCCCACTGAGCTTTAACGACTTTAGTGCCCTTGCCGCGCGTTGGTATGGCGCTTTCATCGCTAGCGAACACACCAACATCGCGCTGTATTGTGATGATAGTTTTGATTTTTCTGCTGCTCTGTTTGGTGCTTGGCATGCAGGGAAATGTGTTTATTTACCCGGCGATAAGCTGCCCGCCACTTTAGCTCGACTGACTGCTATGACTGATGGCTTTGCTGGCGACTTGCCCGGCGCAGTCCAAGCGCTGCCCCACACAGATTCAACAAGCGTCGTTTGGCAGCCACTATCGACCCAACGCGAGCAGCTCGTCATTTACACATCGGGCTCAACTGGTGAGCCATTAGCGATTTTCAAACGCTTAGATCAGCTCTTCAGTGAAGTTCATAACCTCGCTGCTAGCTTTGACACAACGCATCACACCGGAACGCTACACACCACCGTGTCACACCAGCACATTTACGGCCTGCTCTTTCATATCCTCTGGCCGTTGGCCTCTGGCCGCCCTTTCGCCTCGAATGCCCTGCGCTTTCCAGAGGATATTGTTCGTGCCTTATCACAAGGGCCCGCGTCACTGGTGACTAGCCCCGCGCACTTAAAGCGACTGCCGGCAGGCTTACCATGGGCAAGCTGCCGCCATCACTTGCAAGCGATTTTCTCCTCAGGCGGGCCACTGTCCGATAGCGCATTGAGTGATAGTTTGCTGCTGCTTGGCCAAGCGCCCATCGAAGTATTTGGCAGCTCTGAAACTGGCGGGATGGCTTGGCGTCAGCGCACACAGAGCGAGGCTATCTACTGGCAGCCATTAGCGGGCGTAAACCTTCGCGTTACAGATGAGCTTTTGCAGGTCAGCTCGCCACATAACGCCGATATGAGCTGGCACGGTACCGGCACAGTTGCCAAGCAAACTAGCCTAGGTCTGATGCTGCATGGGCGCAGCGATCGCATCGTCAAGGTTGAAGAGAAGCGCATTTCGCTAACGGCCATAGAGCGCGTATTGAGCGCCACTGAATGGATTAGCGAAGCGCATGTCGTGGTGCTTGATGCGCCGCGCCTGACACTCGGCGTGGTTGCCCTACTTTCTGCCGCAGGCTGGCTGTTGCATGAGCGCGAAGGCAAACGCGGACTCAATACCGCTTTGCGTCATGTGCTTGCAGAGCATATCGAGGCCGTCGCACTACCGCGCCGCTGGCGCTATCTGCACAGCCTTCCGCTTAATGCTCAAGGTAAGCTCACCGCAGTCGCGCTAAAGAACTGCTTCGACGCTCGGCGTGCAC
>JBFJJU010000059.1:0-15233 GCA_041612115.1 Perlucidibaca sp.
CGCACCACAGGACGTGGGTCTTGTAACCACCAAACAGCATCTGCCAGCAAATCGACCGGCAGTTCCGCTTGCAAAATAGCTTCAGCAGCGGCGCCTGTTCGTCTCGAAGTAGTCAATAAAATACGCGCTTCTCGGGATGCGGCCAGTGCAACTAGCCATTGCGCCAAGTTCCGCCAGTCAGCGGCTGTGTAGCGATAACCAGCACCATCTCCGCCAATTAATACCGCGACGCATGGAGTCGCATCGCCGGCAATATCAGGGACAGACGAAATAGCCTGCGGCACAGGGGGTAAAGGAAGAACACAATTGTTACTCAACTTTTGGCTAACCACAGTGAAGATCACTCGATAAGCGCTCGCGTCGTATCCTTTGAGCGTACCGCTATACACGTTAGGCGCGTTGAACAATCGAGCTAATAAAGCATTGGCCAGCAGTGTGTTGCCGCCTGAAGAGATAATAAGACTTGGCGTACTAGCTGGAAGCCTGATGTTATAGACTTTGGCTAGCCACCACCGTGAGTTGCGAATCCAAGGCAGGCTCAGCCGTCCAAGCCTCTTCCAAAAGGTACTGCGCACGGTCAAATCGATACGCTGAATATCAACCGGCTCCGTTGCTGCTAGTGCATCAGCAATGCCTTGGCTCTGGCTCCAATGTCCGGGCGCACCATCGCTTAATAGCCAGAGTACACGATCACCAGCCACGCCGACCTCCGCGCATACGCATTACAAACGCCAGTAGGTTGTCCTTACCACTAACCTTAATACGCTTGAGATCTAGTGGTTCAGGCAAAGGCTGGAGCTGATCAATCCCTTCAATCGTAGTTACCGCAGTGGTGTAGCCAGCCTCACGGGCAAGCTGAATATCCTCAGTAGAGTAGATACCAAAAGGATAGGCAAAGCTAATGACAGGATTCTGAACCAGTGCCTCCAACCTCTGCTTTGATGCAGCCAACTCATGACGCTTATCATCAACCGAGGTAGTCGCCATATTGCAATGCGTCAGTGTGTGCGAAGCGATTTCTATGCGGCCACTAGCAACAAGTGCCATTACCTCTGCATCGCTGAGCTTAGGCTCGCGAGCCAGTTCACCAGAATTATGATGTGCTTTCTTATAGGTAGACCAGTCACGGCCATGACGATCTACAACCACATAAATCGTGGCGCGAGCATTGTATTTTGCCAAGATGGGTAGCGCATTATGTAGGTTATCGGCATAACCATCATCGAAGGTTATAGCAACTGATTTTTCTGGCAGAGTGCCCCATTGTGACCACAGTTCGCTCACCGTAAAAAACTGAAACCCATTGTTTGCCAACCAGCGTACCTGCTGCTCGAAGCGTTCAGGACGCACACGAAGGCCGTTAAACTTAGCCTTGTCTTTATGCGAGCCAACCATGTGATACATCAGCACACGAGGACGCTCCCAACCCACAACAGGCCGCCACCAAGCATAGCGGTGGGAAAACCAAAGTAGCCATAGCGCAGGCACTAGCCATAGTGCCATCATGTTCTCACCACCGAAAATAAGGCAAGCGCCACACGGTCAGACTCTGTAAATGTTTGCGTCGTCAAAAGCAACTCAGGCATTGCTGTGCTCGGAGGCCAGCGCACTACTCGCTTATCCTCTAGCAAATGGGCAATGCCTTGTGTCAGCCGCCCTTTGGCATCGCCTAGCCCAAGCAAACCAACACGACATCCTGCACTGAGTGACTCATAAATCATCGATACACTATCCTCGGTCACCCACGCATTCTCGGCAATTGCTAACTCGCTGGCTAGCCAGCCTGTCGGACAGTTTTCCCATGGCATGTAGCGATCTGCGAAAACTGAGGCCAACTCGATACGCAAAGTAGTGGGTGTACGCCGCGAGTCAGTCACACAAAGCTTCGGGTAGCGCGAGGCTAGCTCTTTTAGTTGCGCCAATACTTGCTCATTTGACCACCCGAAATGCTTACTTTCACCGCCCACCAATACCAGCGTATAACCTGGCGTCTTAACCCCAGTCTGCATAGCATTGAGCACGCCTTGGGTGACAATAACATTACGACCCGTTAAGCCGTCGTGCGCAGGCGCAACAACTCGATCGAAAAAAGTGCAAGGTAAGCTTGGCGACATGAGGGCGATTGCCTTACCACCAAAAGCGCGACGGGCACAGAGCATAGGCCAGTGCGTACGATGGCCGGCACCGATAATAAAATCTGGCGCCGCTAAGTTACGGCCAAGATGGAAGCGCTTGAGCACGAAGTCCCATACAGAAAGGCGCTGGTCTGCAACAAATAAATCAGCACTTTTCGGCGCAGCTTGGCCACGCTCAACAGCAAGACGCTCCAGTGCACGCAGCAAGCCTAGTGTTTGACTTTCATGGCCTGGTTTCCCATCGAGTAGCCGCCAAATAACCAAAGGCCGCTCAGCAGCCTCTGGCTTTTCGGCAGCAGTTAGCACCTATTCGCTAACCGACGTCAGCCAGTCGGCATGCTCAGCCGAACGGCCATTAACGACATCGAAGTACTGCTTTTGCAATACGGTGGTAATAGGGCCACGATGGCCCGCACCTATCATGCGGCCATCGAGCTCACGAATTGGTGTAACTTCAGCGGCGGTACCAGTAAAAAATGCTTCGTCCGCAATATAAACTTCGTCGCGAGTAATGCGTTTCTCTTTCACCGTGTAGCCATTGGCCTCAGCTAATTGAATCACGGTCTTACGCGTAATGCCGTCGAGGCATGAGGTCACATCAGGTGTATAGATTACGCCATCGCGCACGATGAACACGTTTTCACCTGAACCTTCAGCAACATATCCTTCAGGGTCGAGCATTAGCGCTTCCTCAGCACCACCAGAGATAGCTTCTTGCAGAGCCAACATCGAGTTGATGTAGTTACCATTAGCTTTTGCACGTGTCATCGAGATGTTGACATGATGACGCGTGTAGCTAGATGTGCGAACTTTTATGCCACGCTCAAGCGCTTCAGCACCCATGTAGGCTGGCCACTCCCATGCTGCCACGATCACATGCACTTTCAGATTGCTAGCGCGCAGGCCCATGCCTTCAGATCCGTAAAACACCATTGGGCGCAAATAGGCGTGCGGCAGTTTGTTTTCGCGAACCACGGTGCGATGCGCTTCGTTGATTTCATCACGACTGTAAGGCATTGGCATATTCATGATATGTGCCGACATAAACAGGCGCTCGGTATGCTCTTTTAGTCGAAAAATCGACGCGCCACGGTCGGTGGCGTACGCACGCACGCCCTCAAAGACGCCCATACCGTAATGCAAAGTGTGAGTGAGCACATGAGTTTGCGCTTCACGCCACGGCACCAGCTTGCCGTCATACCAAATCACCCCATCACGATCAGACATCGACATCGATTGCTCTCCACGCACACAGCGCACTCGCCATTTGGCCAGCACAATAAAAGTAGTCGGCTATTGCACCATAAAGTCGTGCTTTTCGATACTAGCTAAACGACCTTGCTCAATGATTTTGCTTGACCCACGAGTTCCGCAGTCACTTGCGCTACATCTTTGCGCCAATCCGGAGCGCTGATACCCAAAGCGCGCATGAGCGTGTCACTATTCAGACGCGAATTCATCGGTCGCTGTGCCGGCGTAGGATATGCACTTGATGGAATACCAACTACTTGCTCAGAGTTTACTTTAAGTGGCATGCCTAGTCGTTGCGCCTCACTAAGCACAAATTGCGCATAACCCAGCCAGTGTGTGCTACCCGCAGCGGCCAGATGATAAACACCCGGAGCCGGTGCATTTTCCACCTCCATCAAACGCGCCGTGACTTCTGCTATCCAACTCGCCGAAGTCGGTGCACCTACCTGATCATTAACCACCGATAGCGCATCGCGCTCCTGCCCTAACTTCAGCATGGTTTTCAAAAAATTAGCGCCATGCGTGGCAAAAACCCAAGTTGTGCGAAATACCCATGCTTGCGCCTTTGTCGCCAAAATAGCCTGCTCACCGGCCAACTTAGTAGCGCCGTAAACATTCAGCGGGGCTGTCGCAGCGTCTTCCTTGTATGGCTCATCAAGCTGTCCATCGAAAACATAGTCGGTGGAGTAATGCACTAATTTTGCACCATGCTTTTCGGCCCATACAGCCATCACACCTGGCGCTTTCGCATTGATCTCATTAGCCAGTACCGGTTCGCTTTCAGCTTTATCTACGGCCGTATAAGCGGCTGCATTGATGATCCAGTCGGGCTGATAAGAATCGAGTACAGCCACCAAGCTGTCTGATTTACCCAGATCAGCTCCGTGTCTATCTACAGCAATGACATCGCCTAAGCTAGCCAAACGCTGCGTTAGTGCATGACCTACTTGGCCAGTGGCACCGGTAATTAGTATTTTCATAAACGCTCCATTGTGTCGTGCCATATCTGCTGCACCGCTTCGCGCTCACGAAGCAGCTCATCTATCACAAGCAGCTGCTTCTCGTTGGCTAACGCCTGTCGGTGAATGTGCGCACGCAGGCTAATATAAGCCGCCATGAGTTGCTGCGCGTCTGCTGCCGGCAAAATGCCCACTGTGATGAATGTTTCTAGCAAGCGCATATTATCTGGCCACTGGCAGATTTCCGGGTGCGCATGCGCGTGCGCCAACGCTAGGTACTGCACCAAAAATTCAATATCGACGAGCCCACCCGGACTATGCTTTAAGTCCACCTCATTCAGATCTTTTGGTGCTAGGTGATCGCGCATTTTTTGCCGCATATCGACAACTTCCGTGCGAAGAGCTGCAGCATCACGCGAGCGCCGCAACAGCTCCTCACGCACATGCTCAAAACCTTTTGCCAAGGCCGCATCACCTGCCACCACACGAGCCCGCACTAAGGCCTGATGCTCCCAAGTCCAAGCATGCTCCGCTTGGTATTTGGCAAAGCCATCGAGCGAGGTCACTAACAGGCCTGAAGCGCCCGATGGCCGCAGACGCATATCCACGTCATAAAGCTGGCCTGTGGCCATTGCCGTGGTCATCATGTGAATGATTTTTTGTCCTAGGCGTGCGTAAAAGCTAGCGGTGTCTAGCGGCTTAGCACCATTGGTTTCGCCGGATGGATCGCCGTCGTGAATAAACACCAAGTCCAAGTCGGAGCCATAGCCAAGCTCAATGCCGCCTAATTTTCCGTAGCCAATAATGATAAATCCTGGCTCGCAATCACTGCCATCTACGCGATGCGGGCGACCATGCTTAGCCACCAACTGATGCCAACACAGATTCAACACTTCTTGCAGCACTACCTCAGCAATCCATGTCAGCGCATCGCTTATTTTCATTAGTGGCAATGTGCCTTTCAGGTCTGACGCCGCCACGCGCAGCACATGGCCTTTTTGAAAAATACGCAGCACATCCATCTGCCGCTCAAGGTCATCTTCAGGGATGCGCATGAGCTGTGAGCGCAGGTCGGCTGCCAAGACTTCGGCGGTCGGCGGAGCAAACAAAGTGGCGGCATTGAGTAGCTCATCGAGCAAGACCGGATGCCGCGCCAACGCTTCAGCAATCCATGGGCTGGCCGCACAAAGATCGACTAATCGTGACAAGGCTTCAGGGTTTTCGATCAATAACATTAAATAGGCTGAGCGCCGCAGCGTGGCCTCGATTAACGGCAATACACGCGACAATGCTAAGTCCGCATGCTCATGCGCTTGGCATCGAGAAACAAGCAAGGGTAATAGTCGCTTTAGTCGCGCTCGGCTAGTACTACCTAATTGCTGGCTGGCACGTGAGTCAATCAGTGCTTGCACAGCATCAGGCCAAACCTCAATGCTAGTCTCATCTGCCGGCTCAGCTTCGCTAGCAACAATCACGTCTTGAAAGTGGCTGCTAACTACTGCACGGTGTGCCATCAGCGCGGCGCTAAATGCCGACCAATCGGCATAGCCCATTGCCGCTGCCAAACGCTGGCGATCGGCGCCATCGCTGGGCAAAGTTTGCGTTTGTTGGTCATACAAAGCCTGTATGCGATGCTCGCAATCACGCAAAAAATAATACGCTGATGTCAGCTCATCTACCGCTGCCTGCGGCAATAACTCGCGCTCAGCCAAGAGCGGCAGCACGGTCAATAGTTCTCGAGTTTGCAACGGTGTATCGACACCGCCGCGAATCAACTGAAATGCTTGCGCAATAAACTCGATCTCGCGAATACCACCGCTGCCGAGCTTAATGTTGTCTTCGCGATCGAGGCGGCGCACTTCTCGCGCAATCATCGTTTTCATTTCGCGCAACGACTCAAACACACCGAAGTCTATATAACGCCGATACACAAATGGCTTGAGCGACTTCATCAAATGCTCACCAGCGACCATGTCACCAGCGCATACACGAGCCTTAATGAAGGCGTAACGCTCCCACTCACGACCATGACGCTCGTAATAGCTTTCGAGTGCATCAAAGCCGGCAACTAGTGCAGAGCCATCGCCCCAAGGGCGCAGCCGCATATCAACGCGAAAGACAAAACCATCAGCAGTGATTGGGTCAAGCAGAGTAATGATGCGCTGCCCGACTTTGCTAAAGAACTCTTGGTTGCTAATGCTGCGACGACCGTCCGTCTCACCCTCTTCCTCGTAACTGAAAATCAGATCGATATCTGAGGAAAGATTGAGTTCATAGCCGCCCAGCTTACCCATGCCAATAACCACCATGGTTTGCGGCCTGCTACTGTCGCCACCAATGGGCTGGCCATGCAACAAGGCCACTTCTTGATGCGCCTGCGTTAATGCCACGCTGATGGCGGCATCGGCAAAATACGATAACTCGGCAGTGAGCTCAGGCATGGTCGATAAGTGCAACATATCACGCGCAATTAAGCGCATTTGCTCTATGCGTCGCCATTGCCGCAGGCGCGCCTGCCAGCACGGGTCGACACCACGAGCAAGCTCCGGCAATGGCCGCAAGTTGACATCTGGCAAATCAGCTACCTGCGCTTGAGCTAGGGCTTGCCAGTCAGCAGCACTCCTCGTCTGCTGCAGCGACACCATCAACACATCGCGCTGAGTTGGCGTTAGCAACTCATATTGCTGCGCGAACCATGGCGACCACGCTATCGCATTTTTCAGCAGCTCCATGCCGACTCCTATTGAATTGCTTTGCCTAATGTTATCAAGCCTTAATCAGCATCGATGATGCCATGCACCATAACATTTTGCCGATGCCCATAAACAAAAAGGCCTGCACGAGGCAGGCCTTTTGGCACATCTGAAATCGCTAAGCGATTAGCAGCTGTAATACAGCTGGAACTCAACTGGATGCGTCGTCGTGCTAACAAGACGCGCCTCTTCAGTTTTCAGTTCGATGTAGGCATCGAGCATTTCTTTAGTAAACACGCCGCCTTTCAGCAGGAACTCGTGGTCTGCTTTCAGTGCGTCTAATGCCATTTCTAAATTGTGCGCAACAGTTGGGATTTTCGCTTCTTCTTCTGGCGGTAAGTCATACAGGTTTTTGTCTGCCGCTTCGCCTGGGTGCGTTTTGTTCTGGATGCCATCGAGGCCAGCCATTAACAGCGCGGCAAAAGCCAAATAGGGGTTAGCGACGGGATCTGGGAAGCGAGCTTCAATACGCTTGCCTTTCGGGCTCGATACGTAAGGAATACGGATCGAAGCTGAACGGTTGCGTGCTGAGTAAGCCAACATGATAGGTGCTTCGTAATGTGGCACGAGGCGCTTGTAGCTGTTGGTCGATGGGTTGGTGATGGCGTTCAGAGCGCGAGCATGCTTGATGATGCCGCCAATGAAGAACAAGGCCATTTCTGACAGGCCAGCGTACTGGTCGCCAGCAAACAGGTTTTTGCCATCTTTCGAGATGGACATGTGCACGTGCATGCCAGAACCGTTGTCGCCAACGATGGGCTTGGGCATGAACGTTGCCGTTTTGCCATAAGCGTGTGCTGTGTTGTGGATGGCGTATTTCAGTACCTGCACTTCGTCAGCTTTACGCACTAACGTATTGAAGGTCACGCCAATTTCAGCCTGGCAGGTTGCCACTTCGTGGTGCTGAACTTCTACTTTGCCTTCACCCAACATGGCCTCGATAGCAGTACACATGGCCGCACGCAAGTCTTGCGCTGGATCCATTGGTGGCACGGGGAAGTAGCCGCCTTTGATGGCAGGACGATGGCCGGAGTTACCGCCTTCGTAGCTGTTATTGGTTGACCAAGCAGCCTCTTCAGCACTGATTTTTACGGTCGAGCCAGAATGGTTAATTTCCCATTTCACGTCATCAAAAATGAAAAACTCTGGCTCTGGGCCGAAGAAGGCAGTGTCGCCAATGCCGGTCGACTGCAAGTACGCTTCAGCGCGCTTAGCAATGGAGCGTGGATCGCGCTCGTAGCCTTGGCCTGTGGTTGGCTCAATGACGTCGCAAGTAACAACTACGGTGGACTCTTCAAAGAACGGGTCCATGAAAGCGGTTTCAGCATCGGGCATGAGAATCATGTCGGAGGCTTCAATGCCTTTCCAGCCAGCGATGGAGGAACCATCAAACATTTTGCCGTCCACGAAAGTGTCTTCGTCTATGGTTTGAGCTGGGTAAGAGACATGCTGCTCTTTACCCTTGGTATCGGTGAAACGAAAGTCAACCCACCTGGCTTCGTTTTCTTTGATCAGATTCAGCACCTTGTTCGACATATTGGCTCCTCCAGAGAGCTAGTGTTCAATTCAAGTAAGTGACTAACGAGGCGCATAGCGCGCGTTGTCTGACTAGGGTTTCAGCAACATCCATGCCAGTCTGAGTAAAAACAGAAAAGCTCAGAAACTAGCGGCCTTACGCGCGCCACATTAGTGCTTACACATCTGCGCTCGACCCAAAACAGGGCATATGACGCCAGATGCGCACCAAAATAGCGCAGCCCCGCTATGACTCACGAGCTACTGCAAGGCGAGATACAATACCATTTATTGATCAAAGACAGCAGAGCCCTTAGGCTTAGTAGCACATTTCATTTTCCTATACGTTTTAGAGCCCGCACATGACTGACTGCATTTTTTGCAAGATCGCCAATAAGGAAGTTAATGCCCGCATCGTCTATGAAGATGACCGCGTGGTGGCATTTCACGACCTATTTCCTGCTGCACCAACGCATTTGCTTATCATCCCTAAGCAGCACTACACCACGCTCAATGATGTGCCGGCGAGCGATGCACTGATTTTAGGCGAACTAATGACTACTGCCAGCAAACTTGCTGCCGACTTAGATGTAGCCGACGACGGCTACCGTGTGGTGATGAACTGCAATGGCAATGGCGGTCAAAGCGTCTATCACATCCACCTGCACTTGCTTGCTGGCCGCAAGCTCACTTGGCCACCAGGTTAAGTCATGACCCAGCGCCAATTAAGTTGGATCGACAAGCTCATTTGTGAGGCCGACCAAGTCTTGCGTACGTTAGCGCGCGATGCCGCTGTGGCGCAACGGCCGTCGCCAGCGATTGCACATACCGAAGCAGGCTTATCTGATGAGGAGCGCCGCCAAGTAGCTGGATTTATGCGCATCAATCATACCGGCGAGGTCTGCGCGCAGGCGCTCTATCAAGGCCAAGCGCTAACAGCCAAGCTGCCCACCGTGCGTAGCGATATGCAGCAAGCAGCCGCCGAAGAAGTCGATCATTTGGCGTGGTGTCAACAGCGTCTGGATGAGCTGGGCGCACCTGCTAGTCGATTAAACCCGCTATTTTATGGCGCATCATTTGCTGTCGGCGCTTTGGCTGGCTTGGCCGGTGATAAGTGGAGCTTAGGCTTTGTCGCGGCGACCGAGGCGCAGGTCTGCGAGCACTTGCAGGGGCATTTAAATCAGCTGCCAATGAATGATCGCCGCACCCGCGCCGTGCTAGCGCAGATGCATTGCGATGAAGCTGAGCACCGGCAGATGGCCATTGATGCTGGAGCTACCGAATTGCCAGTGCCGGTGCAGAAAGCCATGTCGGTGATGGCCAAAGTGATGACAGGTTCGACCTACTACATCTGAATAGCTCAGCCTTGGGCTGGCGTCTCGATGATCTCGTAACTATGGGTGATTTCGACGCCGCCAGCTTGCAACATAATCGATGCAGAGCAGTACTTCTCTGCCGACAGCATGACCGCGCGCTTCACATGCGACTCGTTTAAGCCCATGCCTTCGACAATAAAGTGCACATGAATTTTGGTGAATACTGCCGGCACGGCATCTGCACGCTCAGCATCGAGCACGGCCTCGCAGCGCGTGACCTGTTGGCGTGATTTTTTCAACATAGTCATGACATCAAACGATGTACAGCCACCCATCCCCATGAGCATCAACTCCATAGGCCGCGCGCCACGGTTTAACCCTCCAAGATCTGCTGGGCCATCCATCACGACCGAATGACCTGTGCCTGATTCAGCACGGAAGCTGACTTCGCCTTGCCAATGAACTCGCGCCTGCATGTTGAACTCCTTATTTAAATAAATTAGCCAGCATTTCGCCTGGCTCAGGCGCGCGCATAAAGGCCTCACCGACCAAAAACCCATTCACCCCATGCTCGCGCATCAAGGCAACATCCTCACGCGTGCTAATGCCACTCTCGGTAATTACTGTGCGGCCCGTGGGAATTTCAGCGAGCAAATCTAGCGTGTTGTTGAGCGAAACCTCAAAGCTATGCAGATTGCGATTATTGATGCCCAACAGTGGGCTGCCCAACGGCAGAGCACGGAGCAGTTCGGCGCGGTCATGCACTTCAATTAAGACATCGAGGCTGTGCTCGCGCGCGCAGGCATAGAGTTCATTGAGCTGAGCATCGGAGAGCGCCGCCACGATCAACAGCACGCAATCGGCACCAATGCCACGCGCCTCAACTACCTGATACGGATCGTAGAGAAAGTCTTTGCGAATTACCGGCAAGTCGCAGGCAGCGCGAGCTTGCTTGAGATAATCATCGCAACCCTGGAAAAAATCGACATCGGTTAGTACCGACAAACACGCTGCACCGCCAGCTTGATACGAGGCGGCAATGGCATCGGGCTGAAAGTTTTCGCGGATCACGCCCTTCGATGGCGATGCCTTTTTAATCTCGGCAATCACGCCCGACTGCCCCTGCGCAATGCGACCTTGTACGGCGGCGGTAAAGCCACGCACTGAGTCGGCTTCACAGGCAAAATCCTCTTGATTTGCTAGTGAATAGCGCTTGCGACGTGTAGCAACTTCTTCACGTTTACGCGCCATGATTTTATCGAGAATCGTGCTCACGCCGATGCCTCCGAGCGCAACGCGCGGGTAAATAAACGTAAATCACTTAGCTTCTCTAAAGCCTGACCGCTGCACATTAAATCATCGGCAAAGGCCACGCCTTGTGCCCACGTCTGGCAAATGCCGGCAACGTAAATCGCTGCACCAGCATTGAGCGAGATCAGCTGCGCCGCTTTCACTGCCTCGGGTGTGCTGCGCTTGCCCAAAGCATTTTGAATGAGAGTCAGCGATTCGGCCGAATCTGCAACACTCAGACCCACAAGGCTTTGACTGGGCACGCCAAGCGATTCTGGCGTGATGACATACTCTTTCACTTCGCCATTTTTCAGCTCAGCCACGCGGGTTGGTGACGCTAGCGAGACCTCATCGAGGCCATCATTGGCACACACCACTAATGCATGAACACTACCCAAACGCATCAGCACTTCCGCCATCGGACGGCATAACGCAGGGTTAAATACACCAACGACTTGACGCTGTACAAAGGCTGGATTGGTCAGTGGGCCAAGTAAATTAAACAGGGTACGAATGCCCACTGCTTGTCGAGCCGGCACCGCATACTTCATCGCGCCGTGATGATTCACTGCGAACAAAAAGCCAACACCGACTTCATTAATGCAGCGTGCGACTTGTTCGGCATCGAGCGCAAGATTAACACCAGCCGCTTCGAGCAAATCAGCGCTACCACTTTTCGATGACACGGCGCGGTTACCATGCTTGGCCACACGCGCACCGGCAGCAGCAACCACCATCGCCGCCGCAGTAGAGACATTGAATAGGTTAGCGCCATCGCCACCAGTGCCAACGATGTCTACGATATGCGGGTGCTCAGCAAGTATCACCGGCGTGGCAAGCTCGCGCATCACACGCGCCGCTCCCTCTATCTCATCAATCGACTCACCCTTCATGCGCAGCGCCACCAACAGCGCAGCGATTTGCGCATCGGCCAAATCGCCTTGCATTAGCGCACGCATGATATCTTGCATTTCATCCGTGGGCAGATTGATGCGCTCAACCAAACGCCCTAACGACGCCTTGATATTCACACTCATCGTACCTGCTCCAAAAAGTTTTTCAGCAGCGCGTGGCCCTGCTCACTGAGAATGGACTCAGGGTGAAACTGCACACCCTCCACCGCCAATGTCTTATGACGCAGGCCCATGATTTCATCACGCGAGCCATCGGCATGCTGCGTCCACGCCGTTACCTCTAAGCACTCGGGCAAGGTATCGGCACGCACCACTAGCGAATGGTAGCGCGTCGACACCAACGGATTATTAAGGTCGCGAAATACGCCTTGATTGGCGTGATACACCGGCGAAGTTTTGCCGTGCATAACCTGTCGTGCGCGCACCACTTCACCGCCATATAACTGGCCAATGCTTTGGTGACCTAAGCACACGCCCAAGATGGGAATCTGCCCAGCAAAGCACTCGATAGCCGCAATCGAAATGCCTGCCTCGGTTGGCGTGCACGGGCCCGGCGAAATTACTAAGCGCGAGGGCGCTAGCTCAGCTATTTGCTCAAGGGTGATTTCATCATTGCGAAATACGCGAACCTCCTCTCCAAGCTCGCCAAAATATTGCACAAGGTTGTAAGTGAAGGAGTCGTAATTATCGATCATCAGCAACATGGCTCAGCTCCCAAATCCGGTCGATGCCAGCTCAGCGGCTTTCATGAGCGCACGCGCCTTATTTAAGGTTTCCATCCATTCCAGTTCAGGCACTGAGTCGGCAACTACGCCGGCACCGGCCTGCACATGCATCTGACCGTCTTTGACCACGGCGGTGCGGATGGCAATTGCCGTGTCCATTGCACCATTCCATGCCAAGTAACCGACTGCACCGCCATAGATGCCGCGCTTTACCGGCTCCAGCTCATCGATGATTTCCATTGCGCGCACCTTCGGCGCACCCGATAAGGTGCCGGCCGGCAACGTCGCGCGCAGGACATCGAGCGCCGTGACTTCGGGGCGCAAGGTGGCTTCGACATTGGAAACAATGTGCATGACATGGGAGTAGCGTTCGATTTTCATTTTTTCAGTCAGACGCACTTGGCCAATTTGCGCGACACGACCAACATCATTGCGGCCTAAATCGATGAGCATGAGATGCTCGGCAATCTCTTTCGGGTCGGCCAATAACTCTGCCTCAAGCTCCCGATCACGCTCCGGCGTAGCGCCGCGCTTGCGCGTGCCAGCGATTGGTCGCACCGAGACTTGGCCATTTTCAACGCGCGCCAAAATCTCTGGGCTGGAGCCGACAATATGGAAGTCATCGCAATGGACAAAGTACATATAGGGCGATGGATTCAGATGGCGCAGGGCGCGATACAGCGACAACGGCGGCTGCACAAATGGCGCACTTAAGCGCTGCGAGGGCACCACCTGCATGACATCGCCCGCCAGCACATAATCTTTGATGCGATTCACGCCGGTCTTGAAGTCAGCCTCGGGAAAGCTGGACACGAAGTCGGCTTCAGCAGTGATATGGCCAGGTACAAAAGCATCTTCCGGACGTTTAGCGATAGGTTTGCGCAGCAGTGCCACCAAGTCATCTAAACGGCTCTCAGCACTTGCTAGCGCATCCGTCTGTGCAGGATCGGCATGCACAACGAGCAGTACCGTGCCTTTAATATTGTCGAATACTAAGACTTCATCTGACACCATAAAGAAAATATCTGGCGTGCCGATCGGATCAGGCTTTGCTACAGAGGCTAAGCGCTTCTCAACATAGCGCACGGTGTCGTAGGAGAAATAGCCCACGAGGCCACCGCTGAAGCGTGGCAAATGCTCAAGCTCTGGCACGCGATAACGCTCGCGGAACTCATCGACAAAGGCCAGAGGGTCTGCGCAGGTAAACTGCTCGAGCACCACACCATCACGGCGAATCTCGACTTGCTGGCCGCTAATGCGCAATACCATTCGTGCTGGCAGACCAATCATCGAGTAGCGACCCCACTGCTCACCGCCCTGCACCGATTCAAACAAATAGGTGTAAGGCGCGTTCGCCACTTTCAGGTAGCACGACAGAGGAGTGTCGAGATCGGCGAGGATTTCGCGCACCACGGGGATGCGGTTATAACCTTGGGCAGATAGCCCAGCAAAAATTTCAGCGTTCATGTGGTTTCACTCAAAAAATGCAGACGGCACAACGTGTTAGCGAGGCAATCACCATCGCCAGCAGAAGCAGTCAACACGGTTGAGCAAACGCATCATGCACACCTATTCACAATCGATGAGCGCGACACAGTATCGCGCTCAATAAAGCTAAACTTGAAAATTAAAGCATGTCGGCCAGTGTGGCAACCACGCGATCAGGCTCACTGGCCTCAATGGCCTCGCCGTAATTATAGCCATAGGGCAGCGCCAATACACGCACGCCAGCCGCTTTAGCCGCTTCCACGTCGTTGCGTGAGTCACCAATCATCAGGGCTTTATCGGGAGTTAGCGAGAAGTGCCGCAGTGTGTGCTGCAGTGGCTCGGGGTGAGGCTTCTTGTGTGTTAAGGAGTCGCCGCCCAACACCACCGTGAAATACTCACTGAGCTCGAGCGCATCGAGCAGCGCATTGGCAGGCTTTAGTGGCTTGTTGGTGATACAGGCCATATTAATGCCCTGCGCCTTTGCCGCGCTCAAAAACTCACGTACGCCTGGATATACCGCGCTGAATTCGCACACCGCATCTTCATAGCGGTGCATAAACGCGCCTAGCAGCTGCTCGTTTTCCACTTGGCGCTGCATGGCGTTATCGAGGTGAGGGCGCACATGCTGCAGGGCGACATCCATTAAGCGTGCAGCACCACGGCCAATGCCGTTGCGCACCACTTCATCGGCCACTGGCGGCAGAGCCAAGTCGTCCAGCGCGCGATTGAGCGCAATGGCAATATCAGCAGCGCTATCGGCAAGCGTGCCATCCAAATCAAACATAATGAGTTGCGGTAGACCACCAAACCAACTTTTCAGTTCATCCATGTCGCACACTCCGCTGTTAGAAAGCACTTCGACCAGTCTGCCCTAGCGTTTTGCTTGC
>JBFJJU010000060.1:0-15137 GCA_041612115.1 Perlucidibaca sp.
ACGTGGCTACGCTGCGCCAAGCCCGTGGCACCCGTTATCCCGAACCGGTTTATGCCGCCTTGGTGGCCGAAGAGCATGGTGCGGATGGCATCACTGTGCATCCGCGCGAAGATGGTCGTCATATTCAACTTCGTGATGTGCGTTTGCTATCGCAGCTTTTGCAAACTCGAATGAACTTAGAAATGGCCGTGACCGAGGCCATGCTCAGTTTTGCTGAAGAAATTAAGCCAGCCCATATTTGCTTGGTGCCGGAAAAGCGCGCAGAGCTGACTACCGAAGGCGGTTTGGACATCATTGCTGGCTTTGATCGTGTGCAAGCTGCCTGTCAGCGCTTGGGCCGTCAGGGCATGGATGTATCGTTATTTATCGATCCCGAGCCAGCGCAAATCGATGCTGCCATTCGTGCCGGTGCGCCAACGATAGAGCTGCACACAGGTGCGTATGCCGATGCACAAACGCCAGAGCAAGTGGCTTTTGAGCTCAAGCGTATTCGTGATGCGGCAGAGTACGCAGCCGGTAAATTAGTGGTTAATGCCGGTCATGGTTTGCATTACCACAACACGCAAGCCATCGCTGCCATTTCTGTATTTCATGAGCTTAATATTGGCCACGCACTGATTTCGCATGCGCTGTTTAGTGGCCTGGGCAATGCCGTCAAAGAGATGAAAGTGTTGATGCAAAACGCTAGACGTGATGCCCTTTTGGCGGAGCTTTCGGCGCGATGAATAACGAGCAATTTGAGCGCTATTTAGCCACCTGCACTCAAGCGCTTAGCGCGAAGCAAGCCAGCATTGTTGCCAAGCATGCAGACTTTGCTGAGCTGAGCTGGCAGCTCGATGCAGCAGTTACACAAATTCGCTTTAGCGATGCTTCAGGTGAGCGTCTGCGTTTTGGTGTGACGGCCATAGGCACTTTTGCAGCAGCGCAGGAAACCTGGAAATGGTCATGGGCCAATAGCAAACTGCCGCAAGCCGCGCGCGGCAGTGCTGAGGTGTTGAAAAATCTGCAAGCTGTGACCGATTACGACTGTTTCGCAGACACGGAAGCATTTGCTGTGGATGATGCGATGGCTTGGGAGTTGGCCGCAGCCTCTGTAGCCTATCTTGAGGCCGATGGTTGTTTTCGTGCGCGCAACCGTGATACCTGGTTATTTTTGGCGCTGCATCGCTATTGATTTAGCGAGCATGAAACTCATACGTTCAGCGCCAAAAAAAAGGCTCGATGCAAACCATCGGGCCGTTTTTTTTATGCATCGATGCGGCTTAGCGCTGGAGCTCGATACTGCCGTTTACCGTGATTCGGACACGGCTTTCGCCACCGGCCATATCTTGTGCGGGCACGCTGTCAGATTCTACTTTCATCGCCATCGCGCGCATCATCATTGGCGGGCGGTAGTCATTACCCGTCGAGCCTATGCTCATTTGCACTAACTCGTAGCGCTTAGCACCCCAAGACTTAGTCACCAGGCTGGCTTTGTCGCGGAAAGCAGCAATGGCCTCTTGTGTGAGCGTATCTTCCAGTGCGCGGCGAGTATCCTCAGCTACGGTGAAGTCTATGCTGCGCAGCTGTAAGTGGCTTTGTAGTTTAGCTATTAGCTCGCTAGCCGCTTTAAAGTCAGTAGACTCAAGCTCTAGCGAGGCTTGACCGCGCCAGCCTTCAATTTTCTGCTCACGAGTATAGACCGGGTAGCTGCTCTGGTTGCCAGTGCTGACTTTTACGGTTTTATATAGCTTTGCTTTAGCCAAGCTTAGGTTCATGGCCTCAGTGAGTGTTTTTGCCAAAGACACAGGGTCTTTGTCATTTGCTTCGATGGTTAATTTGGCGCTGAGTAAATCATTGGCCAAGACGCGAGAGACTTCAGTTTGAAAGTCCACACGCTGCATAGGCAGCTTGTCTTCGGCCCAGCTTGGCAGTGAGATAGTTGCCATCAGCAGTGCAAGGCCGATAGGTTTTAAACGCGTGGCGGCGAACGAGGTCATAAGGCACTCCAAAATTATATGATCTACAACTAGACGATTTCGACCCAGAAACGATGACACGGCGCTAGCTATACCGCTAGCGCATTCCAAATTGCTAAGGGAGGAGTGGGCTATCGAGGCCTACGCTGGCTTGTTCGTCATTATCGAGTAAGGGGCGTTTGATCAAGCTAGGGTTCGCTACGACCAGCTCGGCAATGCCCTCGGCGTTGGCAGCTAACGCTTGGCGCTCGGCATCAAGCTTACGCCAGCTAGTACCGCGTTTATTGAGCAAAGGCTCGCCAACCAGTGCGTACCAGCGGAGCACTTCATCATGGCTAGGCGGCTGCTTTTTCAGATCACGAAAATTGTAGGCCGTGGTGCTCGCGTCTAGACGCACCACGGCTTTTTTCATGCTGTCACAGGCCTTAATACCAATCAGCGTGAGCATGGCTTAGCCCAGTAACTGCTGTTCGCGCAGCAGCGCAACAATTTGCGCGACGGCAGCGGTGTTGCTAGCAGCTAGCTGTTGTGGGGCAATGCTGGTGCCGGCATCCCGCACGCGCACACTACGCTCGCCAACGACTTCTTCCGGCACAATCACCATCACACCAGCGGCTTGTAGTGCGTGAACGATGTCACTTTCGCTGGCAATGGCTGGTAGTGCGCCTGCTTGGAACAGTGCCGATTCGACTTGCTCAGCTAAAGCCTGAGCGCCACTCGCCTCAATGACAATGCGCACGGCCGCTTGGCCTAAGCGACGGGCGCGATCACCAGTGGTGACGGGCACTAGCGTGTCATCTTCAGCGTCTAGGCGGTTGCTGATCATGCCTGCACCAACGGTGATGTTGTTGAGGCGATCGATGATGATGAGGCTGCCGGTGGCATGGCAGTCTTTATAGGCATCGAAAGCCACCGCGCGAGTGAACTGCACGCGACACAAGGCAATGCCATTGAGTGCTAATTGCTCGGCAGGGCTAGTGGCCAGTGTGTTGACGTCGATCTGATGGATGATCTCAGTGACGCGGCCGCTGCTGAAGGTAGTGCCGAGCTTGAAGTCATAAGTTTTACCGACCTGCATGGGCTGCTCATGCATCCACACCAGATGCGCCTCAAAGCCATGTGCCATGGTCAATGTGTCGTCGGCGGCAACAATCATGTCACCGCGTGAGATATCGATTTCATCATTAAGTGTGAGGGTGATGGCTTGACCGGCATGCGCCTCGGATAGCTCTCCTTCCCAAACTACGATCGATTTCACTGTGGAGGTTTTGCCCGATGGCAGGGCTTTAATCGCCATGCCTGGCGTCACGCTGCCAGCAGCAATAGTGCCGCAGAAGCCACGGAAGTTAAGGTTGGGGCGGTTCACATACTGCACAGGTAAACGCATAGAGCTGAGCGCGGCATCACGTTGAAGCGGTAGTGCATCGAGCAAGGCCAATAGCGGCTGGCCGCTATACCACGGCATATTGCTACCAGCATCCACAACATTCTCACCCAGCAGTGCCGACATCGGCACGTAGTGAATGTCAGGCACATTCAGCGGCGCAACAAAGGCCTTGTACTCGGCTTTGATCTCATCAAAGCGCGCTTGGCTGTATTCCACCAAGTCCATTTTGTTGATGGCAACGACGAAGTGCTTAATGCCGAGCAAGGAACAGATAAAGCTGTGACGGCGCGTTTGCACTTGCACGCCATAGCGCGCATCAATGAGCAAAATGGCGACATCGGCGGTAGAGGCACCGGTGGCCATATTGCGCGTGTACTGCTCATGGCCTGGGGTGTCGGCAATGATGTATTTGCGGTTGTCGGTGGCAAAGAAACGGTAGGCGACATCGATGGTGATGCCTTGTTCGCGTTCCGATTGCAAGCCATCAACCAGCAAGGCCAAATCAACGACTTCACCGGTGGTGCCATGCTTGACGCTGTCACGGGTAATGGCGGCGAGCTGATCCTCAAAAATCATCTTTGAGTCATGCAGCAAACGGCCAATCAGCGTGGATTTACCATCGTCGACACTGCCGCAGGTGATAAAGCGCAGCATGTCTTTGTGTTCGTGCTGGTGAAGGTAGTCTTCAATATTGTCGATTGTTTCAATAATCATTAGAAATAACCTTCACGTTTTTTCTTCTCCATCGAGCCCGACTCATCGTGGTCAATGGCACGGCCAGAACGCTCTGAGGTACGCGTCACTAGCATCTCTTGGATGATCTCAGGCAGTGTCGCTGCATCGGACTCAACGGCACCAGTTAATGGGTAGCAGCCCAAGGTGCGGAAGCGTACATTTTTGATCATCGGCACTTCACCTTCACGCAGCGGCAGACGTTCGTCATCGACCATGATCAGCATGCCATCGCGTTCAACTACTGGGCGTGGCGCGGACAAATACAGCGGTACGATTTCGATTTGTTCGAGATACAGGTACTGCCAGATATCCAGCTCAGTCCAGTTCGACAAGGGGAACACACGAATCGATTCGCCTTTGTTGATGCGGCCGTTATACAGATTCCACAACTCTGGGCGCTGCACTTTTGGGTCCCAGCGATGGTTTTTATCGCGGAATGAGTACACACGCTCTTTCGCGCGTGATTTCTCTTCATCACGACGTGCGCCACCAAAAGCAGCATCGAAACCGTGCATGTTCAGCGCCTGTTTTAAGGCCTGAGTTTTCATGACATCGGTGTATTTCGAGCTGCCGTGATCAAACGGGTTGATGTTCTCGGCCAAACCCTCGGGGTTGGTGTGCGAAATCAATTCCATGCCGGCCTCTTTGGCCATGCGGTCGCGGAACTCGATCATTTCCTTAAACTTCCACGTGGTGTTCACGTGCATTAAGGGAAATGGCGGCTTGCCGGGCGCAAAGGCTTTGCGCGCTAAATGCAGCATCACCGTCGAGTCTTTGCCGATGGAATAAAGCATCACCGGGTTGTCGAACTCAGCGGCAACCTCACGAATGATATGAATAGACTCGGCCTCAAGAGCTTTGAGGTGAGTCATGCGATGTGCTGAAAGCGTCATGCGCGAATATTCCTTTTAAAAGACTCTTAATCTACTAAACGCAGCAGGTCGTTGATGCTAGTTTTGCTGCGTGTTTGAGCATCGACTTTTTTCACAATGACGGCGCAAGTCAGGCTGTAACGGCCGTTGTCGCGTGGTAATGAGCCGGGCACGACCACCGAGCCTGGCGGTACGCGGCCATAGCTGATCTCGCCAGTTTCGCGGTCATAGATCGGTGTTGATTGGCCAATGAAGACGCCCATCGAGAGCACCGAGCCTTCACCAATAATCACACCTTCAACGACTTCTGAGCGCGCGCCGATGAAGCAGTTATCTTCGATGATGGTGGGGTTGGCTTGCAGTGGTTCGAGCACGCCGCCAATGCCAACGCCGCCGGAGAGGTGAACGTTTTTGCCGATCTGTGCGCAGGAGCCAACGGTGGCCCAGGTGTCGACCATGGAGCCTTCATCCACATAGGCGCCGATGTTCACATAAGACGGCATGAGCACGGTGTTGCGGGCGATAAAGCTGCCACGACGAGCGACAGCGGGTGGTACGACACGAATGCCTGAGGCTTCGAATTGTGCGGCATTCCAGTCGGCAAACTTGGTTGGTACTTTGTCGTAGAACTGCATGCCGCCACCAGCTGGGATTTGAATATTGTCATTGAGGCGGAAAGACAGCAGCACGGCCTTTTTTAGCCACTGGTTGACGACCCATTCGCCGTCGATTTTTTCGGCTACACGAGCGCTGCCATTGTCGAGCATGTCTAAGGCTTGCACGACAGCATCGCGCACATCTTGTGGAGCGTTGCTTGGTGAAAATTCGGCACGGCGCTCAAAGGCGTCTTCGATCAGTTGGGCTAAGCTCATGGTCATCTCCAAATCAAAATAGCGACGCCAATCAGCGCGTCATAAAGTCACGAATTCGTTTAGCGGCCTCGATGCATTCGTCGAGGCTCGCCACTAAGGCCATGCGTACATAGCCTTCGCCAGGGTTATGTCCGTGTTCATCGGCACGTGCCAAATAGCGCCCGGGTAATACAGTAACTGCTTGTTGTGCATGCAGTTCGCGAGCAAAGTCTTCATCTGAACCAGGTGTTTTTGCCCAAAAATAAAAGCCTGCGTCGGGTGCTTGCAGGGGCAATACGGGGTTGAGAATATCGAAAACTTGGGCGAACTTGGCGTTGTATCGGGCGCGATTGTCGCGCACATGGGCCTCATCGCGCCAGACCTTTGCAGAAACTTGCTGATGTTGCACTGGCATGGCCGAGCCATGATACGTGCGATAGCGCAGAAATGCGCTCATCACCTTGGCATCTCCTGCGACAAAGCCGGAGCGAAGGCCAGGTAAGTTTGAGCGTTTCGAGAGCGAGTGAAACACCACGCAGTTGCGGTAGTCATTGCGCCCTAGCTCGGCACACGCTTGCAGCAGACCTGCTGGCGGCATGGCTTCATCGCGATAAATTTCGGAGTAACACTCGTCGGAGGCGATAATGAAGCCGTAGCGATCACTGAGTGCAATGAGCTTTTTCAGAGTCTCTGCGCTGAGTAACGCACCTGTAGGGTTACCTGGTGTGCATAGATAAATCAGTTGTGTGCGCTGCCACACGCTTTCAGGTACAGCATCGAAGTCTGGCTGCAAGGCGCTGGCTTCGGTACAGGAGAGGAAGTAGGGCTCGGCTCCGGCAAGCAGCGCCGCGCCTTCGTAGATTTGGTAAAACGGATTGGGCATAAGCACTAAAGGCTTGCTGTCACTAGCGCCACGATCAATCACTGCCTGAGCTAGGGCAAACAGGGCTTCACGCGTGCCATTAACTGGGAGTACTTGTGTGGCGGGATTAATGTCGCGTAGCTGAAATCGTCCACATAGCCATTCAGCAATGGCTTCACGAATGATGGGTATACCAAGCGTGCTGGGATAGGTGGACAGACCTGCCAAACCATCACGCAGTGCTTCAACGGCAAATGCCGGGGCGGGATGGCGCGGCTCACCAATCGACAGCGCAATTGGCTTAAGGTTGGCTGGTGCGCTGTGATTAGCAAAGAGCTTGCCGAGCTTCTCAAACGGGTAGGGATGCAGCAACGCTAAATCAGGGTTCATGCGGCTCTCATAATTAAAAAGTCTTTACTAGTGCTGGGCTTAGCGCGCATCAAGCTGAGTACGCAGGGCATCGCGTAAGCGTTCGCATAATTCAGGGTCAGAAATCGGCTGCTGCTCACTGTCGGTGAGGAAAAATATATCTTCGGCACGCTCGCCTAAGGTCGCGATGCGGGCATTTTGTAGATTGACATTATGTTCCATGAAAATACGACCAATATGTGCGAGCAGCCCTGGGCGATCGAGCGCCACAATTTCAACCACGGTGTGTTGATTGGCTAGATCATTGCTTAAGCGCACATCGGTGCGCACATCGAAGTGCTTGAGCTGGCGCGGTAGGCGGCGCTGCACCAAGGTTGGAAACTCATCGGGTTCAGCTAGTGCCTCGCGCAGGTAAGCACCCATGTGCTTGAGCCGCACTGGGTCGTTAATGGGTTGGCCATTTTCATCGAGCACAATATAGCTATCGAGTGAGTAGCGGCTGGTCGAGGTAATAATGCGCGCATCCATAACCGTCAGGTTTAGATGGTCGAGCTCGGCCACGGTGGCAGCAAATAGGTTTGGCATATCGCGTGTATAGACGAAGATCTGTGTCGCGCCATCATATTGGCCATTATGGTTTTCGCGCACTAGTACTAAGGGGCCAGCTTCGTGCGAATGCGCGAGCATGGCTTCGGTATGCCAGGCAATGTCTTCTGCCGATTCGTGCAGGAAGTAGTCATCACCTAAATGCTCCCAGAGTGCGTTGACTTCGGCGGCCTTAACGCCTTGTGCAAGCAAAATATCCAGTGCATTAGCACGAGTTTGCGTAACCCATTCGGGCTTAGCGATAGGATTAATTAAGCCGCGGCGTAATGCTTGTTTGGTTTGCATGTAGAGCTGACGCAAAAGCGATGCTCGCCACGAGTTCCACAGCGTTGGGTTGGTTGCACAAATGTCGGCAACGGTGAGTGAGTATAGGTAATCCAAATGCACGACATCGCCGACCTTTTGTGCAAACTCATTAATCACATCGGGGTCTGAAACATCTTTTTTCTGCGCCGTCACCGACATGACTAGATGATTCAGCGCCAGCCATGACACTAGACCGGCATCCCATTTGCCAAGGCCATGATTAATGCAGAAGTCATAAGCATCGACCGCGCCTAGCTCAGAGTGGTCGCCACCGCGACCTTTGGCTATGTCATGAAATAAGCCTGCTAAATACAGTAATTCTATTTTAGGAAGATTGTTGGCTACCTGCGCGACAACAGGAAAGCGTTCTTCCATTTCGGCGTAGCGAAAACGCCGCATGTTTTTTAGCACTAATAAAGTGTGAGCGTCGACCGTGTAGATATGAAAAAGGTCGTACTGCATTTTGCCAATAATGGCGCCAAAGGCCGGAATATATAGCCCTAGTACGCCATAGCGCTTCATTTTCCGCAGCGATGAAAATAGCGCTGTGCGGCAGCGCATCAGCTCCATAAACAATGACTTATTTCGAATGTCGTTGCGGAATTTGTCATCGATAAGCGGCAGATGCTGCATGATCAAACGAATAGTGCTGGCGCGAACTTTATGCACTTCAGCGCGCTCGCCAAGCAGAACAAAAACCTCTAGCAATGCCGATGGCGTACGACGAAAAACCTCTTCGCTGGTCACTTGAATGGCGCCATCACGAATCTGAAAACGGTTATTGATGGGGATAATTTCGTCGTCTTCAGCGTGGCCTAAAATGGCCTCCTCAAAGTATTGCAGTAGCAACTCATTAAGCATGGAAATGCGCGTAGCGGCACGGTAGTAATCCTGCATCAGTTGCTCGACACCGCGATTTGCTACGGTGTCGGTGTAGCCAAAAAGCTCGGCAATGTGGCGCTGATAATCAAATAAAATACGCGTTTCGTTGCGCTGGCTAATTTTGTTGAGAGCGAAGCGGAAGCGCCAGAGCACGCATTGGCAGGCATCAATTTCGTCAAACTCGGCTTCGGTTAAAAAGCCGTGAGCAATAAGGCCACGCAAGGTGTCGGCACCAAAGTGGCGTTTAGCAACCCAGCCTATCGTTTGAATGTCGCGAAGGCCGCCAGGGGCATTTTTAAGGTCGGGTTCGAGATTATATTCAGTGTTGTTGTGCTTGCTGTGGCGAGCGATTTGCTCATCACGCTTGGCAATAAAAAAGGCTTTCCCAGACCATAATTGGTCAGGCCCCGTGATGCGCAGCATGTCATCGCGTAGTGCTGCTTCTCCGACTAATGTGCGTGACTCCATTAGGTTGGTAGCAATAGTGATGTCGTCGGTAGCAAGGCGAACGCAGTCATTGAGAGAGCGCACGCTGGAGCCAACATCGAGGCCTAAGTCCCACAAGTAGGTAATAAACGCGCTAACGGTTGCTTGCAGCGACTCGTCTAGATTGTCTTCTCGATGCAAAACCAAGACATCAACATCGGATTGCGGTAATAGCTCGGCGCGGCCATAGCCGCCGACGGCTAGTAGACTCATGTTGTGAGCTTTATCTAGGTTCAGCGCCAGCCAGGCATCACGTAACACTTCATCGATAGCGGCTGCCCATTCGCGCACTAATAAGCGTACATCTCGGCCTTGATCAAAACGCTCGAAAAGCTGCGCAAGCGCTGCTTTTAACTGAGCTTTGTCTTGCGCAGGAGATAAAACCGTTGCTGCGCCTGTCGCCGAGAAAGTGTTCACGCGACAGCTTCGCTAAGAAAGTTCAAGTTTTCATCTTCACGAGCGGTAAGTACTTCCACGCCGGTCTCGGTGACCAAAAGTGTGTGCTCCCATTGTGCTGATAATTTGTGGTCTTTAGTGACCACGGTCCAGCCATCGGGCAGTAGCTTTGTGTGGTGGCTGCCGGCATTAATCATCGGCTCAATAGTAAACGTCATGCCAGCTTGTAGCGCCATGCCGGTGCCGGGTTTGCCGTAATGCAAGACTTGTGGCTCTTCATGAAACACGGCGCCGATGCCGTGGCCGCAGTATTCGCGTACCACCGAGAAGCGCTGGCCTTGCGCATGTTGTTGAATGACATGGCCAATATCGCCCAAGGTGCAGCCGGGCTTCACTAGTGCTAGCGCCTTATATAGACACTCTTGTGTCACTTTCACCAAGCGCTCTGCCAGCACTGAAGAGTTGCCGACAAAAAACATTTTACTGGTATCGCCGTGATAACCATCTTTGATCACAGTGACATCGATATTGATAATGTCGCCGTCTTTCAGCACTTTCTTTTCAGCTGGAATGCCATGACAAATCACGTGATTAACTGAAGTGCAAACGCTTTTTGGAAAGCCGCGATAGTTGAGTGGGGCAGGGATCGCTTGCTGTACATTGACAATATAGTCATGGCAGATCTGGTTGATCTCGTCAGTAGTTACGCCCGGCTTTACGTATGGACCAATCATCATCAGTACATCGGCGGCTAAGCGTCCAGCGATGCGCATTTTGGCAATTTCGTCGGCAGTTTTAATCAGCGTGGTCATAGTCTTTCCAATTGCGCCTAAGGAATTTACCTGCGGCGGTTGAGAGCAAGTGGCGGCTATGGTATAAAGCGCGCCGCTTTTGAGCAAATTGCACAGGTGCTGCTGTAGACCGCATAGGGTACAGCCCCAGCGCAAAATGGTTAAGAGCGAAATCCAAATAAGCACATCGGCCGTCACAGCTACCGGGTGCCCACTGAGAAAAGTGGGTCGGTATTCTGGGGTCGATGGAAGATTTAAAAACCCAACGGAGTAACACCTCATGGCACAAGTTTCCATGCGCGAACTGCTACAAGCAGGCGCACACTTTGGTCACCAGACCCGCTTCTGGAACCCCAAAATGGCACCGTACATCTTCGGTGCGCGTAACAAAATTCACATCATCAACTTAGAGCACACCGTTCCAGCACTGAACGATGCCTTGAATTTCGTCAACCGTTTGGCTAGCCAGAAAAACAAAGTGTTGTTTGTCGGCACCAAGCGCGCTGCCGCGCCAATCATTGCTGAACAAGCGACTCGCGCTGGCATGCCATATGTAAACCACCGCTGGTTAGGCGGCATGCTGACCAACTGGAAAACCATTCGCCAGTCCATTAAGCGTCTGAAAGACATTGAAGCTCAAGTGGCCGATGGCACTTTCGCTAAGCTGACCAAACGTGAAGCGCTAGAGCGTACTCGCGAAATGGAAAAGCTGGAAAAATCACTCGGTGGCATTAAAGACATGGGCGGCTTGCCCGATGCCATGTTCGTCATCGACGTTGATCACGAAACCACTGCGATTGCTGAAGCTCGCAAGCTCGGCATTCCCGTTATTGGCGTGGTCGACACCAACTCCAATCCAATCGGCATTGACTACGTCATTCCCGGTAACGACGACGCTATCCGCGCCATCACGCTGTATGTTAGCTCAATGGCCGACGCCATCATCGAAGGTCGCGATTATGCGTCCACACAAGGTGGTCGTGAAGCCGATGGTTTTGTTGAAGTCGCCGCTGCTGAGTAATTGTTTGACGAATTAGGGGGATAAACCATGGCAGTTGTTACCGCCAGTTTGGTGAAAGAACTACGTGACCGTACCGGTCTTGGCATGATGGAGTGCAAAAAAGCACTACAAGAAGCTGATGCCGATATTGAGTTAGCGATTGATAACCTGCGTAAATCAGGCCAAGCCAAGGCTGCTAAAAAAGCCGGCAATATTGCCGCTGAAGGCGCCATCATTTTGGCTTCCGATAGCAATACAGCTATCGCTTTAGAAGTGAACTGTCAGACCGACTTCGTTGCTCGTGATGTTAACTTCACTGCTTTTGCCAATAAGGTTGCTGGCATTGCTCTAGCTGCTCGTGAAACCAATGCCGAGAAAATCTCTGCATTAGATTTCGACGGCATGAGCGTTGAGGAAGCACGTGTATTGTTGGTGCAAAAGCTGGGTGAAAACATCCAAGTTCGTCGTGCTGAGATCGTTGAAGGCGAAGCTTTGGCGACTTATGTGCATGGCTTGAAAATTGGCGTCATCGTGGCCTTCAATAAAGCCGACGAGGAAGTCAGCAAGCAGGTGGCAATGCACGTTGCCGCTAGCAATCCATTAGTGATTAATGCTGATGACATCCCGGCTGAAGTATTGGCAAAAGAGCAAGAAATTGCTGCTGCTAAAGCTGCCGAGTCAGGAAAGCCTGCCAATATCGTTGAGAAAATGGTGGAAGGCACGCTGAAGAAGTTCAAAAGCGAAGTATCGTTGACTGAGCAAGCCTTTGTCATTGATCCCGATCAGAAGGTTGGTGCCGTATTGGCAAAAGCCGGCTTGAGCGTGGTTCGCTTTATTCGCTTAGAAGTGGGTGAAGGCATTGAGCGTAAAGAAGTCGACTTTGCTGCTGAAGTCGCTGCTACTCAAGCCGCTGCCGCAGCCGCTAAGTAAGTAACTCGTCAGTGATATGAAAAAGGCCCCTCTTTGGGGCCTTTTTTTGCGGTAAACTCTGCGCCACTTAACGCGCATTGCGCGATTTCATTACCGAGGTTTATTCACTATGACTGACCATCGTTTGGCCCACAAACGCATTTTGCTCAAGCTCTCTGGTGAGGCCTTAGCGGGCGGCGCTGAAGTGGGGATCGATCCAAAAGTACTGAAGCGTATGGCTTTGGAGATTGGTCAGCTGGTCGGTATTGGTGTTCAAGTCGGCATTGTGGTGGGTGGTGGCAATTTATTCCGCGGCTCAGAGCTGCAGCAGGCCGGGCTTGATCGTGTCGCTGGCGATCATATGGGCATGCTTGCAACGGTGATGAATGGCATTGCAATGCGTGATGCTCTAGAGCGCAATAACATTAAAACTCGCCTGATGTCAGCGATCCCCATGAGCGGCGTTGTTGATCATTACGATCGCCGTGCCGCCGTACGCCATTTGCACGGTGGCGATGTTTGTATCTTTGTTGCCGGCACTGGCAATCCTTTTTTCACCACCGATACGGCAGCCTGCCTGCGCGGCATCGAAATTACTGCTGATATTGTCATTAAAGCCACCAAAGTGGATGGTATTTACGATGCCGACCCGGTGAAGTTTCCGGATGCAGTGAAGTACGACACACTGACTTTCGACGAAGTCTTATCCAAACAGCTGGGCGTCATGGATCTAACGGCAATTTGCCTGTGCCGTGATCACGATATGCCGCTGCGTGTTTTCAATATGAATAAGCCAGGTGCTTTGCTCAATCTCGTTGTCGGTGAGCATGAAGGCACTCTGGTGACTCGTTAAGAAGGAGTTCTCCATGTTAGAAGATCTTAAACAGGACTGCGCGGTTCGTATGCGTAAGTCGCTCGATGCATTAGAGCAAGCATTTAGCCGTGTTCGTACCGGCCGTGCCCATCCCTCGATGCTGAAAGACGTCATGGTGCCCTACTACGGTACCGATACACCTCTAATGCAGGTGGCGAACGTCAATGTTGATGATGCACGTACACTCATCGTTCAGCCTTACGAGCGCACTATGGTGGCAGCTATTGATAAGGCTATTCGCAACTCAAACCTAGGCCTTAATCCGGTCACTGCCGATGTCATTCGCGTACCGCTGCCTGCCTTGACCGAGCAAACGCGTAAAGACATGCAGAAGCTCGCGCGCCACGAAACTGAGGGTGCCCGAGTGGCCATCCGCAATATTCGTCGTGATGTTTTAGCCGACATCAAAGAGTTGCAGAAAGAGAAAGAAATCTCTGAAGATGATGAGCGCCGCGCTAGCGAAGAGGTGCAGAAAATCACCGATAAAAGTGTGGCGGAGGCCGATCGGATGCTGGCCGACAAAGAAGCTGAGTTGATGCAGGTATAAGTCATGACAGCCTCGACTCCTGCCGAGACTGTGGCGCCAGATGCCGCCACTGCAACGAGCTTGCCCCGCCATATTGCCATCATCATGGATGGCAATAATCGCTGGGCTAAGCTTCGTGAGCTGCCGGGTAATGAAGGCCATCGAGCTGGTGAGTTGGCCTTGCGCCAAGTGGTTGAATTAGCAGCAAAAGTACCGATCGATGTGCTGACTGTTTTTGCTTTTTCTAGTGAAAATTGGCGTCGCCCACCTGATGAAGTTGCTGCTCTGATGCAGCTGTTTTTATTTGCTCTCGATGCTCGCGTGCAAGAACTTGATCGTGCACGTATTCGGCTGCGTTTTATTGGTGATCGTTCTGCATTTTCCAGTGAGCTGCAGGAGGGCATGCAACTTGCGGAAGCAAAAACAGCGCATCACTCCCGTATGACACTGATTATTGCGGTGAACTATGGTGGCCAGTGGGATATGGCGCAAGCCGCTCAGCGCCTGGCCGCACAAGTAGAAAAAGGTGAGCTGAAGGCCGCAGATATCACGCCCGAGCGCTTAGCGGCGATGGTGGAAATGTCTGATTTGCCGCCCGTGGACCTACTCATTCGCACCGGTGGCGAACTGCGCATCAGTAATTTTGTGCTGTGGCAGGCGGCCTACGCCGAGCTGCATTTTAGCGATGTACTTTGGCCAGACTTTGGCCACCAGCAATTGAATGCGGCACTGGAAGACTTTGCCCAGCGCCAACGCCGTTTTGGCCGAACATCAGAACAAATAGAGGCCCTACATGCTTAAAGAACGCGTGATCACCGCCCTGATATTGCTACCGATTGTTTTGTGGTGTGTTTTTGGTGGCGTCGTTGGCGCCTTCCCCATGTTTGCGACCGTGTTGGTATTAGTTGCTGCCTATGAATGGACGGCCTTGATGCGCCTGACTTCATACGCACAGCGTTTCGCCTTTATTGCCGTGGTAGCCTTTGGTTTAGCTTATTTTCAGCACCAGGGCTTCAACACCAATACAGGTCTGCTGATGGTGGCAGCTACGCTAGGGTGGTTGATCGCTTTGGGCTGGGTAATGCGTTATCCAACACAAGCAGAGCAGTGGGACACACCAGCGCGCTTGAGCATTATTGGTCTGTTTTTATTGCTGCCGACATGGGCTGGTTTAGTGGCTTTACATGCGCAATCACCATGGTGGTTGATGTATGTGCTGCTGCTGGTGTGGGGCGCTGATACCGGTGCGTATTTTGCCGGCCGACGCTTTGGTCGCGTTAAGCTCGCGCCCAATGTTAGTCCTGCAAAAACCCGTGAGGGCTTATAC
>JBFJJU010000061.1:0-14968 GCA_041612115.1 Perlucidibaca sp.
AAGCATCAAATACGGTGTAGGACGGCACGACAATGCTATAGCGATTGTTTGTGAAGTCATAACCAGCCGCCGTATCTGGCTGACCTGCGTACATTTCGCTTTGATACGTTGCACCACCACCGAAAGCAAACCTATCAGTTGCTTGATACTTCAACTGCAAGTTAGCGCTACGCTTGGCGAAATTGCTCAGTTGCAAGCCATTGTTTGATGGGCGCGTAGGTATTCCCGTCACCGCATCAACAGGTGTAAAAGACTCAAGAATCTTTGAATCCATAATGGCAACGCCGAATTGGCCGCTGAGTTTCTCTGTGATATTGCCAACCATAGAAAGCTCAATACCTTGAATTTGGTTTTTACCGGTATTTAGCGTGCCTGTAGTGGTGTAACTATTGGCCGAATCACCCTCTTGAACATCTGACTTAATCGTGCGGAATAAAGCAGCTGTTAGTAACAGCTTATCTTGTAGTACTTGCCATTTACTACCAACCTCATAGCTCACAGTCGACTCGGGCTTGCTATCTGCTACTTGGCCTGGGGTGCCGCAGAGACCACCATAACCACAGCTACCGCCAACGTCAGATTCACCGCCGTTAATGTCGGTTGATGTACTAACCGACGCATAAACATTGGCTTTAGGTGTGATTTTATAGGTTACGCCAGCGTGACCATTTAAGAAGCCATCGGAGTAGTCATAAACTATTGCCGTGGCGGGGTTAGCGCCAACAGTGTTTTTATAGTCAAAATGGTCGTAGCGCAGGCCTGCAAAACCAGTCCATTTATCATTGAAGTCGACCGTGTCCATCGCTGTAAGTGAGGTAGTACGAATATGGTACTGGGAGTCAAAGCCATTTTTAGTTACTTGGCGGCTTAGCAAAGAGTTTAAATTAGATACCGGCTTTCCAGTGGCATCGTAAATACAGTAGCTAGTGCCGCAGTTTGGTGTTCCCGTATTGACAGCTCCAAACGTCCCATTATCAACGCTCTCATCGTTGAGTTCGAGGCCAAATACAAACTGATGATCTAGATTAGCTAAGCGCTTATTAAAAAATAAATCCGTGCGGTTAACCCAGTAGTCGACCTCTTGATAGCCCTGATGCGTTGTTAACGAGACATTAGCGGGTGTTGCCCCTGTAGCAGCCACAGAACGCGTACCTGTTGCAATATAGCTATTGCTTGTACGACCAATTCGGGTTGCGTTTTGAACTCTCACGGCGTTATTAAATCGATAGTTCAACTTAAATGTAGCTGTATCTACATCTGTATCTAGATGATCACTACCTACTTGCAAATAAACAGGAATATTTTTTACTGGCTTACGCGTAGTTCGGTCGAAATATGTGCCTAAATCGGGCACGTCTTTGGCTTCTAAGTGGTAGTAATCAGCCGACAAACCAAGCTTTTCTGTAGCCTGGAATGCGCCTGACAGTAACAGGCCACGGCGGCTTTTCTCAGCTGGCGCACGATCTGGCACGGACTCCGATGCGTCAACAAAATTTAAACGAATAGCCGTACGATCATTCACGACTTTATTGGCATCAATACCCATGCGGTGAAACTCGTCGGTACCAATGCCAAGCTCCAGTTTAGTGAAGTCTTTGTCAGTGTTTGGCTGTTTAGTGATGCTATTTACTGCACCACCAGTCGAACCACGACCTGCAAATGTTGAGCTTGGGCCTTTGGTAATTTCAACTTGCTCAACGGCAAAGCTTTCACGTGTGGTCATGCCTGGGTCGCGCAAGCCATCAATAAATACATCGCTGCGGGCTTCGTGACCACGAATAATGTAGCGATCACCAAAGGCATTACCGTTTTCACCGGTACCAATAGTCACACCTGGTTGCGCGGCCAAAATATCGCGCAAATCTGTCTTGCCCGATTCCTCAATGGCCTTTTGAGTAATCACCGAAATGGTTTGTGGCGTTTCAGCCAACTCTTTTACGCGGCGCTGATCGCCAGAGATTTTTGCCTTGTATGGCGCCCCTTCTTCACTGTAAGGATTGGTGTCTTCAATTTGTGCTTGCACCTCAACCGTAGCCAGAGTTTTGCTTGAAGATTCTGCATGGGCGACTGGCACTGTGACAACTATGCTCATTGCCAAAGCCATAGCTGAGGCATGAGTAGCACTCATAGGAGTTAGAGTATTGAATGAGCGTGGAATTTTTACTGAAGAAGGCGTTACTTTCATCGAGCATCTCTCGTAATGGAAATTTAGCTGCCACCAACAAGATGTTGATAAGCATTCTCATTACTCTAAGTGCACAGGGGGCTCCAGTCAATAGTAATACGAACTGTTTACATTTAGGTTTACTTAAATATCCATAAAAAAAACCCTCACCAAGCTCTGCTCAGCAAGGGCTTTTTATTACAACTAACACCAATAATCAGCCAGGAACTCGCACCCAGCCCTCCATTAAGATACGGGCACTACGGCTCATAATGGCCTTAGTCACTGTCCATTGACCATTGGCCTGAGTGGCTGCTGCGCCAACTCGTAAGACACCAGAAGGATGCCCGAAGCACACAGATTCTCTAGCCTGCCCGCCCGCAGCTAGATTCACCAACGTGCCAGGCACTGCTGCTGCCGTGGCAATAGCAACTGAAGCGGTACCCATCATTGCGTGATGTAACTTGCCCATAGATAACGCTCTCACCAACAAGTCGATATCGCTTGCATTGATAGCTTTACCGCTGGACGACACATAATCGCTCGGTGGCGCAACAAAAGCGATCTTCGGCGTGTGCTGACGCGTAGCCGCCTCTTCTGGCGTCTTGATCAAGCCCATGCGAAGTGCGCCAGCAATGCGCAGCGCCTCGAAACGCGCCAAGGCTTTTGCATCACCATTGATGGCCTCGCGCAACTCGGTGCCGGTATAGCCAATGTCGGCAGCATTAACAAACACTGTCGGGATGCCAGCCGTGATCATCGTGGCTCTAAGCTTGCCACCTTTGACAATGTCCTCTGGCACATCAAGCTCATCGACTAAATTTCCCGTCGGGAACATCGAACCGCCCTCTTCACCATCATCCGATGGATCGAGGAACTCCAAAACAATCTCCGCCGCTGGAAAAGTCACGCCATCGAGTTCGAAATCACCAGTCTCTTGCACCTGGCCGTTCGTTATTGGCACGTGGGCAATGATGGTTTTCTGGATATTGGCCTGCCAAATACGCACCACGCAGGTGCCGTTATCAGGCACACGTGCGGCGTCGACTAAACCGGCGTGTAGCGCAAATGCGCCGGCTGCAGTCGATAGGTTGCCGCAGTTGCCGCTCCAGTCGACAAAGGCTTTATCTATAGACACTTGGCCATAGAGATAATCGACGTCGTGATCAGGCTGCGTACTCTTTGAGAGAATTACGCACTTGCTAGTACTGGAGGTCGCACCACCCATGCCATCAATGTGTGCAGCATAAGGGTCAGGGCTGCCTATCACACGCATAAAGAGCTGATCGCGCGCCTCACCTGGCACTTGGCAGTTCGCAGGTAAGTCTTGCAAGCTGAAAAATACGCCTTTGGAGGTGCCGCCACGAATATAGGTGGCAGGCACTTTGATTTGTGCTGCGGTTGCTTGGTGAGTACTCATGCTGTGGTCGCTTTTAAGAAGTCTTTGGCAAAACGCTGCAACATACCGCCAGCCTCATAGACCGAGACTTCATCATCGGAGTCTAGGCGGCAGGTCATTGGCACACGCACAACTTCGCCAGCGCGACGAGTAATGACCAGCGTCATATCGGCACCTGGGGCACAAACGCCTTCAACATCAAAAGTTTCTGTGCCATCGATAGCCAAGGTTAAACGCGTAGTGCCAGGCTTAAACTGCAATGGTAATACGCCCATACCTAGCAAGTTGGTGCGGTGAATACGCTCAAAGCCTTCCGCCGCAATCACTTCTACGCCCGCTAAACGCACACCCTTTGCCGCCCAATCGCGCGATGAGCCTTGGCCATAATCGGCACCAGCAACAATGATCAATGGCTGCTTGCGCTCCATATAAGTCTCAATGGCCTCCCACATACGCGTGACTTTGCCTTCTGGCTCAATGCGCGCCAGTGAACCTTGGCGAACGTTGCCATTGGCATCACGAACCATCTCATTTAAGAGTTTCGGGTTAGCGAAAGTCGCGCGCTGGGCTGTTAAGTGGTCGCCTCGGTGGGTGGCGTAAGAATTAAAGTCTTCTTCCGGCACCTTCATTTTGTGCAAGTACTCACCAGCTGCCGAGTCCATCATGATCGCATTCGATGGCGACAGATGGTCGGTGGTGATGTTGTCTGGTAGCACCGCCAAAGCACGCATGCCTTTCATAGTGCGCTCACCGGCCAAGGCGCCTTCCCAATACGGCGGACGGCGAATATAAGTGCTCATTTCGCGCCAGTCATACAACGGCGAATCGGCACGCTCACTGTCTTTTTTCTCAAACATTGGAATATAGATTTCGTTGAACTGCGACGGCTTCACCGACTTCGCAACAATGGCATCGATTTCTTCATCGGATGGCCAAATGTCATGCAGACGAATCTCTTTACCGTTAGCAATGCCCAAAACATCTTTCTCAATGTCAAAGCGAATAGTGCCGGCAATCGCGTAGGCCACAACCAATGGTGGTGAGGCTAAAAATGCCTGTTTCGCATAGGGATGAATGCGTCCATCAAAGTTACGGTTACCCGACAGCACCGCCGTGGCGTACAGATCACGATCAATGATTTCTTGCTGAATTACAGGGTCGAGCGCGCCCGACATGCCATTACAGGTGGTGCAGGCAAAGGCCACGATGCCAAAGCCAAGATCCTCCAGATCTTCGAGCAAGTTGGCATCTTTCAAATACAGCTCAACGACTTTCGAACCGGGCGCTAAGGATGTCTTTACCCATGGTTTGCGCGTCAGGCCGAGCTTGCGGGCGTTACGAGCAATCAAGCCAGCGGCAATGACATTGCGTGGGTTCGAGGTGTTGGTGCAGCTGGTAATTGCCGCGATGATGACCGCGCCGTCTGGCATTTGGCCGTCGGCTTCTTGCGCTTGGGCTTTATCGAGATCAACAGCAATGCCGCGTGCCGCTAAGTCAGAAACTGGCAAGCGCTTATGCGGGTTCGATGGACCGGCCATATTGCGTACAACACTGGATAAATCAAAGCTCAGCACGCGCTCATGCACGGCATTAGTCAGGCTATCGGCCCAGAAGCCGGCTTGTTTGGCGTAGGTTTCAACCAAGGCCACTTGCTCATCACTACGACCTGTCAGACGCAGATAAACCAGCGTTTGCTCATCGATAGAGAACATCGCGGCCGTTGCGCCATATTCGGGTGCCATATTGGTAATGGTGGCGCGGTCGCCAATGGTCAGGCCTGGCACGCCTTCGCCGTAAAACTCCAAATAGGCACCGACGACTTTTTGTTGGCGCAAAAACTCAGTGAGAGCCAAAACGATATCTGTCGCGGTAATGCCGGGCTGGCGCTGACCAGTTAGCTCGACGCCAACCATCTCGGGCGTACGCATCATCGAGGGGCGGCCGAGCATGACGTTTTCTGCTTCCAAGCCGCCAACGCCGACAGCGATAACACCTAATGCATCGACATGTGGTGTGTGTGAGTCAGTACCCACACACGTATCAGGAAAGGCTACGCCGTCTTGGCTGTGGATGACCGGCGACATTTTCTCCAGATTGATCTGGTGCATGATGCCGTTGCCGGCCGGAATCACGTCAATATTGTCGAAAGCAGTCTTGCTCCACTCAATAAAGTGAAAACGGTCTTCATTACGACGTTCTTCAATATCACGGTTCTTCTGGAAGGCATCGGGGTCAAAACCACCGCATTCCACGGCCAGCGAGTGGTCAACAATCAGCTGTACCGGTACCACGGGATTAACTTTTGATGGATCACCGCCCTGCTCAGCAATGGCATCACGTAGGCCTGCAAGGTCAACCAATGCGGTTTGGCCCAAGATGTCATGGCAAACCACGCGCGCGGGAAACCAAGGGAAGTCACGATCGCGGCGGCGCTCAATGAGCTGCGCTAAGCAGTCATTAACGATGGCTGGGTCGGCTTTGCGAACAATATTTTCGGCGTGAATACGCGCGACATACGGCAGGCCATCCCAAGCGCCAGGTTTGATGGCATCAACGGCGGCACGAGCATCGAAATACTCGAGCGAGGTACCGGCTAGGGGTTTACGAAATTCGTTATTCATAGTGTCTCTCTGTCTAGAAGCAGCAGTAAAAATGCGCCAATCACTTGTCAAAAGCCCCGCCTTCTTGCAAAGGCAGGGTTGAGCTAACTATCATTCAAAGTCTTATTTACGGCTTTTGATTGGCACAAATTTCTGATCTTCGGGGCCAGTGTAGTTAGCACTTGGGCGAATAATTTTGCCATCGATGCGCTGCTCAATAACGTGCGCCGACCAGCCACTGGTGCGCGCCATAACAAACAGTGGCGTGAACATATCTGTTGGAATGCCCATCATGTGATAGCTCACGGCCGAGAACCAATCGAGGTTGGGGAACATCTTTTTCGCATCCCACATGGTGGCTTCCAAGCGCTCCGCGATGTCGTACATTTTCATATTCGACTGCTCTTCGGAAAGCTCTTTCGCCACCTGCTTGATGACTTTGTTGCGTGGGTCGGAGACGGTGTAGACCGGATGGCCAAAGCCAATCACCACTTCTTTGCGCTCAACGCGGGCACGAATGTCGGCTTCGGCTTCATCTGGGTTGTCATAGCGCTTTTGAATTTCAAAGGCGACTTCGTTAGCGCCGCCATGCTTGGGTCCACGTAACGCGCCGATGCCACCACAAATAGCCGAGAACATGTCTGAGCCTGTGCCGGCAACAACACGCGAGGTAAAAGTCGAGGCGTTGAACTCGTGCTCAGCATACAGAATCAACGATGTGTGCATGGCGCGAACCCAGCTTTCACGAGGCGCTTCGCCATGCAACAAATGCAAGAAGTGTCCACCGATGGACTCGTCGTCGGTTTCCACATCAATGCAATTGCCGTTGTAAGCAAAGTGGTACCAGTACAGCAGCATCGAGCCTAAGCAGGCCATGAGCTTGTCGGCAATATCACGCGCGCCAGGATGGTTATGATCATCTTTCTCAGGTTTCACGCAACCCAACACCGACACGCCAGTGCGCATCACATCCATTGGGTGAGCCGATGGCGGCAGCTGCTCAAGGGCCACTTTCACGGCTGCTGGCAGACCACGCAGGGCTTTCAATTTGGCTTTATAACCGGCCAATTCAGCGGCGTTAGGCAGCTTGCCATGCACCAATAAGTGAGCGATTTCCTCAAACTCACTGGTGGTCGCTAAATCTAGGATGTCATAGCCGCGATAGGCCAGATCGTTACCGGTGCGACCAACGGTGCAAAGTGCGGTATTACCGGCGGCTGTGCCCGACAGTGCGACGGATTTTTTTGGCTTAGGTAGCGTGCTTTTAACTTCAGTCATGGTCAGACTCCTTATTTGTTCTGAGAAAACAGCTGATCGATTTTGTCTTCGTAGCTGTGATAGTTGAGGAATTCGTAGAGCTCTTTGCGCTGCTGCATGATGTCTAAAACATTGACTTGCGTGCCTTCTTTACGCACCGCTTCATAAACAGCGAGCGCAGCTTTTTGCATGGCGCGCGTGCCCGACAAGGGGTAAAGCACCATGCTGATGCCCTGCTCACCCAGCTCTTGCGTGGTGTAGTACGGCGTGTCGCCAAACTCAGTGATGTTGGCCAGCACCGGCACATTCACGGCGTCACAGACTTTGCGATACATGGTGATGTCGGTCATAGCTTCGGCGAAAATAGCATCGGCACCGGCTTCCACATAGGCACTGATGCGATCAATCACACCATTTAGACCTTCTTTTTGCAGTGAGTCGGTACGTGCCATGACGACAAATTCACTGTCGGTTTTGGCATCAACGGCGGCTTTTACGCGGTCGACCATTTCACTCACCGGCACGATTTCTTTATTTGGGCGATGACCGCAGCGCTTTTGCGCAACTTGGTCTTCGATATGTACGGCAGCAACGCCGGCACGAATCATCTCAGTGACGGTGCGGGAAATATTGAACGCCCCACCCCAACCAGTGTCGATATCCACGAGTAGCGGCGTGTCGGTCACGCTGGTGATGCGGCGCGCATCAATCAGCACATCTTCGAGTGAGGTCAGGCCCAGATCGGGCAAGCCGTAGGAGTAGTTGGCGACGCCAGCACCGGATAGATAAATCGCTTTATAGCCCACTTTAGTAGCCATCATGGCAGCATAGGCATTGACCGTACCCATGACCTGTAATGGCTTTTCGCTGGCAATGGCGTCGCGAAAACGACGACCAGCTGAGTGACTGTGTGAATGATCGTGGCAAGCCATTTAGGCGCTCCTGACCGGAGAATCCGGTGTAGTAGTGGTGGATGATTTTGCTGAGGCGTTTAGGCCAGAGCGTTTGGAAGGTGTGGCTTCCGGGCTGACTGCGTTTGCCGGCGGCACACGCGCAGCAATATTGGCGCGCGCCGTGGCAATGTGGCGGCGCATAAGGAATTCAGCGAGCTCGCCATCACGCGCTTCAATCGCGTCGAGAATGCGCTGATGCTCGGCCAAAGCCTGCGCTGGCCGGCCTTCAGTGATCGAAAACTGGCCGCGATAAATACGCACTCGATGATAGAGCTCGCCGCAAAGCATATTAATCAGCACGGCATTATGGCTGCCGTGAATCACGCGGTAATGAAAATCGACATTACCCTCTTCTTGGATATAGACACGGCCATCGTGCTCGGCAATTTGCTCGGCATGTTTGACGAGCAGCGCCTTCAACTCAGCAATTTCGGAGTCCGGCATATGCTTAGCCGCCAGCCGACACGCTAGACCCTCAAGGGTTTCGCGGACTTCGTAGATTTGCAGCAGCTCCTCTAAAGATAGCGCCATAATGCGCACGCCAACATGCGGAATACGGGTGATCAGCTGACGACCCTCTAAGCGCCGTAACGCCTCACGCAATGGCCCGCGCGACACGCCATAACGCGCCGCCAACTCAGCCTCAGAAATACGCGCTCCTGCCTCAAGATCGCCACAGACTATGGCCTCTTGCATCAACGCGAAAACGCGATCAGCCAGCGTCGTGCGCGCCGATGAAGTATCGGCGGCATCTACAGCTGAATGAGTGAGTTTCGTCGGCATGAATAATATTGTCTACAATCCTATTGATATGTAGACAATAACGTCACAAAACTGGTCGGTCAAGCAGAAAAACACATGTGTATTGCATGGGAAACTAAGTTCCACCAAGGCATTGTCTACAATCACGCCTCATAATGGCATCAGGTGCTTCTGCATAGTCGCAACTAAGCCTAAATCAAACCAAACAGATAAATGCAGCCATAGCGAAAGCTATGCCCTAGGCAATAAAACTAACGCAAAGCTTCAGGATAGATTGGCAACGAGCCCATTGCTTTTGCGTCATGCGCTGGCAATAGCTTGATTTGCGGGAACTTCTTAGCAATCGCCGCAACGTGTGCAATGGCATTACGTACTGCGTCTGTGTCCTCATCAATAAGTTGTCGAGCTATCCACGGCTTTTCGGCTAACTGAGTAATGCCATCGAGCTGCCACACTAAATCACCTAATAGAGCTAAACGCTGACCAGAAGGCAGCGTCAAAAACACTAAAACGGAGCCTGGCGTGTGCCCTGGGGCTGGGACTAAAACCACACTGCCATCGCCCCAGACATCGAACTGTTGAGCAAAGCCCAGATACGGTTTATTTACAAAGGCATAGCTTTTTAATTGATTAGTAGTTAGCTGCTTAGCTAGTGCCGAGTTATCGCCACCCTCTTCAATAAAAGTTTGCTCAAGCATAGGCACAAAGATAGCAGTCTTGTGCAGGCTATCGAGGCCGCTCACATGATCCCAATGCGCATGCGTGAGTACTACACCGGCCAATGATTTCAAATCATAACCCTGCGTAATGAGCTGCTCGGCGGCTGGAGTTGCTTTGTCGTAATCAGTGGTGACCTGCATCAAAAGCGGCAGCAGCTTGACTTGATCATCGACCTCACGGCCGAAGCCGGTGTCAATCAACAAGTCTCCACGAGGGTGCTGCACAAGCACCGCTGTCATGCTGAAGTCGCGCTGCTCTAAAGGATTGCCACCACGAAATGCCAACATTGCCGATGAATGCATAACACCCGTAGGCAAGGCGCTAACCCTCATAGACACAGGCGGTGTGGCCGCTGGTAAGCGATCGGGCAACGCTATAGTTTGTGGTGAGATTGACCACGGTAAAAAGCTGCCAATGAATAGAACTACCAGCACTAAAGTCAACCAACGAGTCCATCGCCACATAACTGCACCATTTTTGTTGTTTTTACGAGATGGCAGCTACTTTATCATGGTCACGTACTGAAAATGCAGAAGGAGCTTATATAAGCTCCTTCTCATCCTTTCAAGTGTTACCGACCTGTATTAAATCGGATCCCCACATCCAGCACTTGAAATTTCACTTGGATCATTTGTCGCTCTGCCTAAATCTTTACGAGTCATGCTGTCTAGCTTGGTAAAGTCAATAAAGCCTGTTCCTTTGCGTTGCCCAATGTTTGCGAATGCAACTGAAAACTCTTCTGGATCACTGAAGTCATCAAAGTCTAAAAACTGTCTATCAAGAGCACCTGAGTTAAGGAATTTAGAGAAGGTGTTTTTATCACTATCGTAGCCAAGTAGCTTATACTGCTTTTGAGCATTTCTTATTTCATCATAAAAATCAAGGGCCAACTTATCACATTTTTTAAAGCGCTTATCACTACTCATATCATCACTAATAGCAGTTAGTTTAACTCCATCGCTAGCCGTAGTAGCAGCCAATATTAATGCATCAATAAGTGATTTTTGTTTAGCTGTATAGTTCTCGGCTAACAAAGACGAATTTCTGCTACTACCTTTATTCTCTTCAACTTTCCAGGCCACAATATTGCCTTCGTCAAAGCTAATATATAGCGATAATTTCGAGTCATCCTCGAGTACAAGTGACGCTATGTAGTGCATCAGCTTACCGCTACCTGCTGGCACTATCTTAAAATCATAGCCACTAGCAGCTGGATCAAATATTAATGGGCCAGATGCCGCATCTTCATCAACTTTTATAACTCCACTTTCTGAAATTGAAATTTTAATGTCTTCATTAATAGGAGGCACACCTACAGTTTGGCTGGGCAAACTGTAATTACTTTTTAAAACAAACTTAGGCAAATATGATCCAGCGTGTGGCTTAAGTGTAGCGACAGGATCATCCTTTACCTCTGCGGCCTTAAGCTGCCCGATAAAGCTAGGAATGCCACCGCTTGATTTAGACATTCCTACGTTAATCTCATTAAATATGCCCCGCTCATTATCAGAAAGAGCATATTCAATATTACCATCAAACCAAATTATTTCAGGAAAATGCGGGGAGCCACCAGCAGATAAAATTCTATTGACTGGATTAATCAGCCTCTTCCCATTAACCGTAAGCGAATTATCGGCGCCAACAATTGCTGTTATCGCTTGCCCTTCAGTAAAGCTACAAGCTGAGCCACAACCTGTGCCGCCACCTTTTTTAAAATTTAAATTATAGGTTTTTACTAAGGAGCTATTCACAGTACCAGGTACTGTGTCGCTACCCGGCGTTGTTGTTCCGCCACCAGTATCTTTAGGTGGTGCTTCAGGTAAAACCAACGCTTCTTCTGGGTTAGCAATAACATCGGCCAAAACATCCGCATAGGTTTTGCCGCCATCATCGCTAAGCCCTTGCTTAAACGACTCTAGCAAATCATCGTAAAAATTGCCCTTTGCTGCTGTAAATCGTGCATTAATTGGGTCAAATGAGTCTGTGTCAGCAAGGTAACCCCCGCTGACCAGTGCCGTCTTAAGCTTGGTAATAGCAGCATTTATCTCACTCACTAACTCGGCTTTATTATCTTCAGTCACTTCAGAGAAGTAGACGGATGGATTGACCTTAACTGCTATAGCCAAGATTAAATCGGTAAATGGCGTGATGTTTACTACACCAGGGCCTGCAGCATAGCTATTTAACTCAATACTTGGGCTACCATTGCGAATCTGCACCACGCAAGGGAAAGCTGATGCTGGCACAGTAGCTATGCTCCACGCGCCAGAGCTAGTGGTGGGGTTTGCAGGATAGGAATTGCCATCACTGCACTTGGCATCGACATCGCCACCAACAATAGGCTCTCCAACAGCCGCAACACCGCTTAAGCTCGGGGCTGCTCCGCCACCACCGCCGCCGCATGCGGAGAGCAGCACCGCTGCGCTGAGTGATAACGCCAGCGCCAAGGGGTTAAGTTTAAACATTTGCTTCTCTCCAAGCCTAAATTGACCATCAAAGTCTAGTAAGCTTTAGCTTTTATATGCCCCCGCAAATGGGGGGTCAGGCACAATAAATATTATGATTTCACCACCAAAGCTGCTTTCCGTGGCCCCAATGATGGATTGGACCACGCGTCATGCGCGCAATTTCTTACGCCTGTGTAGTCCGCAGGCGCGGCTTTACACCGAAATGGTCACCACGCAGGCGCTGGTCTACGGCGATATTCCTCGGCATTTGCGCTTTGAGGCACTTGAACACCCAATTGCCTTGCAACTTGGCGGTAGCGATATTAAAGAGCTTGTGCATTGTGCAAAGCTTGGCGAAGACTGGGGCTACGACGAGATCAACCTTAATGTCGGCTGCCCATCCGATCGCGTTCAGCAAGGCCGCATTGGTGCCTGCTTGATGGCCGAGCCTGTACACGTTGCAGAGGCTTTAGCAGCCATGCAAGCCGCCGTTAGCGTGCCTGTAACTGTCAAGCATCGTATCGGCATTGATGGCCTAGAGCACTTCGATGACCTACTCAACTTTGTCGATACCGTTGCCGCCCAAGGCTGCACCCACTTTATCGTGCATGCGCGCATTGCTATCTTGGCAGGCTTAAGTCCTAAGGAAAATCGAGAAGTACCACCGCTGCGCTACGACGACGTTTATCGCTTAAAGGCACTGAGGCCGGCTCTGACTATCGAGATCAATGGCGGCATTAAAACAGTGGATGAGATTGCCCAGCACTGGCAGCATACTGACGGCGTAATGATTGGCCGTGAGGCTTACCAAAACCCCTATTTATTGGTGGATGCGCAGCGCTTGTGGGGCGTCACTGAACTGCCATCACGTGGCGATATCATCCGCGCCTATGAGCCTTTTGTGGCGCGTGAGTTGGCCGATGGCGTCGCGCTAAAACAGATGACACGGCATATTTTAGGCCTGTTTCATGGCCAGCCAGGTGGCCGTCGTTATCGTCAAATTTTGAGCAATTTAGCCCCAGATGCAGGGCTTGAGGCATTACAAGCAGCGCTAGCTGCAACCGGAGAAGAATAAAATGGCAACACCGCTGCAACAGCTGATGGCCTGTACCACCGTGGTAGCCGACACCGGCGATATCGATAGCATCATTCGCCTAAAGCCCATCGATGCCACAACCAACCCATCTTTAATTTTAAAGGCTGCTAGCACGCCGCAATACGCCGCACTCATCGATCAAGCACTAGCATCAGTTAAGCAGCTACCTGCCTCAGCACAATTGCCAGCCGCGCTTGAAGCTGTATCAGTGGCGTTTGGCGCAGAAATTCTTAAGCATATTCCCGGTGTGATTTCGACCGAAGTTGATGCGCGTTATTCTTTCGATATTGCTGCCACGCTTGCGCAAGCACGACGAGTCATTGCGCTGTATCGTGCACTAGGAATTAGCCGTGACCGTGTATTAGTGAAAATCGCCAGCACTTGGGAGGGCATTTGCGCTGCGCGCCTGCTTGAACAAGAAGGCATTCATTGTAATCTCACCCTGCTGTTTAGCTTCACCCAAGCACAAGCCGCCGCTGAGGCTAAAGCCACACTCATCTCACCTTTTGTTGGGCGTATTTTGGATTGGTATGCTGCAAAAACGGGCGAAACATACACTAGCGAAACTGATCCTGGCGTGTGCTCAGTGAAAACAATTTATGAGTACTACAAGGCTGTTGGCCACAACACTATTGTCATGGGTGCGAGCTTTCGCAACACTGGAGAAATTCGTGCCTTAGCGGGTTGCGACAAACTCACCATTGGCCCTGCTTTACTCGACGCTTTGGCTAAAGAGTCTGAGCCGCTGACTGCGCAACTGAGTGCAGGCACGGTTACGCCACGTCCTCACTTGGCTGAATTAACTGAAGCTAGTTTCCGTTGGCAGCTTAATCAAGATGCCATGGCGACAGAGAAGCTGGCAGAAGGCATACGTTTATTTGCAGCAGATTTGGAAAAACTAGAAAACGTATTGGCAGCAAAACTCGCTTAAGTAAAAGCGAGAAGCGCTGCAGCTCAATCGCGGCAGCGCTTCTCGCTTTCTAGCGCATCGACCAAGCTACGAAAAGCCTCTGTGTTGGATTCGTTTAAGCTCATCAATGTGCGGTGGGCGTCAATAACTTGCTGAGTCACCGCGTCTTCACTGATATCGCCAATAATGGGCAGCTCTTCAAGGCTACTGCTTAATGCCGAGGAAGTACGCAACATGCGAAATACTTTATCAAAACCCATGCTTAGCAGAATGCGCTCAATATCGGGATTGATGCAAAGCAAAACCGGACGACCTAGGCTACGCTGCTTCAGTATCACAGCGATGCGCGCGAGCAAGCCTAATGCGGTAGAGTCGATAGCTTCAGTGGTGGTGAGATCAATGAGTACGGCGCGAAGGCCCTCATCCTCTTTGATGCGCTGATCGACAAAGCTTTCCAGCGCAGTGCAGGTCGGCACACGCACATCGCCAACTAGCTTTAATACATAAGTGCCGCTTAAAACGGCGTATTGCATCTTGCAGGCGTCCATGGTCACTCGTCGCGCGTAATCATCAGCAGCGCAATATCATCGGGCAGATCTTTAGCGGAAGGAAGACCTAAGCGCATATTTAAAGCCTCAAAATCATTTGTCGCAGCGGCTA
>JBFJJU010000062.1:0-14469 GCA_041612115.1 Perlucidibaca sp.
GTGCAACCCCTATATGGATAGAACGAGAAGGATTGTCATCGCTTCTCGCTTTTTTGCACGCGCGCTTAACTAAAATCGCTGTGTGGAGGTCGGTTTGAGCAAAGTTGCCATTCTCGCGCTAGAAGACGGAAGTGTTTTCAAAGGCGTATCAATCGGTGCAGATGGTCAGACATCTGGCGAAGTCGTTTTCAATACCGCCATGACCGGCTATCAGGAAATCCTGACTGACCCATCGTATTGCCAGCAAATGGTCACATTGACCTATCCGCACATTGGCAATACCGGCGTAAACACCGAAGATAATGAATCTACGCAAGTCTGGGCTGCGGGTTTAATTATCCGTGATAGCTCAATGCTGGCTAGTAACTGGCGTATGACAGAATCGCTGCCAGATTACTTGGTGCGCAACGATGTTGTCGCCATTGCAGAGATCGACACGCGACGCCTAACGCGTATTTTGCGCGAAAGCGGCTCGCAGAGTGGCGTCATCGTCGCCGGTGCTGCTGCGCAAGCAGAGGGTGCAGTCGAGGCGGCCATTGCCAGCGCGAAAAAAGTGCCTAGTCTAAAAGGTGCAGACTTAGCCAAAGTCGTTAGCACAAAAGAGGTGTATCGCTGGACAGAGGGCAGCTGGGATCTAGCAAAAGGCTATATTGCGCCAACTGATGCTCCACGATTTAAGGTTGTGGCCTATGACTTCGGCGTTAAGCACAACATCCTGCGCTTGCTAGTTGATCGTGGTTGCGAACTCATTGTGGTGCCAGCACAAACTTCTGCGGCTGATGTGCTCGCCATGAGTCCTGATGGTGTTTTTCTCTCCAATGGTCCGGGCGATCCTGAGCCCTGTGACTACGCTATCGCCGCAATTAAGACCCTGTTGGCTGAAAACCTCCCAATCTTTGGCATCTGCTTAGGGCATCAATTATTGGCGCTCGCCTCGGGTGCGAAAACATTAAAAATGAAATTTGGCCATCATGGCGCTAACCATCCAGTGCAAGACTCAGATACTGGTCGCGTCATGATCACCAGTCAAAACCATGGCTTCGCAGTAGATGCAACAGCGCTGCCGGCGACATTGCGCGCTACGCACAAGTCTCTGTTTGATGATTCGCTGCAAGGTCTGCATCACATCGAAAAGCCAGCGTTTAGCTTCCAGGGGCACCCTGAAGCTAGCCCCGGGCCAACGGATGTGCAGCCCTTGTTCGACCACTTTTTTGAATTGATGCAGGCTCGGAAGTAAGACATGCCAAAGCGTACTGATATCCAAAGCATTCTCATTATCGGCGCAGGTCCGATTGTTATTGGTCAAGCCTGTGAGTTTGATTACTCCGGCGCACAAGCGTGTAAAGCGCTGCGTGAAGAGGGTTATCGAGTCATTTTGGTGAACTCAAACCCAGCCACCATCATGACCGACCCATCGATGGCGGACTCGACTTATATCGAGCCGATCACTTGGCAGACTGTTGCGCAAATCATAGAGAAAGAACGCCCCGATGCGCTGCTGCCAACGATGGGCGGCCAGACCGCACTGAACTGCGCGCTCGAGCTAGATGCGCAGGGTGTGCTAGCGAAATTCAATGTTGAGCTGATTGGCGCTTCGAAAGAAGCCATTCGCATGGCAGAAGACCGTAAGTTGTTTGATCAAGCTATGCGCCGTATTGGCCTCGAGTGCCCGCGCGCCGGTATCGCTACCACTATGGATGAGGCCTTTGCGGTGCTGGAAACTACGGGTTTCCCATCGATTATTCGTCCGTCATTTACCATGGGTGGTTCCGGCGGCGGTATCGCATACAACCGTGAAGAATTCATCGAGATTTGCGAGCGCGGTCTCGACTTGTCGCCAACCAATGAGTTGCTCATCGATGAGTCATTAATTGGTTGGAAAGAGTATGAGATGGAGGTCGTGCGCGATCGCAACGACAACTGCATCATCGTCTGCGCTATCGAAAACTTTGATGCCATGGGCGTGCACACCGGTGACTCGATCACGGTAGCGCCTGCGCAAACACTGACCGACAAAGAATATCAAATCATGCGCGACGCTTCTTGCGCCGTACTTCGTGAAATTGGTGTGGAAACTGGCGGCTCCAACGTGCAGTTTGGCATCAGCCCAGAAGATGGTCGCATGGTAGTCATTGAGATGAATCCGCGCGTGTCGCGTTCATCGGCGCTAGCTTCAAAAGCAACGGGCTTCCCGATTGCGAAAGTTGCAGCCAAATTGGCGGTCGGTTACACGCTTGATGAGTTGAAAAATGACATCACTGGCGGCCTAACGCCGGCGTCATTTGAGCCTTCCATCGACTATATCGTTACCAAGATTCCGCGCTTCAACTTTGAGAAGTTTGCCCAGGCTGAACCTCGCCTAACAACACAGATGAAATCGGTCGGCGAAGTCATGGCTATCGGCCGTACTTTCCAAGAGTCGCTGCAAAAAGCTCTGCGTGGCCTTGAAGTTGGTGTCGATGGCTTTACGCCAATTCTTGATCCCAACTCACCAAATGCAGAAGCCAAACTGCGCAATGAGTTGTCGAATCCAGGCCCAGAGCGCATTTGGTATATCGGCGATGCTTTCCGCATGGGTCTAAGCGTAAACGAAGTGTTTCGCCTAACCGGGGTTGATCCTTGGTTTTTGGTACAAATCGAAGACTTGATCAAGACGGAAGCTGAAGCAACGCAGCTTGGCTTTGCCAATCTCGATCGCGATGCCATGTGGAAGTTCAAGCGCAAAGGCTTTGCCGACAGCCGTTTGGCGACACTCATTGGCGTGTCTGAAAAAGAGTTGCGGAAGCGTCGTTGGAGTCAAGGCATTAAGCCAGTTTACAAACGCGTCGACACCTGTGCCGCTGAGTTTGCTACTAGCACGGCTTATATGTATTCAACTTACGAAGAGTCTTGCGAGGCTGAGCCAAGCAATCGTGACAAGATTATGGTGTTGGGCGGTGGTCCAAATCGCATTGGCCAGGGCATCGAGTTTGATTATTGCTGCGTACACGCGGCACTAGCAATGCGCGAAGATGGTTATGAAACCATCATGGTCAACTGTAACCCCGAGACAGTCTCTACCGACTACGATACTTCCGATCGCTTGTATTTCGAGCCGGTCACGCTCGAAGATGTGCTGGAGATTGCGGCACTAGAAAAGCCGAAAGGTGTGATCGTGCAATACGGTGGTCAAACGCCACTGAAATTGGCGCGCGCACTTGAAGCCGCTGGCGTGCCCATTATCGGCACATCGCCAGATGCTATTGATCGCGCCGAAGACCGTGAGCGCTTCCAGCAAATGGTCGAACGTCTGAATTTGTTGCAGCCGCCGAACCGTTTAGCGCGCTCAACGGACGAGGGTTTATTGCTCGCCTCTGAAGTCGGTTACCCGCTAGTCGTGCGCCCAAGCTATGTGCTGGGTGGCCGCGCCATGGAAATCGTCTTTAATGATGCCGAATTGGCTCGTTATCTGCGCGAAGCCGTGAGTGCTTCGAATGAATCGCCAGTGCTTCTTGATCGCTTCCTAGACGACGCGATCGAAATTGATGTTGACTGCGTTAGCGATGGTAAAACCGTCGTTATCGGCGGCATTATGCAGCACATCGAACAAGCGGGTATTCACTCTGGTGACTCGGCATGTTCATTGCCGCCATATAACTTATCGACTGAGCTGCAAGATGTGATGCGTGCGCAAACCATTGCGATGGCGCGTGAGCTAGGCGTTATCGGTCTGATGAACGTGCAGTTTGCCGTTAAAGGCAACGATGTCTACGTGCTTGAAGTGAACCCGCGTGCTTCGCGCACCGTGCCATTTGTGTCGAAATGCATCGGTGTTTCGTTGGCCAAAGTGGCGGCTCGTTGTATGGCCGGCATGTCCTTGCAAGACCAAGGCTTTACCAAAGAAATCATCCCGAACTATTACAGCGTGAAAGAAGCTGTATTTCCATTCGCGAAGTTTCCTGGCGTAGACCCTATCCTCGGCCCAGAAATGAAGTCGACCGGCGAAGTCATGGGCTCTGGCGCAACTTTTGCCGAAGCCTTCCATAAAGCGGTATTGGGCTCGAATGAACGCTTGCCGACCGGCGGCCGTGTATTCTTATCGGTACGCGAATCAGACAAGCCACATGTGTCACGCGTCGCTAGCGAATTGGCTGAGCTGGGCTTTTCGCTCGTGGCAACCAGCGGCACGCAGGCTGTACTTTCTGCGGCAGGGATCGCGTGTGAGCGTGTAAATAAAGTAACTGAAGGTCGCCCACATATCGTCGACATGTTGAAGAATGGCGAAATCAATTTCATCATCAACACCACGGAAGGCAAGCAGGCGCAGGAAGATTCGTTCTCCATTCGCCGTAGCGCATTGCAAGGCAAGGTCTACTACACGACCACGCTTAGCGGCGCCGAAGCGGTTAGCCAATCGCTGCGCTCCAAAGATGCATTAACGGTGCGTCGCTTGCAGGATCTCCACGAGGGACTTTGATATGCAACGTTATCCGATGACAGTTCAGGGCGCAGAAGCGCTAAAAGCTGAGCTCAATAAACTGAAATTCATCGATCGCCCGGCGGTAATTGCGGCGATCGCTGAGGCTCGTGCTCACGGCGACTTGAAAGAGAATGCCGAGTATCACGCGGCGCGTGAGCAGCAGGGTTTTATTGAGGGTCGACTGCAAGATATAGAAGGTAAGCTGTCAAACGCGCAGATTATCGATATTTTGCAGATGCCGAAAACGGGCAAAGTGATTTTTGGTGCGACAGTCGATATTGAAAATATCGATACCGGCGAAACCAAGACTTATCACATTGTTGGCGATGACGAGGCCGACTTTAAAATAGGTAAAATTTCGGTGAACTCGCCAATTGCACGTGGCTTGATTGGTAAGTGCGAGGGCGACGAAGCGCACATCGAAACACCGGGCGGCATCGTCGAATTTGAAATCATGGCTGTTCGCTACGAATAACGAGTAACACGCCATGGCTGTTAAACGCGCACATATTCTGCAGCATGTAGTTTTTGAAGGGCCTGGCTATATTGCCGATTGGCTTTCCGCGCACGGCGCTGAAGTTAGCACGACCGCTTGGTTTGACAGCAATCCTGAGCTGCCAGCGCTAGATGGCATAGACCTATTGGTCTGCCTTGGCGGCCCAATGAGCGTGCATGATAACGAGCAATACCCATGGCTTGCCGCCGAGCGTGAATTTTTGCGTGACGCTATCACGCGTGGTGTGCCAACACTGGGTGTCTGCTTAGGCGCTCAACAAATGAGCCTATGCTTAGGTGGTGAGGTTAATCCTAACCCAGTCCGTGAGATTGGTTGGTTTGGCCTAACTGGGCATGAGTCAGCATCATCAATACCTGATGTATTTGATGATTTATGTGTGCTGCATTGGCATGGCGAATGCTTTTCGCTGCCCAATGGCGCAGAGTTGCTGGCCAGTAGCAAGGCGTGTGGCGTACAAGCTGCATTGCTTGGTGAGCGTGCGTTGGCCCTGCAATGTCATTTGGAAATAAAGCCAGCTGGGCTTGAAGACTTGGTTGCTCATTGTGGTGATGAACTTGCCCCAGGCCCTTCTGTGCAGTCGGCTGAGACGCTTTTGCAGTGGCCTAAAACGTCATACGACGAAATGCAAAAGACCCTAACCAAACTACTCTCATGGCTGACAACCACACGTACAGTGGTTAAATAAGATGCATCAGGGCGCACTGAGGTTTTAAGTGCGCCCTTGCTCGTTTAGGCTAGCGCGCGCAGTAGGTTCGAAAGCTTCGGGTCAGGCCGCTTCGATGGGCGATAAAGCAAAACTAATTTGCCAATGCTTTGAGCAATCTCAGACTGCGTAGCGCTAGCAATTTCAGCAATAACTTCTGTGCGTGCGGCGCGGTCTTCTCCGCCCACGCGAACTTTGATCAGCTCATGATCTTCTAAGCGAGCATCAATTTCTGCAAGCACCGCCTCAGTTAAACCATTGCCGCCAAGTTGTACAAGTGGGTTTAGGTGATGGCCAATTTGGCGCAAACGTTTTTTCTCAGCGGTGGACAAGCTCACGATAACCTCAGCTCTAGGGCGGCCGCCTGCATTTAGCAGGGCAAAACTCGCCGAATTCTGGTAAAAAGAGTGCCTATTCTAGCGGGTTGTCGGCGCTAGTTCCTGTTTTTCTCGCATTGTATGTAGTGTTGTCGGTGTTATGGCCACAAAAATCACAAATCGTAAACTCTCTGGTCGTAGTAAAATCTGGATGCAGGAGCATCTCGACGACCATTACGTGCAAAAAGCTTGGCAGGATGGCTATCGTTCGCGTGCTAGCTATAAGCTTCTTGAGCTGCAGGAAAAAGATAAGTTAATTCGCCCGGGCATGAATATTTTAGACTTGGGTTCGGCGCCAGGAAGCTGGTGCCAGGTCGCAGGTCGCCTGATGGATGGCCGCGGAAAAGTTATTGCTACCGATATTTTGCCAATGGACGCCTTGCCAGATGTAACCTTTATTCAGGGTGATTTTCGTGAGCAAGAAGTCAACGATGCCATCATGGCTGAGCTTAATGGCGAGCTCATGGACCTTGTAATTTGCGATATGGCCCCCAATATGTCTGGTAACACTTCGGTGGATTTGCCGCGCGCCATGTACTTATGCGAATTGGCATTAGATATGGCGGTGCAAGTTTTGCGCCCGAAAGGTACTTTCGTTGTGAAGGTGTTTCAAGGCGAAGGTTATGAAGAGTATCGGCGAGCGATCTTGCAGCACTTTGCGGTGTTGAAGGCACGTAAGCCAGACGCTTCGCGAGCGCGTTCGCGAGAAGTATATTTAGTGGCGAGCGGACTTCGCGAGCCTAAGTGATGGAGTGTCCATCACTCTCGGTGGCTTTAAGCTGCCACAACAAGGTCGGCTGACCTGGAGGTTGTCGCGTGAATGATTTCGGCAAAAATATCGTGGTGTGGTTACTGGTTGCAGGGGCGCTAGCCTATGTTTTCGGTAGCTTTAACCATAAAGCACCTAGTGCCGCGATGAATTACAGCGATTTTGTGGCTGCAGTCGATGCCGGCGAAATTAAGAGCGTGCGCATCCAGCCTGATCTCATCACTGGTCAGCGTTCGAGTGGTGCCAAGTTTGAAACCGTTCGTCCTCCAGCTGAAGACAAAGATCTAATCAATCAGCTATTGCGCCAAAAGGTGACAGTAGAAGGCGCTGCACCTGAACAGCAAGGCATGTTGTCGCAATTATTGGTTGCTGCATTCCCTATCCTGCTAATGGTTGCCTTATTTATTTTCTTATCGCGCAAAATGGGCGGTGGCATGGGTGGCGGCGGTGGTCGCGGTAACCCCATGAGTTTTGGCAAGTCGCGCGCACGCCAACTCACCGAAGACCAAATCAAAGTCACGTTTGCCGATGTTGCAGGCTGTGATGAAGCTAAAGAAGAGGTCAGCGAAGTAGTTGAGTTTTTGCGTGATCCGGGTAAGTTCCAGAATCTTGGAGGCCGCATTCCTCGTGGCATTCTCATGGTCGGCCAGCCGGGCACCGGTAAAACCTTGTTGGCGAAAGCGATTGCGGGTGAGGCCAAAGTGCCTTTCTTTAGCATCTCCGGCTCCGATTTCGTCGAGATGTTTGTCGGCGTTGGCGCAAGTCGTGTCCGCGACATGTTTGAGCAAGCCAAGAAGCAAGCGCCATGCATTATCTTTATCGATGAGATCGACGCTGTTGGTCGTCATCGTGGCGCTGGTGTCGGTGGCGGTAACGATGAGCGTGAACAAACGCTAAACCAATTGCTGGTTGAGATGGATGGCTTTGAAGGCAGTGAGGGCGTCATTGTTATCGCCGCCACTAACCGTCCAGACGTACTTGATACAGCGTTATTGCGTCCGGGCCGCTTTGACCGGCAGGTCGTTGTTGGTTTGCCAGATGTGCGTGGCCGCGAACAAATTCTGCGTGTTCACATGCGCAAAATCCCGATGGGTAATGATGTTGAACCCAGCACGTTGGCGCGTAGTACGCCTGGCTTCTCCGGTGCTGATTTGGCTAATTTGGTAAACGAGGCGGCACTATTTGCTGCTCGTAGTAATCTTAAGCAAGTCAGTATGAATGAGTTCGAGAAAGCCAAAGACAAAATCATGATGGGTGCCGAGCGGAAATCCATGGTGATGTCGGAAAAAGAGAAGCTCAACACGGCGTTCCATGAGGCGGGTCACGCCATTGTTGGTCGCCTGGTTCCTGAGCATGATCCAGTCTATAAAATCTCGATTATTCCGCGCGGCCGAGCACTCGGTGTGACGATGTTCTTGCCCGAGGAAGATCGCTACTCAATGTCCAAGCGCAGCATTGAGGGCAACATTTGCTCACTGTTTGGTGGTCGTATTGCCGAAGAGCTAACGCTGGGCTTTGAAGGTGTCACGACCGGCGCGAGCAATGACATTCAACGTGCTACCGAGCTAGCGCGCAATATGGTGACCAAGTGGGGGCTGTCTGAAAAGCTCGGCCCGCTACTCTATGAAGATGGCGATGGTGAGGCTTTTATGGGGCGCTCGGGAGCCCAAGGTAAGAGCATTTCTAGCCAAACCGCTATCGATATCGATTTAGAAATGCGCTCGATCATTGATCGCTGCTACGACAGGGCGCATCAGCTGCTAGTTGATAACCGCGACATCCTCGACGCCATGGCAGAGGCGCTGATGAAGTACGAAACCATTGATGCGCCGCAAATTGATGACTTGATGGCGCGTCGCGAAGTGCGAGCGCCGAAAGGTTGGACAGATGATGGTTCGAATGGTGGCGGTAATGCCGCTGCGCCAACTGAAACTCAAAATGATGCTGTTGATGGCGCTGCGCCTGCTCCGGATGCCGTCTAATTTACTGAGCGCGCCGCAGTGACGCGATTACACTGCGGCGGCCGCGATCTTGACCTATCTCGGCCTGTGGTCATGGGGGTGCTCAATGTCACTCCCGATTCATTTTCAGATGGTGGGCGTTACATCGCTATCGATGCCGCTTTGCGCTTAGCGGAGCAAATGTGCCAAGACGGTGCCGGCATTATTGATATTGGTGGGGAAAGCACGCGCCCGGGCGCCACTCCAGTCACTAGCAATGAAGAGTTAGATCGAGTGATGCCAGTAGTCGAGGCCATCCATCAGCGCCTCGATGTCATTATCTCCCTCGACACCTCTGCTCCGGCATTAATCACTGCAGGTGCGGCTGCAGGCGCGGGCATGATTAATGATGTGCGCGCGCTACAGCAGCCAGGTGCGCTAGCAGCAGCAGCAGCGACTTTACTGCCAATTTGCCTTATGCATATGCAGGGTGAGCCAGGCACTATGCAGTTGCGACCGCAATATGACAGCGTTTGCGACGAAGTGATGGCATTTTTGCGGCAGCGTGCCAAGGCATGCATTGCTGCTGGTATAAGCGTAGATCGTTTGCTCTACGACCCCGGCTTTGGCTTCGGTAAAACACTAGGCCATAACCTTGGCTTGCTAAAGCATTTCGAACGCTTGCAGGAGTTGGGTGGGCCACTATTAGTGGGCATGTCGCGCAAGTCCATGCTTGGCCAAGTCCTTGGCGGCGCGGCAGTTGATGCTCGCGCAGCAGCAGGTTTAGCCGCGGCAGTATTGGCGGTAGAGCGTGGTGCTCGTATTATTCGCACACATGATGTTCGTGAAACAGCTGATGCCTTGGCGCTTTGGCTTGCACAATCTCAGGAATAACAAGGAAAATCATGAGCAGGAAATACTTTGGCACCGATGGTGTGCGCGGTCTAGTGGGGCAGTATCCAATCACTCCAGAGTTTGCTCTGAAGCTAGGTTGGGCAGCAGGTCGGGCTATGACTGCAAATGCTGCGGGTGCATCGGTCGTGGTGGGGAAGGACACGCGGCTGTCAGGTTATTTATTTGAGGCGGCACTAGAAGCTGGCCTTTCAGCGGCAGGCGTTAGCGTGCGCTTGCTTGGGCCAATTCCTACGCCGGCAGTGGCGCATTTAACACGCGCGTTTCATGCCAGTGCAGGCATTGTTATTTCGGCGTCGCACAATCCATACCATGATAACGGCATCAAGTTTTTCGGCCCAGATGGTCGTAAGTTAGACGATGCGGTTGAGCTCAGTATTGAGTCTTGGCTTGATAAAGACATGACCATCGATAATCCTGACTTGCTCGGCAAGGTAACGCGCCAAGAGGACGCACGCGGTCGCTATATTGAATTTTGTAAATCCACCTTTCCGTATCACCTGACACTGCGTGGCTTAAAAATTGTCATCGACGGTGCTCACGGCGCGACATATCAGGTCGGGCCTGCGGTGTTTGATGAGCTTGGTGCGACGGTGATTCGCCATGCTTGCGAACCTAATGGACAAAATATCAATGATGGCGTTGGCTCTACTCACCCTGAGTCGCTACAGCAGCGCGTATTGGCCGAAAAAGCCGATCTTGGTATTGCCTTTGATGGTGATGGCGACAGAATTGTCATGGTCGATCATCGTGGTGAAGTTATCGATGGTGATGAGCTGCTCTATATCATGGCTTGTGAGCGCCAGCGTAGCGGGCAAGATATTGGCGGCGTTGTTGGTACGTTAATGAGCAATTTCGGGCTTGAGAAAGCTATCACTGCACTAGGTGTTGAGTTTGTTCGCGCTAATGTCGGTGATCGCTATGTTATGGCTGCGCTCAACGAGCGCGGCTGGACTTTAGGGGGCGAGGCATCTGGTCATATTGTTTGTCTCGATAAATCGAGCACGGGTGATGCGATCGTTGCTGCACTGCAAGTGCTGAAAGCGATTGTTGAGAGCGGCAAGTCATTGGCCGAACTAAAGTCTGGCATGAGCAAATTTCCGCATCAGCTAATTAATGTACGCCTCGCTGAGCGTGTTGATGTAATGAGCAAGGCTAGCGTGCAAAAAGCCATTGCCGATGCCGAGCAGCAATTGGCTGGCCAGGGCCGTGTATTGCTGCGTGCATCTGGCACCGAGCCGGTAATTCGCGTCATGGTGGAGGGCCAAAATGCACCATTAGTGCAGGCGCTTGCAGAATCTCTTGCTGAGACCGTGCGCAACTGCTTGTAAGCCGTCGCCGGCTTCGCTAGTATTGCCGACCTCGCGAGGCCGGCCTGCCAAGGAATATGTTTATGCGTCAGCCCTGGGTTGGTGGTAACTGGAAAATGAATGGCCAGCGCGAGTCCAACGCAGCATTGCTAGGCGCTCTAAAAGGCGAGGAAGTGCTAGTTGGTGTGGATGTTGCGATTGCCGTGCCTGCGCCCTATTGGCAGCAAGCTAGCGAGGCGATGAGCGGTTGCGCGATTCATGTCATGGCGCAAACCATCTCGCCACATGCTTCTGGTGCTTACACCGGCGATTGTTCGGTAGCCATGATGCAAGATTTCAAGCTTACAGGTGCCCTAGTGGGGCATTCGGAGCGACGCCAAGGTGCCGGTGAGTCAGATGCCTTGGTGGCAGCGCAGTTTGGCGCGCTGCATAGTGCAGGTTTGTTGGCGGTACTTTGTGTTGGCGAGACTTTAGCTGAACGCGAGGCGGGTGAGACGCTTGCTGTTGTATCGCGACAGTTGGTTGCGGTGCTAGAGCGGCATGGCGCCGAAGCATTGGCTCATGGTGTTTTGGCCTACGAGCCAGTATGGGCAATTGGCACTGGATTGACTGCCACGCCAGAACAGGCGCAGGCGGTGCATGCATCATTGCGGGCTGTAGTGGCTGCGTTTGATATTGATGCAGCAAATGCGTTGCGTATTGTTTACGGTGGCAGCGTAAAAGCAGATAATGCTGCCGGCTTATTTGGCATGCCGGATATTGATGGGGCGTTGGTCGGGGGAGCATCCTTGTCGGCGTCTGAATTTTTAGCGATTTGCCGAGCGGCTGGGCAGATTGCGTAACAGGGTAAATGGTCATGGAAACACTGGTGTTGGTTGTGCACATCATCGTGGCGGTGGCCATGATAGGTCTGATTTTGGTTCAGCAAGGTAAAGGTGCCGAAATGGGTGCATCTTTTGGCTCGGGCGCATCAGGCACAGTATTTGGTGGCTCAGGCTCCACAGGCTTCTTAACTAAGTTGACCACAGTTTTGGCTTTGGTGTTTTTTGTAACTAGCCTTGGCTTGGCTATTTACGCCAAAAATCATTCGCTGGCGCTATCTTCGTCGCTCGCACCAAATTCACAGGCGATTCCTGGTTTGCCAGAGCTGCCTGCGAGAGCGGCACCGGCTATGCCGGCAAATCCTGATTTGCCTGTCGCGCCAGTACAGTAAAAGATCGCACTAATGTGCGTCCCGGTGGCGGGGCTAAACACCAGCGCGGGAGTGGTGAAATTGGTATACACGCAGCCTTGAGGTGGCTGTGCCTAACGGCGTGGGGGTTCAAGTCCCCCCTTCCGCACCAATTTAGCTGAATTTCTGAGCGATCAGTGAGTTCAGTGTAAATACTGGCAATGCCGGTAGCGAAAGGGTTTGACAAGTCCGTGTCATATCCCTACAGTTCGCAACCTCTGATGCGGGGTGGAGCAGTCAGGTAGCTCGTCGGGCTCATAACCCGAAGGTCGTTGGTTCAAATCCAGCCCCCGCTACCACATTCGGACTTTGTAGAAAAGCCCACTCTATAGTGGGCTTTTTTATAGGTCTTGCGGCAGGTGATCCCCGGTTCACCGGGCTGCCGTCAACGTGGGCATTTAGGCCCATTTTTTGTTTCTGAAATTTGTAGATCGCCAGAGTTAGGCGCTGGGAGAGACGGGCAAGATGGCCATCTCGAAGAAAGTTGAAGAGCTAACGCAACTGCTGCAGCCCGTGGTGGAGTCCTGCGACTTTCAGCTGTGGGGTGTCGAGTTTTTCCAGCAGGGCAAGCATTCGGTTTTGCGCGTTTTTATCGACACTGATCGTGAAGCCGGTGTCGGCATTGATGACTGCTCTAGCATTAGTCATCAAATTAGCGGCGTGATGGATGTTGAAGATCCTATTGCTGGTGAGTACACGCTGGAAGTATCGTCGCCAGGCTGGGACAGAGGCTTGTTTCAAGCCAGTCAGTATGCCGCTTATGTCGGCGAAGAAATGAATATACGTCTCACAGCTCCGCTACAGGGTCGCCGCCGCTTCAAAGGCGTCATGCAGCGTTGCACAGAGGCTACGGTGACATTGTTGGTTGATGGCATTGAGTTTGATATTCCGTTTGTCAGTATCGATAAGGCAAATATCGTTCCGACCTTTTGATAGAACACGAAGAAGCAGGGCCCACATAATGAGCAAAGAAATCCTGTTGGTTGTGGATTCAGTCAGCAACGAAAAAGGCGTTAGCCGTGAAGTTATTTTCCAAGCATTGGAGGAAGCGCTGGCCGCTGCCACCGTTAAGCGCTTCGAAAATGATGAGATCAATATTCGCGTAGCTATCGACCGGCGCACGGGTGAGTACGAAACTTTCCGTTTTTGGGAAGTTGTTGCTGATGAAGACCACGAAATTCCTGCGATGCAGTTGGCGATTAGCGATGTCGAAGAAAAAGGCTTAAAACTTGGCGATATCGTCGAGGAGAAAATTGAGTCTGAAGCCTTTGGACGCATTGCGGCACAAACTGCGAAGCAAGTCATCGTACAGAAGGTTCGCGAAGCCGAGCGTGCTCTGGTGGTCGATGCTTATCGTGATCGAGTTGGTGAGATCCTCTCCGGCATCGTTAAGAAAACCACACGCGATGGACTGATCATTGATCTTGGTGGTAATGCCGAAGCGTATTTAGCGCGCGAAGAGATGTTGCCGCGCGAAAACTTCCGCATGGGTGACCGCCTGCGCGCCGTCTTGTTTGATGTAAATGCCGAGGGGCGTGGTGCGCAGCTGCTGATGTCGCGCTCACGCCCAGAAATGATCATTGAGCTATTCCGCATTGAAGTGCCGGAGATTGGCGAAGAAATTATTTCTATTCGTGCTGCTGCTCGTGACCCTGGTGTGCGCGCCAAACTCGCAGTGAAAAGCAATGACCACCGCATTGATCCGCAGGGCGCTTGTATTGGTATGCGCGGCTCGCGAGTGCAGGCTGTCTCTGGTGAGTTGGGTGGTGAGCGCGTCGACATCGTGCTTTGGGATGATAACCCTGCACAATTTGTGATTAACGCGCTACAGCCTGCTGAAGTTGCCTCCATTGTTGTTGATGAAGACAGTCACACCATGGATGTTGCAGTGGAGGAAGATCAACTTGCCATGGCTATTGGTCGTGGTGGTCAAAACGTACGCTTAGCCTCTGAACTCAGCGGCTGGCGCTTAAACGTGATGACTGTTGCTGATGCCCAAACTAAGCAAGAGGGTGAGGCTCAGCACTTCGTCGACGCCTTTATGAATGATCTGGGCATCGATGAAGACATTGCGATTATTTTGGTTAATGAAGGCTTCAGCTCGCTTGAAGAAGTGGCTTATGTGCCACTGGAAGAGCTGCAGGCAATCGAAGATTTTGATGATGAGTTAGTAGACGCATTACGTCAGCGCGCAAAAGATGCGTTGCTGACCAAAGCGCTGGTGTCTGAAGAGGGCGCCAGTGAGCCAGCA
>JBFJJU010000063.1:0-14281 GCA_041612115.1 Perlucidibaca sp.
GCCTGACACAGGCGGCGGCGTAAGTGGTTTAATTGCGCATCTTAAAAATCGTTTTAACAATACTGTGAGTTGTTATGTCTGCGCTAGCTTTACAAATTGCCCGTGAACTCAATGTGCGATCTGAGCAGGTCGAAGCCACCATCGACTTATTGGATGGCGGCGCCACGGTGCCGTTTATCGCGCGCTATCGTAAAGAAGTGACCGGAGCGCTCGATGACACACAGCTGCGCCAGCTCGAAGAGCGGCTGCTGTATTTACGCGAAATGAGTGATCGTCGCACGGCCATCCTCGCCAGCATCGAAGAACAAGGCAAGATGACCGATGTTTTGCGCGAACAGATTTTGAGTGCCGAAACTAAGGCGCGTTTGGAAGACTTATACCTTCCTTATAAGCCCAAGCGTGTAACCAAGGGGCAGCAGGCTATTGCTGCCGGTCTTTTGCCATTAGCCGATATGCTGTTTAGCGATCCATCTAACGTGCCGGAAGCTGCGGCGCAGGCGTTTATTGTGGCCGAAGCTGCCGAGGGCGGCTTGGCTTATCCCGACGTGAAGTCTGTACTCGATGGCGCTAAGCATATCCTGATGGAGCGCTTTGCTGAGCAGGCTGACTTGTTAGCGTTATTGCGCGATTATTTGAAAGGTCGTGCTTTATTAAGTGCTCGCGTGGTGGCTGGAAAAGAAACGGCGGCCGCGAAGTTTCAGGATTACTTTGCGCATGATGAAGCCCTGGCAAAAGTGCCATCGCATCGCGCTTTAGCGATGTTCCGTGGCCGCAATGAAGGTTTTTTGTCGCTAAATTTTACCCTGCCAGATAGCGATGATGGCGTGCATCCCTGCGAGCATTTAATTGCCAATCATGTCGGCATTGAGGCGGCTAGTCGCCCTGCCGATGCCTGGCTCAATGAAGTGGTGCGTTGGACTTGGCGAGTGAAGCTGCTCACGCATTTGGAGAGTGACTTGCTCGGCGAGTTGCGTGTGCAGGCCGAAGAAGAGGCTATACGCGTTTTTGCCCGCAATATGAAAGATTTATTGATGGCCGCGCCTGCTGGCTTGCGCCCAACACTCGGTCTAGATCCTGGCCTGCGCACCGGCGTCAAAGTCGCCATTGTCGATGGCACTGGCAAGCTCGTCGCGCACAGCACGATTTTCCCGCATCAACCGCGTAACGATTGGGATGGCTCGCTGCATGCGCTTGCCGAGCTATGCAAAACACATGGCGTTGAGCTCGTCGCCATTGGCAACGGCACGGCCTCGCGCGAGACCGACAAGTTGGTCGCAGAGCTGATGAAAAAATATCCATCATTGGGTTTGACCAAAATCGTGGTCAGCGAAGCTGGCGCCTCGGTGTACTCAGCTTCTGAGTTAGCCGCGCAAGAGTTTCCCAATCTAGATGTGACTTTCCGTGGCGCGGTATCGATTGCGCGCCGCCTGCAAGATCCGTTGGCCGAGCTGGTGAAAATCGATCCGAAAGCTATCGGTGTTGGACAGTATCAGCACGATGTGAATCAGCTCAAACTCTCGCGCATGCTCGACGCCGTGGTCGAAGACTGTGTGAATGCCGTCGGCGTGGATGTGAACTCGGCTTCGGCGGCTTTGCTCACGCGCATCGCTGGTTTAAACGCAACATTGGCGCAAAATATCGTGGCATTTCGCGACGCCAATGGTGTTTTTCGTGACCGCCAAGATCTGAAAAAAGTACCGCGCTTAGGCGAGCGTACGTTTGAGCAGGCAGCAGGCTTTTTGCGCATCGCTCAAGGCAGCAATCCTTTGGATGCATCAGCTGTGCACCCCGAATCCTATCCACTGGTGGCGAAGTTTCAAGCCGCCGCTGCATGTGATTTGGCGCAACTCATTGGCAATAGCAAAGCGCTAAAATCGATAAAGCCAGCCGATTTTGTCGATGTTCAATTTGGTTTGATCACCGTGCAAGATGTGCTCAGTGAGTTAGAAAAGCCTGGCCGCGACCCGCGCCCCGAGTTTAAAGCGGCAACGTTTAGTGATGCTGTAACCGAAATGAAAGACCTTGTACCTGGCATGGTGCTCGAGGGCGTGGTGACTAACGTTACTGCCTTCGGTGCATTTGTTGATGTTGGTGTGCATCAGGATGGCCTAGTGCATATTTCGGTGTTGTCGGATCGCTTTATCAAAGATCCGCATGAAGTAGTGAAGGCAGGCGATATTGTTAAAGTGAAAGTCATGGAAGTGGATTTGCCGCGTAAGCGCATTGCGCTGTCGTGCAAGTTAGATGCGGCACTACCGTCCGCCGACGGCAAGCAAGCTGGCGCACCAAAAAATCAGGTAAATCCGTCGCGCAGCAGTCAAAGCAAACCGCAGTCGCGTCAGCCACAAGGCAGCGCACCATTAAAGTCTGGCACCTTAGGCGATTTGTTTCGTAAAGCCGGTGTGTCGAAATAAGCATTTTTCATCGCAGCCTGTACTCGCTGCGATTTAGGAGAGGTCGATGGACCGCGAATTAAGCGCTCAGCTGCAGTGGCTGAGCCAGCAAACTAGCTGTTTGCAAGGTATGAAGCGTGGCTTGGAAAAAGAGTCACTGCGTATTGATGGCGATGGTTGGCTGGCGCAAACACCACACCCTGCTGCACTCGGCTCTGCATTAACGCACCCTAGCATCACGACAGACTATTCCGAGGCATTGCTCGAACTCATCACGCCACCTTGCGATAGCATCGCGAGCGCTTTCGGCTATCTCGATGAAGTCCATCGCTATGTCTATTCGCAGCTAGGAAGTGAGCGCTTATGGGTTAACTCCATGCCCTGCAAGCTCGGGCCCGATGCGCAAATCCCATTGGCGCAATATGGCAGCTCCAATATCGGGCGCATGAAAACGCTGTATCGCCACGGCCTAGGTTTGCGCTACGGTCGGCGCATGCAAACCATTGCCGGCATACATTACAACCTATCATTCCCCGATAGTTTTTGGATGGCCTGGCAAGAAGCGATCGGCAATAAGCAAAGTCTGACTGAGTTCCGCTCAGAAAAATCTTTTGCGTTAATTCGCAACTTTCAGCGTCGCAGCTGGCTGCTATTGTATTTGCTCGGCGCAAGCCCTGCCGTGTGCGGAAGCTTTTTAGCCGGCCGTGAACACGGCCTAGATGCCATGCCATCGGGCACACTGTACCGACCCAATGCGACCTCCTTGCGCATGAGCTCCTTGGGCTATCAAAACGACGCCCAGTCCGACCTGAAGGTGTCGTACAACGCGATCGGTGAATATGTGCGCGATCTCGACCGTGCCATTCGCACTCCGTATGCGCCTTACGAGGCCATGGGCGTTAAGCAAAATGGTGTGTATCAGCAGTTAAATGGCCATATTCTGCAAATAGAGAATGAGTATTACGGCTTGATTCGGCCCAAGCGCAACGGTGCCTCAGGTGAGCGTCCAACACAGTCCTTGGCACGCGCCGGCGTTGAATATGTTGAGCTGCGCTGCGTTGATTTAGACCCATTTGAGCCTTTTGGCATTAGCAGTGAAAGTGCGCATTTTTTAGAAGTTTTTGCTCTGCATTGCGCGCTTTCAGAAAGCCCAGTCTTCAATGAGGTCGACTATCAGCGCCTACCATTAAACCAGCAGGCTATGGTTGAGTGTGGTCGTGATCCCGCTTTGGAAATCGATACTGGACATGGCTGGGCGCGCTTCCGTGAGCTAGCAGCCAAGCTCTTCGCTGAGCTACGCCCTGTCGCTGAAGTATTAGATGCAGCGCATATGACCAACACCTATAGCGCCGCGGTTGCAGTACAGTTTGCCAAGCTAGAGGATCCGTCGTTGACAGGGTCAGCAATGGTTTTGCAAGCGCTCGAAGGCTGGGATGGTTGCTTCTATAATTTTGCCATGGATCGAGCTGAGCGCGCCCGTGACCACTTTGCACAACGTCCATTAGCTAATGAGCGCGCTGCAGCCTATCGTGATGAGGCTGAAGCATCCTTGCAGCGTCAGGCCGATTTAGAGGCAGCGCCTGCGCCAATATTTGATGCATTTTTGCAGCAATACTTTGCCGATACCCCAGATGGAGCCGCCTAAATGTTTAACACCCAACGCATGTTTTTATGGATGGCCTTGAGCGCTGTAATTGCCATGGCAGCTGCGCTGTATCTGCAGCATTACCAAGATTTAGAGCCTTGCCCATTGTGCATATTTCAGCGCATTGCGGTGATTGCATTCGGCGCTATTAGCTTGCTGGCATTTCTGCATAATCGTCAGGGCTTAGGCCGACGAATCTATGCAGGCTTGGCTGCTGTTGCTGGTGTGGCGGGGATTGGGGTTGCTGGTCGTCATGTTTGGTTGCAGCATTTGCCGGCTGATCAAGTGCCTAGCTGCGGCCCGGGGTTAGACTACTGGCTAGATGCCCTGCCATTGCAGCAAGTGATTAATGAGGTTTTTAAAGGCGCGGGTGAGTGCGCTTTAGTTGATTGGTCGCTGTTTGGTCTAAGTCTGCCCGAGTGGACTCTGTTGATGTTCATTGGCATGACTGCGGTAGCTGCCGTGCAGATATTGCGTCGCTAGTGTTCTTGATGCAAAAAAGCCGGCTTACGCCGGCTTTTTTATCTTACTTTTTCTTTTTGGCGGTCGCTGCGGCTGTAGGCTTTTCAATGCTTAGTAGCTCAACACGAAAGTTCAGTACAGCATTTGGTGGGATAGGCCCCGCGCCTTCCTCGCCATAGGCTAGATCGGCAGGGACAAAAAACTCATACACCGAGCCAATTGGCATCATCTGTAAGCCTTCGGTCCAACCAGGAATTACGCTATCGATAGTAAAGGTTGCGGGCTCACCGCGGTTAACCGAGCTATCAAATACGGTGCCGTCTAAAAATGCGCCTTCATAGTTTACTTTCACCGTGTCTTTGGCTGATGGCTTTTTGCCGGTTGCCTCTTTAAGCACACGATATTGCAGGCCAGAGCTGGTGACTTTAATACCATCAGCATTTTGATTTTGCGCGAGAAATGCTCGCCCAGTTTCTGCATTTTCTTTTGCTAGGGCTTTTAAGTCGGCCTCAAGCTGTGCCATACGCTGAGCTTTATAGCGATTAATGGCTGTCGTGCGCTCTTGCGCGCTGAGTAAGCTTTCTTTTTTTGCAATGGCATCTTTAAAGCCACGAATAAAAGTGTCGGTGTCGAGATCAGGAATTTGCTCGGCGCTACTCTGGCCATTCATATAGCCGATGCTGTAGGCAAATTGCTCTTTATCAACGACAGGCTTCTTGCCGTTATTAGGAGCAAGCACTGGTGCAGTGGCAAAAGAGGCTGGAGCAATTTCGGTATCTGCCTGCACCGCTGAGGCGGTAAATAAAATGGCAGCGGCGAGAGCAAGACGACGCATAGGAAACTCCAGTAAAGGTTGGTGATACTGAGCATAAGCACAAGATGGATGTGTGACTACTGGCTAATTGATTAAGTTCCGACAGAAAGTTGTAAAAGTTTCACTGATAGACTCGCAATTTGACCCATCTTCGTTTAACTTATTTTTTGCATAAACCATCTGAGGAATTTTCCATGCCCGCTGCAAAGAAAAAAGCATCGCCCATCAAGGCCAACGCTGCTAAAGCAGCGAGCCAGGTGGATAAAATCAAAGCCGACGTAGAGAAGCAAGCTGCTAAGTTAGGCGACCAATTACAAAAAGCGGTTGATAAAGCGCAACAAGAAGCCGAGGGTTATGTTGAAGCTGGCATGAAGCTGATTGAAAAAGCGGAAGCTAGTGCAAAAGAAGCCATCGATAAGCTGCAAGCGCAATTGCAAAAAGCTGCCGGTGACAAAGAAATGGTAGCACTAATTAAAGATAGCATTCGTCAAGTACAGGCTGAAGCAAAGGCAGTTATTGCTGCTGCGAAGAAAGATTATCAAGCACGCCGTGAGATTTTAAAGTCATCGCAAAAAAGTGAATTGAAAGCATTTTTACAAGCTAAGTTAAAAGGCACTGTTGCCAAGCCTGCCGCTAAAGCACCAGTCAAAGCGACGGCTAAAGTTGCTGCCAAAGCGCCCGCTAAGGCAACCGCCAAAGCGCCTGCTAAGGTTGCAGTTAAAGCTGCGGCAAAACCAACCGCGAGCAAGCCAGCTGCCGCCAAGAAGCCAGCGGCTGCTAAACCAACCACTGCCGCAAAGCCCGCGCCAGCGGCTAAGAAGCCAGTGGCGAGAAAGCCAGCAGTCAAACCTGCTGTAAAGCCAGCTGCCAAGCCAGCCGCTGCTAAAGCTGCTGAAGCAACTAAGACTGACTCAACGAACTAAGTCGTTTCAGTTAAGATGCAACGGGCCTTCGGGCCCGTTGTCATTTCTGCACACCTATTTGTAAGCCCAATTTGAGAAACCCATGATTCTTGCCGAGCAACTCGGACTGCTACGCGGCGGTCGCCCTCTATTTTCAGATGCCAGTTTTGCGATTCATCCGGGTTGGCATGTGGGGCTTACTGGCAATAATGGCGCAGGTAAGAGCTCTTTGTTTTCGCTTTTATTACGTGAATTACAAGCTGATAGCGGCTCGCTTTCTCGGCCTGTAGGCTGGGTTGTCGCACATATGAAACAGGAGGTTGCTGCAGTTGATCGCACTGCGCTCGACTATGTTCTCGATGGTGATGCCGAATGGCGCCAGCTCGACGAGCAATTGAGCGACTTAGATGCACTTGATGGCACGGCAATGGGTAATTTATTCGCCAATTACGAAAGCATCGATGGCTACACTGCATCATCCCGCGCCTCTCAGCTTTTAGCCGGCTTGGGATTTTCTGAGTCAGACATGCAGCGTCCAGTATCAGCATTTTCTGGCGGCTGGCGAATGCGTTTAAATTTGGCGCAAACACTCATGTGCCGCTCAGACTTATTGTTACTCGATGAGCCCACCAACCATCTCGATCTTGATGCCATTTTATGGCTAGAGGATTGGCTGCGCGCTTATCCCGGCACATTAGTAATGGTCTCGCACGATCGTGACTTTCTCGATGCGGTTGTTGAGCATATTTTGCATGTGGCGCAAGGCACGATTACACATTATCGCGGCAACTATTCGATGTTTGAGCGTACTCGCGCTGAACGCTTGGCACAGCAGCAGCAGGCCTTCGATAAGCAGCAAGTGCAAGTGGCTCACCTACAGTCGTTTGTCGATCGCTTTCGTGCCAAGGCCACGAAAGCAAAGCAAGCGCAGAGTCGCATAAAAGCATTAGAACGAATGACGCTAAGTGCGCCTGCCGAAATCGAGTCGGGTTTAGACATCCGTTTCCGTGCGCCTGAGCGTTTAGCCAGTCCACTATTACGACTCGATGAGGCAGCGATTGGCCATGGTAAAACGCCACTTATTTCGCATGTCGCTTTAGGTTTGTATCCCGGCGCACGTATTGGCTTGCTTGGCCCCAATGGTGCCGGCAAGACCACTCTGGTGCGCGCGCTAGTTGGCGATCTCCCATTGATTTCCGGCACACGTTTAATCAGTGAACATACGCGCATCGGCTATTTTGCTCAGCATCAAGTGGACCATTTGGACTCATCGGCAACGCCGCTGATTTTAATTCAGCGCCTCAGTCCGACCACCTCTGAGCTTACGCTACGCAGTTTTCTCGGTGGTTTCGGCTTTGGTGGTGATCGCATTACGGCAGAAATTACCCCGTTTTCAGGTGGCGAAAAAGCACGTTTGGCGCTGGCACTAATCATTTGGCAGCGTCCTAATGTGTTGCTGCTCGATGAGCCGACTAACCATTTGGATCTAGCTTTGCGCCATGCCTTGTTGGTCGCTATTCAAGCATTTGAAGGTGCCATTGTATTGGTATCTCACGATAGGCATTTGGTTGCGGTTACTTGCGATGAGTTGTGGTTGATCAATAGCGGTAAAGCCGAACGCTTCGATGGCGATCTTGATGACTATGCGCAGTGGTTGCGTACTTGGCGCTCAAAGCAAAGCAACGGTGCGCCGATCTCTGTGGTAGCCGGCGCGGATATTGAGAAGGCGGCTAATGTTGCAGCAGCTCCAGTAGCAATAGAGCCTAGTTCTAGCAAAAAGCCCGTACGCTCTGCCGATCTCCGTGCAGCACAAAAGATGGTTGAGCGCAGCGAGCAAGCTATGCTTGATGCTCAAGCAAATGTTGAGGCGATTGCCGAGCGTCTCGGCGATTCAGCGCTCTACGAGCCGGCTGCTAGCGATGAGCTTGCGGCGACGCTTCAGCAGCAAAAGCAGGCTCAGAAAGCAATGGAGCAGGCTGAGTCGACATGGCTAATGGCAACAGAAGCATTAGAGGCACTCACGACTTAGCTAGTAATGAAACACGGCATTGCCGGTGGCAATGAGCGCATCCTTCTCATTGTGTAGCGTCATTTGTGTGGCACAGATTTTACTGCCAATACGCACCACTTTTGCCGCCGCAATAAAGCGCTCGCCACGGCCGGGCCGTAAGTAATCAATACGCATATCGATAGTGCCCAACTGGGCCAAGCGCCGCATTTTCTCTTCGGTGGGCTGACCCTTTAATCGGCCATAGGCGGCGGCCATGCTAGTAACGCCGGCGACACTGTCGAGCAAGGTGGCAATGACACCACCGTGCAAAATTTGCTGAAAGGTATTGCCCACCAAGTGCGGCGCCATCGTAATTTCTGCGCGCGCTTCATCTTCGCCGATGTACACGAGCTTGCCACCAATATGAACGATAAACGGAATGGCATTAAAGCCATCGATGAGTTGTTGGCGGCGCTTTTCTATGCGTTCAGCACGCTCTTCAGGGCTTGGCATTTCGCTCATATCAATATTCATGCAAAAGTATGTAATGCCATGAAATGTAGCAAGCTCTCTGTTACGCGTCACCTCAAACTTCGCGCCATTGCTACGAAAGCATCTGTGTTTCGGCTAAGCTGTTGCTATTACACAGAGAGAGATGATGATGTCTGTTGCCAATCGCGCGCCATATCCCGCCACTCGACTTCGTCGTACCCGCGCTCATAACTGGTTGCGCCGTTTGGTGCGCGAAAATCAATTAAGTGTCGATGATCTTATTTATCCGGTTTTTGTGCTCGACGGCACGCAGCGTCGCGAAGCGGTGGCATCGATGCCCGGTGTCGAGCGCATGTCTATCGATCTGCTTGTTGAGGCTGCGGCAGAATGGGTTGCACTGGGCATTCCGGCATTGGCATTATTTCCAGTAACGCCGCCAGAGCATAAAAGCTTAGATGCTGCGGCAGCATGGTCTTCTGATGGCATTGCCCAGCGTGCTACGCGCGCATTGAAGGCAGCATATCCAGATCTTGGCATTATCACCGATGTTGCACTCGATCCGTTCACCACGCATGGCCAAGATGGCATTCTCGATGACGCTGGCTATGTCGCCAATGACATCACGGTAGCTGCGCTCGTGCGCCAAGCTTTATCGCATGCCGAAGCTGGTGCAGACATTGTTGCACCTTCTGACATGATGGATGGACGTATTGGCGCTATCCGTGCCGCACTTGAAGCGGCTGGTCACGAGCGCGTGAGCATTCTTTCTTATGCGGCCAAATACGCGTCGAGCTATTACGGGCCATTTCGCGATGCCGTAGGCTCCGCTGCTAACTTAAAAGGCGGTAATAAAAAGAACTACCAGATGGACCCAGCTAATGCCGACGAAGCTTTACACGAAGTTGCGCTCGATCTTGCTGAAGGCGCAGACATGGTCATGGTGAAGCCGGGCATGCCATATTTAGATATTGTTCGTTTAGTGAAAACAGAGTTTCAAGTGCCAACTTTTGCCTATCAAGTCAGTGGAGAGTACGCCATGCACGTAGCCGCTTTTGAGCGTGGTTGGCTGGCACGCGACGTGGCTATTTTGGAGTCGCTTCTAGCCTTTAAGCGCGCGGGTGCTGATGGTATTTTGACCTACTTTGCCGTTGAAGCTGCGCGCTTGCTGCATGCTTCATCACACTGACATCTTGGCGGTATAGCCTGCATTATCAAAAGCGCTGATTACTTAAAGGATTCGTTATGACTGAGCCTGCTGAAGTCTTTGAATTGACTAGCCCAGAGCTGTATTTAAATCGAGAACTCAGCATTCTCGACTTCAATATGCGCGTGCTCGAGCAGGCGACGGACCCAAGTCATCCGCTCATTGAGCGCCTAAATTTCTTGCTGATTTTTTCGCGCAACCTCGATGAGTTTTTCGAGATTCGTGTTGCGGGTTTACTGCAGCAGGTTTCGTTTGGACATATCAAGTCGGGCCCTGATGGGCTATTGCCGCAAGAAGTACTGAAGCTGATTTCAGAGACTTGCCATGCGGCGGTTGAGCGCCAATACCGTATTTTGAATGATGATTTACTGCCAGCGCTGGCTGCAGAAAATATTCGCTATTTACGCCGAGATGAATGGACGGAAAAGCAATCGGTATGGGTGCGCAAATACTTCAAAGAGCAAGTCATGCCGGTGCTTACGCCTATCGGACTTGATCCTGCACATCCTTTTCCACGCTTGGTGAATAAGTCACTAAACTTTATCGTTTCGCTCGATGGCAAGGATGCTTTTGGCCGCCAAATGTCATTGGCTGTGGTGCCAGCGCCGCGCTCGTTGCCGCGAGTGGTGCGCCTGCCCGATGACATCGTCGATGGTGGCGATCAGCATGTGATGCTGTCATCTATTATTCACGAGCATGTATCCGAGCTATTTCCGGGCATGACGGCGAATGGTTGTTTTCAGTTCCGTGTTACGCGCAACGCCGATATGACAGTTGATGAAGATGCTGAGGACTTAGCCTCAGCATTACAAGGTGAGCTGCTGTCACGCCGTTATGGCGCAGCTGTACGTCTTGAGGTGGCTGAAAACTGTCCTCGCCACATTATTGACTATTTATTGAGGCAGTTTGCCTTAAGCAACGAGGCTCTGTATCAGGTTAATGGTCCAGTGAACTTGTCACGCTTGCTTTCAGACTTTGACCGGCCACGTCTACGCTTCACTCCATTTCGGCCACGGACTCCCGAGGCTTTGCAAAAGTCGGAAAGCATTTTTGAGGCTCTCGCGCACGGCGATATTCTTTTGCACCATCCATTTGAGTCGTTTGTGCCTGTGGTTGATATGTTACGCCAGGCTGCTCGTGATCCTGCCGTGCTCGCAATTAAGCAGACTTTGTATCGCTCGGGCCCAGAGTCTGAAATTGTAAACGTGCTGGCTGACGCTGCTCGTAATGGCAAGGAAGTGACCGCTGTTATTGAGCTGCGCGCGCGCTTCGATGAGGCCTCCAATATCGAGGTTGCGAATAAGCTGCAACAAGCCGGTGCGATCGTGGTGTATGGCATTGTTGGCTATAAGACGCATGCAAAAATGATATTAGTTGTGCGTCGCGAAGGCCGTAAGCTCATGCGCTATGGGCACTTGGGCACCGGTAATTATCACGCAGGTAATGCTCGCCTCTACACTGATTACGGTCTGCTCACGATGAATCCTGAGGTTTGCGAAGATATCCATAAGATCTTCCAAGAGCTTACCGGAATGGGCAAAGTGCTGCGCCTAAAGCAGTTGCTGCACGCCCCATTCACGCTGCACCCCAAGCTGCTAAGCATGATCGAGCAGGAGATTAGTAATAAGCAGGCGGGATTGCCGGCACGTATTATTATTAAAGTGAATGCGCTGACTGAAAAGGTGCTGATGCAAGCGCTAATGCGTGCTTCACAAGCTGGCGTGCAAGTTGATCTAATCATTCGCTCAGTGTGCTGTCTGCGACCCGGTGTTGAAGGGGTGACCGATAATATTACTGTGCGCTCTATTGTCGGCCGCTTTCTTGAGCACACGCGAGTATTTTATTTTGAAAATGCCGGTGAGGCATTAGTGTTCTGCTCTAGCGCAGACTGGATGGACCGGAATTTGTATCAGCGCGTTGAAACCTGCTTTCCAATCCTCGATCCAGTGCAGCGCCAACGCATTATTGATTACGGTTTGATACTTTATCTTAACGATAACACGCAGGCTTGGCAGATGCAGTCGAATGGCAGCTGGCTGCGCGCAACTCCAGGTGACGATAAGCCCTGCAATGCGCAGCAAACCTTGCTTGAGCGGTTTGCCTAATACGCGGATAGCTTTAGGCCGGCACTTTGGAAATAGCTGCTCTCTTGCTCTAAGTCGGCCAGGGTTAGAGGGTGCGCCTTGAGCCAACCTTTCTCGAAGTCTACGCGATAGTGCTCACCATCGGAGCGAAGTCTCGGGGTGGCAATGTCATCGCGACTGCGGCTGTGATTTATCAAAACCGCTAGGCGCAAAATCAAGGTGAGTTGGAGTAGCTTCTCGCCACCCGCATTACGCAGAGCGTCCATGTTTTCATTGCGTAAACGGCGCCGATGAGAGCCGACCATTAACGATAAAACTTCCTGCTCTGGATTTGAAAATCCCGCTAGATCTGAGTGCAGCAGTAGATATGCACCGTGCTTGTGAAAGCCAGTATGCGAAATGGCCTTACCAATTTCGTGTAGCTGAGCTGCTCTTAATAAGGTACCTAGATGATCTTCATCAAACTGGAGCGGCGACTGCAGCTGACTAAATAGCTCCGTTGCCGTGTCGCAAACGCGCAGGCTGAAGTCGCGGTCTATGCCGTAACGCTGCTGTAGCGAGTCAACACTGCGATCCCTAACATCACCTTCACCATACCGCCCCAGCATGTCATAGAGCACGCCTTCACGCAGTGCGCCATCGACAAAGGTCAACGTTTCAATATGCAAGGCCGCAAAAACTGCACTCACAATTGCAAAGCCTGCGGGTATTAGCAGGCGGCGATCTTCCTTGAGGCCAGGCAGCTCTAACTTGCTAATGCTATCGGCGCTAAGTATTAGCTCGCGTAGCTTTGGAATAGCATCGGCAGGAATATGGCCTTCTGGCGTCCCCCAGCCGAGGCTGCAAATCACATTGCGTATTGCCTTCATTGTGCCTGATGAGCCAGCAGCAACATCCCAGCCAAGTTCGCGATAATTGCGCGCAATGGAGGCGAGCTCTTGGCGGGCACTGGTGATGGCACGATTGAGCGCTTCTGGGCTGATGCGGCCATCGGCGAAAAAGCGCTGGCTATAGCTCACGCAGCCCATGTGCAACGATTCGGTTAGCAGTGGCTCGTGGCGCTCGCCGATAATGAGCTCAGTCGATCCGCCGCCAATATCGATGATTAAGCGTTTGCCTTGACCGGCCATGGTTTGTGATGCGCCGATATAAATTAATCGCGCTTCTTCACGCCCAGCAATGATTTCAATGGGCCGATTAAGAACTTTTTGCGCAGCAAGAGTGAATTGTCGTGCATTGCGCGCAACGCGAAGCGCGTTGGTGCCGACTATGCGCAAATGGTCTGGCTCGACACCAGCTAGATGCTGACTGAAGCGGGATAGGCAGGCTAGCGCACGATCGATTGCTGCATCAGTAAGCATCTGATTTTCATCAAGCCCAGCAGCTAGTTGCACTTTCTCAGACAGGCTTTCAGTGAGTCGAATGACGCCATGATCTAAGCGTGCAACGGCCAAGTGAAAGCTGTTTGAGCCCATATCTACAGCGGCCAATAAGCCATCATTTAAAGGCTTGCTACGCAGCATCGGCGTACTCCTTGTGGCTTATTAAATATATAAGCAGAATTTGTAATTGTAACGCAGCGCGAGTCACTTGCATGACTTTCTCGTCCGTGTGTTACTATCAATGAGTAATTAATCCCTACTTTCTGACGGAGTGCCATGATGAGCAGTGAGCTGATCGTCAACACCAGTGACGCCAATTTTGCCGCCGATGTATTACAATCCGATGTGCCAGTTTTGGTTGATTATTGGGCACCATGGTGCGGTCCCTGCAAAATGATTGCCCCTGTGCTAGATGAACTAGCCAGCGAATATCAAGGCCGAGTAAAGATCGTCAAAGTGAATGTTGACGAAAATGCGGCGACTGCTGCCAAGTTTGGCGTGCGTGGTATTCCCACCCTAACGCTGTTCAAAAATGGTGAAATTGCTTCAACGAAAGTTGGCGCCTTATCGAAATCGCAGTTGACAGCGTTTATCGACTCCTCTATATAAGTTTTATCGGCGATGGCTGCACTCCGCACCGTCGCCTCGTTACAGCCTAGATTACTCTTAACCGTTCCCCACGACCTCCAGCCAACTCCCATTGTGCTGCGCAGTGACTTCCTGCTGAACGACCTCAGCCTCGCGTTGGCCATTAGAGTGACTAGGGTACCCTCACCCTCCAATTGACAGCACGGTATGAATCTCACCGAACTCAAGAAAATGCCGATAGGCGAACTCATCAAAATTGCGGAATCCATGGGCTTAGAAGGCATGGCTCGCAACCGTAAACAAGACATCATTTTCGCCATTCTAA
>JBFJJU010000064.1:0-13996 GCA_041612115.1 Perlucidibaca sp.
GAGTAGGCCGCCAGCATCAAGGTAGATAATGCAGTCGGCGCTCTGGGCTTTTTGATCTTCTAGGCTTTCAAGAAAGTCCCAAATATTGCGCGAAGGTTGGCTCAGCACGAGCTCATCGATTTGCATGAGCGCGATTGCCGAAGAGTCTTGCTCATGATCCCGAGCTAGCGCCGACATTTGCTCAACTAGGGCTTGCGTATGTGGCGAGCAGAGCACAAGTCGACTGCCTTGCTGCAGTCCATTGACTAGCGTATCAATGGCTAGAGGTGTAGTGGCTTGGCTGTTGGGCAATGTGACGGCATAGAGCCCGCCCTGCAGCATCTCTGCGGCCTCGTCAGGTAAGCCTTCTATGCCAATTGAGCAAGGCACATAGTTAGAAAGAATAGAGCGTTCAGCTTTTTGCTCACGGCTACTGAATAAGCCGAATATATCAAAGGCCATCACAACTCCTGCAAAAAGACAAAAAAACTTTAGTTAATCCAGTATATAGTGAAAATATAATATTACGGTTGTCGGATTAGCGGCATTGTGTTGAGGATTGTTTATGCGAGTCGTGTCGTTGTTTTCACGAAAAGGCGGAGTAGGTCGCACGGTGTTCGCGGTTAATCTTGCTGCCATTTTGTCTGAACAGGGCCTCAAGGTCGCCGTTTTAGAGCTTGATCCGCAAAATAGTGTCTCGCAACATTTTGATGGCTTTAATGAGCAAACTATTGGCTGGGCGCACACACTCTTAGATCCTAACAAGCCATCTGTGATTACTAGTGAAAGCTATTGGTCGCCGCGTGAAAATTTGCGGATTTTCCCCTTTGGTAAAATTACGGCAGCGTTGCGCAAGGTCATTGAGCATCATTTAGATGAGCAGCCCGACTGGCTAATGCGGGCAATGCAGTCCCCTGTGTTTGACGGCATCGACGTTTTATTTATTGATACTCCCAGTGGCTTTAATGCTTATAGCGACCATGCCGAGCGCGTCGCGACATCGGCATTATCAGTATGGTTATGCGATGCCGCCTCACAAAAAGCCTTTACCGGCAGTGATGTTCGAGTACTGCCAAATGGCTGTCAGCACCGCCATATCCTTAACCAAATTAATGCCAGTAAAAGCTCGCGCCGTGAGCTACTAAAAAGCTGGCGCGAACTCGTTGGTGACGAATTGCTGCCTTTGCCGATACATCAGGACGAGTTAGTTTCTGATGCGCTTCTGGAGGGCACAACAGTGGTGTGGTTTGCCAGTTTCAGTCAGGCAGCGCATGACTTATTGGGCTTGGCGAACTGGATGCGCAGTGAGTGGCTCAGCGATGCGTAAGTCAGATAGCGCTGCGGCGCCGCGCTGGATTGATCATTGGCGAAATCTGTCAAACTTTAAGTGGTGGTGGTTATTTGTGCTGCCTGCAGATCAGCGCAAAGCCATTCCTATTCTTGATGATTTAACACTACGACTACGCGCTTGGGTTGCCCTGCAGTTAGGCATTGAGCAGCCGGCACCAATGCGTTTGTGGTTATGGCGCGTATTCGTGCTGCCACAGGCGTATCAATACCAAAATACGAAATCACTGCTGCAGTTTATGGCGCGAGGCATCGGCCACCTAAAGCGATTCTGGCAACAATTATGGGCACCCATGCAGTCATGGCTAGATGCTCGCGTTGATCGCGCAGTTTTAGGTAAGCGCCTCGATGGCCTAGTGCTAACGCTGCCAACACTGACGCTGAGTTGGCGTCTCCTTATTGCCTTCGTTTGTCTGCCGCTACTCGGCCTGATTGTCAGCACGCCTCTGCAACCTCTAGATCAAGCCTTGTTTGCCATTTTAATGATTGGCTTAGCTATGTTTTCTCGGCAAATGCCGGGCAAAACGGCGCGAGTGTTTTTGCTCACTCTGTCTTTAGTAGCCACGCTGCGCTACCTCTGGTGGCGAGTGACTGCGACCATGCCCGTAGGCGAGCCCGTCGATTTATTTTTCGCGCTTATTTTGTTTGCCGCTGAGCTATATGCGGTCACTATTTTGCTTTTGGGCTACTTCCAAACCGCTTGGCCATTGAACCGTGAAGAGGCCCCGCTGCCGGATAATCGCAACGAGTGGCCAAGTGTTGATGTTTATATCCCCACCTATAACGAACCCTTGAAAGTGCTGCGCCCTACGGTGCTGGCGGCTTTAGGCTTGGATTGGCCAGCGGATAAGCTATCGATCTGGGTGCTGGATGATGGTCGCCGCGACGACATTAAGCGTTTCTGCGAAGAGGCCGGTGTTAACTTTTTGATTCGGCCAAATAATTTCCATGCCAAAGCCGGTAACTTAAATCACGCCCTGCAATACAGCACGGGCGACTACATCGCGATTTTTGATTGCGACCATATTCCCACTCGGCCTTTTTTGCGCTCCACCATGGGCTGGTTTTTGAAAGACCCGAAATGTGCTGTTGTGCAAACGCCTCATCATTTTTTCTCGCCTGATCCTTTCCGCCGTAACCTCGGCATGAAAGATGGTGAGCCAGCAGAGGACATGCTATTTCATGGCTTGCTGCAGGATGGCAATGACTTTTGGAATGCGACTTTTTTCTGTGGCTCTTGCGCGGTCATCAAGCGTGGGCCGTTGCTCGAAGTTGGTGGTATCGCTGTAGAGACAGTAACCGAAGACGCACACACGGCATTGAAACTGCATCGCTTGGGCTATAACACCGCCTTTATCAATAAGCCTCAAGCCGCAGGTTTATCCACAGAAAATATTGCCGGTCATGTTGGCCAGCGCATTCGTTGGGCGCGCGGCATGATTCAAATTTTCCGCACTGATAATCCATGGAAAGGGCCAGGTCTGACTTGGGCTCAGCGGCTTTGCTATACCAGCTCCATGCTGCACTTTTTATACGGCATTCCGCGCCTGATTTTCTTGCTCGCCCCCATGGCCTATCTATTCTTTGGTCTGCATTTGATTGCCACATCGGCCGCGGCCATCATGGCCTATATTTTGCCGCAGCTCATACACGCAAACCTAGCTAACTCGCGTGCGCAGGGACAGCATCGGCACTCATTCTGGTCTGAAGTCTATGAGACGGTACTGGCGTGGTATATCGCGGTGCCAACGACCATGGCACTGATTAATCCCAAGCTTGGCAAATTCAACGTAACTTCAAAGGGCAGCTTGGTCGATTCGAGCTTCTATGATTGGGGTATCGCGAAGCCCTATTTGCTGCTGATTGTGATTAATGTTGCCGGCTTGTTTTTCGGTGTTGCCCGTATACTGTCGCCAGATCATGGCGAGATTGGCACTGTCTTATTGAACGTTTTTTGGGTGCTCTATAATCTGGTTGTGCTTGGCGTTGCTATGGGCGCTTCACGCGAAAGCATGCAGTTACGCGTTTCGCCACGGGTCAATGGCGAGATGCCGATAGTGCTCTATCGCATTGGTGATCAGGCCATTCGAGCGAAGTCTTTAGACTACTCAATGACAGGTCTTGGTGTGATATTGCCCGATGGCATTGAGCTGAAAGACGGCGAACATATTCGAGTGCTGCTACCTTCTGACGAAGATGAGATGGCCTTTAATGCTCAGGTTATGTGGCGTGCTGGTCGCCGCGTTGGCCTGCGCTATGAAAATCTAACGCTACGCGATGAGGCCAACTTGGTACGTTGTACTTTTGCCCGACCTGGTGCGTGGTACGCCTCACCGGTAGTAAGTGATAATGCGTGGCAAAGCCTCACGCGTATTAATAAATTGTGCTGGCACGCCTATGGCCAGCTTTTTCAACTGATTCCTGCATTTTGGCGTTCGCGTCGGGTGCGCCATATAACTTCTGCTGTGGAGCGCCCATGAACTTTACGCGCCTCGTTTCATCAACAACGTCCATGACCGCCTTGCTGGCAGCTCTGCTTTTCGCTAATGGCGCGCAGGCCGCATCCGTAGCAGATGCCTCTGAGCAAGAGGCTGAAGCGTCGCAGGGCTTTACTCCTGCCGCACGCAGCTACGCTAGGAGCTTTAGTGAGATGGGCGCGGGCAACTATGAGCTCATTGGCCTCAATAATAATGCTTACTTGAATGTCGGTGTGCGCGCCGACGAAGTCGTTGAGTCGGCCACCTTAGAGCTCAATATGAGCTATTCACCAGCCATGCTCGAGGGCTTATCGCATTTCAAGGTTTATCTAAATAATGAAGTGGTTGGGATTATCCAGCTGCCAAAACAAGCATCGCCTGAGCCGGTTGTGCAGCGACTGAATATCGACCCGCGTTATTTCAGCGACTTTAACCAGCTGCGCTTATCCTTGGTTGGGCATTACACCTTGGGTTGCGAAGACCCTGCGCACACCAGCCTATGGGCCAATATCAGCAAAGACAGTCGTTTGCTGTTAAAAGTCTCGCCGGTAACATTGCCTAATAACTTGGCGCTATTGCCAGCCCCATTTTTTGATAAGCGCGATAACGGGCGTCTGAACCTGCCATTTGTATTTAGCGCCCAGCCCAGCACCGACACGCTAGCGGCTGCGGGCATTGCCGCGTCGTGGTTTGGTCAGTCTGCCAACTATCGCAGCGCTAGGTTTCCTGCAACGATCAATAGTCTACCTGTAGGCCATGCGGTAGTTTTTGCTAAAAATGGCGACCGTATTCAAGGCCTAAACCTACCGCCAGTGTCTGGGCCGACAATAGACATCATTTCGGCGTACCAGCGCCCGGCAGTGAAGTATTTAGTTATTCGCGGCCGCGATGGTAATGATTTACGCAAGGCCGCACAGGCGCTAGCGCTTGGTAATGTGTTGATGAGCGGCTCTCAGGCAGTCATTCGCTCCGTCGATTTAGGTAAGCCACGCCTCGCCAACGATGCACCTAACTGGGTGCGTACCACTAGCCCGATTCGCTTTGCTGAGTTGATCAAAGAGCCTTACGAGCTGCAGCGCAGCTATGCCAACCGAGACCCTATTCGCCTCAACTTGCGTTTGCCGCCGGACCTCTTTACTTGGCGCGTGCGCGGCATTGATATCGACTTGCGTTATCGCTACACACCGCCCATCAGCCACGACAATTCGCTCTTGGGCGTCTACTTAAATAACCAGTTGGTGACGGCATATCCGCTGCTACCTGGCCAGCAAACTGACGCTAAGCAGTTGAGCTTACCCGTGCTTGATGAAGCCAGCATTCAGGCCAAGAAAGTGCTGTCGGCTCCGCCCTTTTATGTTGGCGTGCGCAATGAGTTGCAGCTGCGCTATCAGCCCGAGGTGTCGAAGAAAAACCTCTGTAGCTCGCAAATCAGCGACAGTTTGGTGGCAGCTATCGATCCAGACTCAACCATCGATTTTTCGCGCTACCCGCACTATATCGCTATGCCTAACTTAAGCGTGTTTGCGCAGGCCGGCTTCCCCTTCACGCGCTATGCCGACTTGGCGCAAACCGCTGTCGTGCTACCGGATAAGCCTAGCGCTGGCGACATTACCGCCATGCTTAATAGCGTAGCTAAGTTTAGCGCTACAACGGGTTTTCCAGGCGTGCGCTTGAGTGTGGCAACGGTCTCAACGATTGATAAGGTTGCCGATAAAGATCTACTGATTGTTGGCAGTCCGGCGGCGATTGAGATACGCACGCAATGGATGCCTGATTTGCCATCCTATATGACGCGTGTGATGCGCGTGCTCAGAAGTTCGCAAGCACAGACAGATGCTGAGTCGAGTTGGCTAACGGCGCAAGGTGATCCAATTGCTCGTCGCGATATTACCGTGATGCTCTCGGCCAATGGCGAGCATAGTGCGTTAACCAGCTATCAGTCGCCGAAAAGCCCTGGTCATACGGTAGTGGCGCTGCATGCGACGAGTAATGGCACGCTGCAAAAACTCTTTGATGCGATGGACAGAAATGAACTCGCCGAGCGCATGCAGGGTGATGTGGCCTTGGTTAATGGCGAGCAAATCGATAGTTTCCGCACCCAGCAGATTTATCACGTTGGCCATTTGCCAGTCATGACACGGATGTGGCTAGTGTTCTCTGGTCAGCCCATTTTGCTCGCAATCGCCTCCATCGCTTTAGGGTTATTTGTCGCCATGCTGATGTTCTTTGGCTTGAACTATCTCGCCAAACGCCGACTAGTGAAGTGAGCGCGTGATGTGGCGAGCACTACTACTTTTGCTAATGGTCACGCTTAGCGCCTGCGCTAGCTCCCCGCCAAGCGCAGTGCCGAGTGCGACCGGCACTGCCATCGCCGGCAGTGATGTCTGCACTATTCATCCGGCGTGGACGGGGTTTGTTCGCGACTTCATGAGTAGTGATGGCCGAGTGATTGATGCCAGTGTGCCAGAGCAAATCACCACATCAGAAGGTCAAAGCTACGGGCTATTTTTCGCATTGGTGAATCGTGATCAAGCACGCTTTGAGCAACTCCTACAATGGACAGAAAACAATCTCGCCGCCGGCGACTTGCGTGCGCGCTTGCCGGCGTGGTCATGGGGCAAGGCTGATGATGGCCAATGGCGTGTGCTCGATCGCAACGCTGCCAGTGACTCCGATGTGTGGATTGCCTATAGCCTATTAGCTGCTGCTGAACTGTGGCCAAACACGCGCTATCGCGAAGTCGGTTTGGCATTGGCTAAGCGCATTATTGAGGCTGAGACTGTGGTGTTGCAGCGCTATGGCCGAGTGTTATTGCCAGGGCCGACAGGCTTCCATCCAACCGAAGATACATGGCGCCTAAACCCTAGCTATTGGCCAATTAGCGTGCTGCGCGGCTTGGCTGTGTGGACCGAGGATGCCGCATGGCAAGACATCGTGCGGAGTAGCGAAAAGCTTCTGCGTGAGAGTGCGCCGATGGCAGTCTCGCCCGATTGGTTTGTGCTCAATAGCAGCACCGGCAGCATTAATTGGTCCGATAAAGATAGCGATAGCGCCTACAATGCCATTCGCGTGTATTTGTGGCTGGGCATGATGCCGTTTGATGACCCCTTGAGTGCTAGCTTGCGCAGCCATTTTGCGCCATGGGCCACGCGCGTAATGAAGCAAGGGTTTATCTCTGATCGCGTGCAGACACAAACAGCGAAGGTTAGCTCGGACTATCGGCCGATAGGCTTTGCGCAAGCGGCTTTACCTTATTTGCAAGCGCAAGCTGAGCTTAACGACAAGGCCGGCTTGGCTGCCATAAGAGCGCATGCTGAGCAGCCTCGCGAAGGCTATTACACCGAGGTTTTGTCGCTATTTAGTATGCTCTGGCGCGATCAGCGTTTTCAATTTAAGCGAGATGGCCGCGTGCAGATCTCATCGGAGTGTTTGTGATGCGCCTACGATCTTTGGCTCTTGCCATTGCAACCAGTTCCGCCAGCGTCTTGGCATTGGCAGCCCCGATCGATACGCAGTTGGCTTCGGTACAGCTTTGGCTAGACAAAAATCGCCCTGATCTAGCGGAGTTGGCGCTCGAGAAAGCGCTACTCATTGCGCCGACAAATGCTCAAGCGTTATTGCTGCGCATACAGCTGGCCTACAGCGCTGGTCAGCCCAATCAAGCTAATGCCGCGATTGCGGTTTTAGCAAAAGCTCATCCAAACTCTTCAGCATTAGCCCAAGCTCAGGCCTATCGCCGTCTAAACAGTGGCGATGGCCGTGACTTTGCTACCGCAGAAATTATGGCGCGCACTGGTCGCGGCGAGGCTGCCGTGGCCATGGCGAGGCGTGTATTTCCTAAGGGCCCGCCGGGCGGCGATTTATCGCTACGTTATTTCCGTTTGCTAGCGAGTGTGCCTGCCTACTGGGCGACTGCGACCGATGGTTTGGCGCAATTGGTTCGTGATAACTCCGGCCAGCAGCGCTATCGAGACGCCTTAAATGAGATGCTGTCTAGCCCTGAAGGTGAGCGCCGCGCCGAGGCAGCTGCTGAGCTGAAGCGGCGCAATGACCCTTTTGTCATTGCGCGTGAGGCGGCGCTGCGTGACTTACAAAATGACCAGACAGATAAAGCTGAGAAGACGTTATTGGCCTTGCAGAAGCAGCGTGGCAATGACGCAGCGACATTAGCCGGCCTTGGTCGAATTCGTATGCGTGAAGGTAAGCATGCCGAGGCGGTCGAACTATTTTCACGAGCTTTGAAGGCTAATAACCCTGATCTTCGTAATGAGCTGCAAAGCCTCAAACGCACAGCCACATTTTGGGCTAGCTTGGCGAGTGCGAGAGAGACGCGTGACACGATATCGCTGGATGATGCTTTAAAGGCCACTTCGGAGGCTCTGAAGTTGCAGCCGCATCAAGCCGACGCCTTGAATTTACGCGCCCAACTTTTGGCGGAGCAAGGCAATAAAGCCGATGCTGAGGCTGCATGGAAAGAGGCGCTACGTTTCACGCCGAACCACGAGGGCAGTTTAAGTAACTATCTGAGTTGGCTGGCAGAAGAAGGTCGCGTAGCTGAGGCTAACGTTCTATTGGCTCAAGCAGGCGATAAGCCAGAGCTTCGCGAAACCTTGGCACGAGTGCGGGCCGGCCAGCTTCGCGATGAAGCCGACGCACTGGTTGAACAAGGTGATTTAGCTGCAGCGGAAAAGCGCTTGCGCGCGGCTCAGCTTGAAACTAAAAATGACCCTTGGTTAGCCTTTGATTTAGCCAAAGTGCTGCAGCGCCAACAGCGTAGCGAAGAAGCCACGGCCATCATGGCTCCATTCGCGCAGACTAAAGAGGCATCAAGTGCCTACGCCTATGCCTTGTTTGCGAGCTCACAGGATCGTTTTGATGACGCCGAGGCGGCTCTCGCTGCGGTGCCGGAGTCTGAGCTCAACGAGTCCATCGTGCGTTATGCCGATGAGTTGCACTTACGTCGGCAGCTGCAAGTATTGGCGAATGCGAAAGGCCTGAGCGAGCGCCAAGCTGCCTTTGTGCAAGCGGATCGATTGAGTCAGGGCGACCCAGAGGCTAGCGCGCAAGTAGCAAAAATACTTATTCAACGTCCTCATGCAAAACTGCCTAATGGCGCGAAATGGATGCGTGAGCGCGTGGCTGCTGCTGACCCGCAAAGCAGTAATATAGACTGGCAGTTTGCGCTTGCCGATGTACTGATTGCTGGCAATGACCCGACGGCGGCTAGCGCTACCTTGGCGCCATACACTAAGTCGCGTCAGCGCTTAACCAACGCACAAAATAGCCGCCTCGGTGGCTTGCAAGTCGATTCTTTTTTAGCTCGCGGCGAAATGGCTGAAGCCACGGGCGATCATGCTCAAGCCTTCCAATGGTTTGCCCAAGCGAGTGAGTTTGAAGGCAAGCCAGTGGCTAATCCCAATGATTTAAGTGTGGAAGTTGAGTTTGCCAAAACTGCGAGCGAGCGAGCACTCACACGCAACCAAAAACGACTTGATGGCTATGTTCACACCGGGCTCATCTATCGTGAGAAATCAGGAACCGATGGCATTTCCAGCACGCGAGTGACGGAAATTCCTACCGAAATTTACTGGCCTATTGGTTATCACGGCCACTTCATCGGGCATATCGATCAGGTCAGCATTGATGCCGGCACGTTGCCAACAAATTTGCGAGATCAAGCGCAGTTTGGCCAAGTCTTAGCTAAGGCGCCGCTTGGTATTACGCCAGTTAATCAATCGGCTGATGGCATTGCGCTTGGCGTGGGTTTTGAGACGGATAATTACCGCTTCGATTTAGGTACGACGCCGCTGGGTTTTGCCGTGACGTCATGGGTTGGTGGGCTGCGCTATAGCGATGCCGATGCCACGCATTACAAAAGTATGGAGCTATTTCGTCGGCCTGTGCAGAGTAGTGTGCTGTCGTATGCCGGCACGCGTGACCCAGTATCTGGGCGTGTTTGGGGTGGCGTGGTGCGCACGGGTGCGAGCTTCCGTTTTAGTCACAGTGTCGCTGGCCGTACCCGCGCTATTGGTGGACGTGCAGCGGTTCTTACAGGCACATCGGTGGCGAGCAACGAAGAGTTACGTTTATCGGTCTCGCAGAGCCATGACTTGATCGATCGTCGAGACACACAGGTCAATGCCGGTTTGGGTTTGACCTATTGGCATTTCACTAAAGACTTAAGTGAGTTTAGCTTTGGCCATGGCGGCTACTACAGCCCGCAGCAATACCTGAGCTTGGATTTGCCTGTGCGTTGGACTGGGCGCTGGAAGGACTACGCCTACCTGCTTGAACCCAGCGTTGGGTTGAGTTGGGCAACATCGAAGGACAGCCCCTATCACCCAACCGATGCTGCTTTGCAGGCTCTAGCGGTGGCGAATGCGAGTGCGAATCCCAACTTACCTAACCCGATCTATGCTGGCGGTGGTGGCGGTGTGAGCATGAGTTACAGCCTGCAAGGCGCATTGGAAAAACGTGTGGCACCGAATTGGTTTATTGGCGCAGGCTTTCGCATCGATCGTGCGGAGTTCTACTCGCCCAATGTGCTGCAGCTGTATTTGCGCTACGAGATAAAGCCTAAGCGAGGCTTGGTTGAGTATCCGCCACGCCTGCTAAGAACTTACGCCGATTTCTAACACTAGGTTTTCGGCAATGAGGCTCAGCTAGCGGCGCTTATTGGTAGCGATAGTTAGCCCAAGCGCCGCCTTGGTAGCGCAGATAGTAATCATCGCTATAGCGCACGATAGTCACTGCTTCATTGCCAGAGACATAGGGTGTGCTGGTGATGCCGGCGGCGAGTGTGGCCGCTGTCACACTCTTATTTCGATAAGGATCTTGGGTAATGGCATCGCGCATCAAACCGGCAAGATCAATATAGCTAGTGGGTTGATCAATCGTGATGGGGTTGGCTTGCTTAGGCAGGCCGACAAAGCGCACCGCAGCAGGCACCAGCGTGATGGCTGGGCTCGGGTTTTCGCGCATAAAGGGAATTTGCATACGGTCGCCGCGGGCGCCTGCACCGTGCTCTGGGATAAACACCAGCATGGTTGGTCGCTGCTGAGTTTCCAGCGTGGTGACCAGTCGATCTAAGTCAGACAACAGGCGCTTCACACGCGCACCGTATTGGCTGGCGGAGCCGCTGGATGTGCTAGTGCCCGGCGGATGGTTGCCATCGTGCAGGCTCGTGGTGTTGTAATACAGTGCTATGGGTGCACTGGCGTCATGCGGGTGTCGCGTTAACCATCCGTTAAGGACTTCATAATCATCTTTGATGGCAGATCCATCGAAACCTAGCCACGCGGTGCTGGCGGGAGAGTTGTCATCTGGCGCAACATTGACGCCGCCATACTGTTGGATTTCTTGCAGCATATTGCCGTAAACGCCGTCGTGATTGAGCAGCATGTGTTTACTGAAGCCAGCCTGTTCAAACTGATTAAACAAGTAACAGTTTGACGCCGCAGGCTTATAAAGAGCGTCGTGTGGAGTTTGTCCGCATGTCGAGCGCAATAAGCGAATGGCTGCAGGCCCGCTGTACGACGTGGCGGTATTGAAGCGCTTGAGTAGAATATCTGTGCGCTGCAGTAACGGTGCTTGCGCTTGCTCAGTCACCAGCAAGTCATCCCACGCTAATGAGCATATCTGAACGATTAAAACGTCAAATGCTGGCGCGGCTTCTGGGTGCGCAAAGCTGACTTGGCGCTTGGCTTGCTCTGCATAAAAACTCGTAAGTGCGGCATCAATATCAGCGTCCTTAGGTTCGCCAGCGGCACCAGCAGGGGCGATGCTAGCCTGTTCTGCTCGTGCCGCCACTAAGGCTGTATTTTGTGGTGAGCGGGCAATCGTTTGCTGGTTTTGCCACATGCTATAGAGTGGAATCGCTGGCCAAATGGCGAGTAAAACAAAGGTTGTTAGGCGAAGTTTGCGCGCGAATATATAAGCGATAAAAAACATGCCAAGGCCATAAAGCACCACGCTAGGATTGATGAATCGGCCCACGAGTTCGGTAACGTAGCTTAGGCTGAATTGCTCAAGGTTCTGCTGCTGAGCTAGTAATCGAGAAAAAGGCGGGAGGCGCGTGTCGTAATAAAGCAGAGCGGCTGCTACCGGAATAGCAACTAGTAGTCTTACGGTGCGCCACACTTTGCGCCGCAATGGCAATATGACTGCGAACGCCAGCGCTAGGTTAAATAGAATATTGAAGTCAATGTAGTCTGCGTAGAACAGACCGAGCTTTGCGATGAAGTAGCCATTCCACAAGCCCATAAAGCGTTCTCAGCCTAGGCGGCGTAATAAACGAGTTAGCCGTTGGCTGAGCTCGTTGGGCTGGAAGGGTTTAGCAAGGAAGTCATCAGCGCCAGCTTCTACTACGCGAGCAATGTCGGCTTGGGCCGTTTTTCCGGTTAGTACAAGTACAGGCAGTTTTGCTGTGCTTGGGTCGGCGCGCAATGACTGCAGCACCTCAAAGCCATTTAAGTAGGGCAGCAAAATATCTAAGATGACGATGTCGGCGGTGCCAGTCTCCAGCATCTGTTTGCCGGCTTCGCCATCCGGCGCCCACACCAGCTCGTGACCTAAGCGCTCAACCATCAGGCGAACTAAGCCTGCAATGAGCTCATCATCTTCGATTAGTAATATGGTGCGACGAGACATGCGTAATCCTTGTTAAGCGAATTCGGCTATGCGAATCATATCCAACAAGTCTAACTCTTGCACTAGTGTAAGATCAGGAACAAACCAGATACAAATTGTATATTAATGGTTGCGTACTAATGCTTCACGTGCCAAATCGGCTAGCGCATCACGCCAAATAGACTCATCGAGCGTGCTTAAAGCGGCAATGGCCGCATCAGACTCGGTCTTGGCGCGCGCTAGACTGTAGTCGAGGGCGCCGCAATCTTGCACGAGCTTAATGATTTCCTGCAGATGCTCGAGGCCGCCGCTGCGAATAGCCTCGCGAACCATATTGGCTTCGGCGGGAGTGGCGATTTTCATGGCTTGAATAAGCGGCAGAGTAGGCTTGCCTTCGGCGAGATCATCGCCAACGTTTTTGCCCATGACTTTCGCTGAGCTAGTGTAGTCGAGTACGTCATCGATGATTTGGAAGGCGGCACCGAGGTGACGAGCGTATGCGGCCATTGCTTCACGATGTGCTGGGTTTGAGAGTGCTGCGGCACATTCGGCTGCGGCCTCAAACAGCTTTGCCGTCTTGCCATGAATGACTTCGATGTAACGTTCTTCGGTAGTGTCGGGGTCGTGCTGATTTATAAGTTGCAGCACTTCGCCTTCGGCGATGACGCATGTGCTATCGCCCATGATGTCGAAAACATCTTGGCTCTTCAGGCTAGCGATCATTTGGAAGGCGCGCGCTACGAGATAGTCACCGACTAGCACGGCTGTTGAGTTGCCCCAATGCGCATTAACGGTGGCGCGACCACGACGCAAGGCAGACTCATCGACAACATCATCGTGCAGTAAGGTGGCGGTGTGCAGCATTTCAATAACGCCGGCCATCACAACATGGGCATTACCATCACGATAACCGCAGGCGCGCGCGGCAAGGAGCGTGACTAGTGGCCGTAAGCGCTTACCGCCGCTTTGCACAATATAGCGGCCCACTTCGCTGACCAAAGGTACTCGCGATTTCAGTTGCTCATGAATGCAGGCGTCGACAGCGGCAAAATCGTCGCGAACCAAATGTAAGATAGCGTTGAAATCCATGATGCAGTTTTATATGTGGGCGCAATAAGGATGCGAATCCTACCAGTCGCGGCGCGGCGCGGCCATAAGCTCAGTGCCTAAATTATTATCAGGGTGGATAGGCGGTGTAATGGCTTGCACTTAGGTATGGTTTTCACTAAGATTGCGCGCCTTGCGAAATTCTCGAATGCGGGTGCTCATTCCCTAGAGCAAAACGGCGGCCTTAACCGGTGCGCGACCTGTTTCGATTGACTGGTGGGAGCCAAGCAAATGTACGCAGTTATTAAAAGCGGTGGTAAACAACACCGTGTAGTTGAAGGCGAACGCCTGAAAGTAGAATTACTCAATGTTGAGCCAGGTCAAACCATCACGTTCGATGACGTGTTGATGGTTGTTAATGGCGACAACATTCAAATCGGTACACCTATCGTAGCCGGTGCTAAAGTTACAGCAGAAGTGCTGGACCACGGTCGCCATGATAAGATCCGTATCGTTAA
>JBFJJU010000065.1:0-13798 GCA_041612115.1 Perlucidibaca sp.
GAGCTGTTGCGCGCGGACATCTGAGCTCATTACGGGATTTTCCTAGCTGAACAGGGGTCAATGATTCTATTATCCGTTAAATCCTGATGCGACCCCTGCTTGCGCGCCATGACAAATAAACTTGTAAATACTTCTGCAAAGCTGGCTTTTGCCCGCCTAACCCCTCTCGCTGCAGCGCTTTTAGTGCTGCCTAGCGCTGGCTTATCTGCGGCGCCAAACAGCGTCGAGTCCAATGAAGGGCTCTCGGTTTATGCCGCCGCTGAACGCGACGATGAATTTATTGAGGCCCCTAGGCCTGAGCTTCCGTCATCCTTACTGATGCAACTGCCTAGCGTGCCTAGTCCGGTCGTGCCGAAATCGGTGAATCAGCCGCCCCCTAGCAGCATAGTAAATCTGCCCCCTGCTGTTGCGCCGGCAAAATTGGCGGACAAAACTATTGCGGATGCTCCAAGTGCAGCTTTGCCGCTACGCCCTGAGCAGACTCAACCCAAGCCGATTGTCGCTCCAATCGTTGCAGCACCAACAGCCGCTCCAGCCACCGCAACGCCAGTAGCTGTTGCACCGATTACAACAGCAACTCAAGGCCTAGCCAGCGCCGATACCGTTGGATCGCGCCTAGGTTGGCTGACCTCGGCACAAATTGCGCAACTGCCCGATGCCGATAAACCTCCACTAGACACCACCTGCCAAGGCGCATGGGCCACGCCCGTGCCATTGAGCACACCGCTAGGCGACTTAGCAACCTCCGACATCGAGGCCTTGGCCAACTCATTAAGCTATAACGATGAAGGTGGTGCCGACCTCAGCGGCAGCGTGCGCATCGCTCAAGGTGGGCGCCTACTAGAAGCCGACAACGGCAGCATCACGCAAGACCGTAACTTTGGCCGCTTCGATGGCAATGTGCGCATTGCTCAACCTGGCGTACTGCTCACTGGCGAGCAGGCAGTGGTAAATATCAACACTGGCGCAGGCCAATTACTCAGCAGTGAGTTTGTCTCTCAACCTATGCATGCCCACGGCCGCGCCGACCGTATGCGCCGCTTTAGCGACGGCACACTGTTAATCGACCGCGGCATTTACACCACCTGCGCACCCGGTAGTCGCGTATGGTCATTTGAAGCAAAAGATATCGAGCTCAACCCCAATACCGGTATCGGCGAAGTCTATAGCGCCAAATTACGTATTCAGGATGTGCCAATTCTGTATTTACCGTACTTCCGCTTCCCTATTGATGATCGCCGCCAAACTGGCCTGCTCGTTCCTCGTTTTGGTAATACCAACGATGGTGGCTTTGATCTGTCCGTGCCGATCTATTTAAATATTACACCGCAGCTCGATGCCACCCTGACGCCTCGCTTACTGAGCTCACGAGGTGTCATGCTAGAAACTGAAACTCGTTATTTAACCCGCGACTTTGGCAGCGGTGAGCTAAAGGCAGCTATTTTGCCCAGCGACCAAAAAACCGGCGACGACCGCAAATCCGCCTCGCTAGACCAACGTGCAGATTGGCAAAATGGCTGGCGAGCACGCACCTCGTTGAACTATGTCTCGGACAACTTCTACTTCACCGACTTAGGTACCGACCTCAATATTGCCAATCAGACTCACCAAGAACGTATTGGCGAAGTGTTTTACGACACACCCGACTGGCATTTTGTTGCGCGTGCACAAGGCTTCCAAACTATCGACCCCGACCTGCTCGATGTCGATAAGCCCTACTCGCGCGTACCACAGCTCCTAGTAACGAGTGAGCGCAATCGACTACCCGGCTGGCAGCGCAGTTTGCGCGCTGAAGTTGCACGCTTTGAGCGAAATGCAGACGATGGCAGCACGCCTGAAATCAACGGAACACGTCTGCGCTTAGACCCCGAAATACGCTACGACTACTCACAACCCTGGGGTTACATTCGCCCAGCGGCGAAACTCAGCCATTTAAGCTATGCGCTTGATGGCAGCGGAGTTACAGGCAGTAGTAATCGCAGCATCACCGTGCCCACATTCAGCCTAGACACCGGCCTAACCTTCGAGCGCTTTAGCAACAATGGCAGCTCGCAAGTACTCGAACCACGCTTGTACTATCTCTACTCGCCAAATCGCGACCAAAGTGCATTGCCCAATTTCGATAGCGCTGTCACGACCTTTGGCTATGATCAGCTGTTTCGCGACACGCGCTTTTCTGGCGGAGATCGCATCGACGATGCGAATCAAGTCGCCGCTGGCTTAACCTCGCGCTGGCTCGATACTGACGGCTTCGAGTACCTGCAAACTTCATTGGGCCAAATTGTCTATTTCAGTGATCGCAATGTGCGTTTAGACACCACCATGCCTGTCGACAGCAGGGCTACGTCCAGTTACGCCGGCAATGTGACTTTGCGCCCCAATGAAGAGACGAGCTTTTTTGCTGACTTACTCATGGATCCAAAAGGCGCAAAGCTCTCGCAGTACAGCGTGGGTGGTAGCTATTTACCGAAGACTAGCGACCGCCTCTACAATGCAGGCTATCGTTTTCGCCGTGATGACCCAAGCATCGGCCAAAAAGCTGTCAGCCAAACCCAGCTATCGTTCGTTCAGCCGCTAGGTGTGAACTGGAAAGTACTCGGCCTGTGGAACTACGACATCAAGGAAAAAGAGTCACAAGAGGCCTTGTTTGGCGTATCTTACGAAGCGTGCTGCTGGCAGGTCCGCCTATTTAAACGCAGCTATATTGTCGACTCAGCGACCCTAAGCAGCCCGACATCTGACCGAGTGCGCGAAGCGGTTTTTATTGAAATTGTGCTCAAGGGCCTGGCTGGCTTTGGCACCAATGTCGACTCACTGTTTGATACAAACGTGTTCGGCTACAACCAACTTGATCATAAAAAGGAAGGCTTTTAATGCGGCGCTATTTGCTGGCACTCACTTGCTTAACGACACTCTTAACTGGCGTAACGCACGCAGCCACTGCGGTCGATCAAGTCGCCGTCATCGTCAACGATGGCGTCATTTTGAAGTCTGACATTCAGGCACGCATGGGCGATCTACGCTTTCAAGCGCAGCAACGCGGAGCCGCAGTGCCTTCAGATGCACAATTGTTTGGCGCCGCGCGCGAACAGCTGATTATGGAGAACTTGCAGCTACAACTCGCTAGCCGCAATAGCATTCGCCCCGATGACAACACCGTGAATGCCGCGCTAGCAAATCTAGCCAAGCAGAATGGCTTAAGCCTTGACGACTTTCGCGCCAAGCTCGACAGCACGCCCGGCACTTCATTCGAATATTTGCGCAACGCCATTGCTCGCGAGCAAGTCATTGAGCGCATGCGCCAACGCCGCATGAACGATCGCATCAACATAACTGACGCCGACATCAATCAGTTTATGGCCACGCCTGCCGGTGCTGAATTAAACCGCCAGCTCGATGTCCAGCTCAATAAGAAGCCCGAGCTTGCTACGCCTGTAGCAGCGCCAACCATGGAGTATTTAGTCGCGCAAGTGCTGGTGCCTGTGGAGGAAAGTGCTAGCGCTAAAGAGCAGCTGCGCTTAGCAGATCTCGCCAAGCAAATTCTGCAACTGCAAGCGCAGGCGATGACCCCTGAGCAGGCTATCGATAGCTTCAAGGGCAAAGCACCAGAAGCTGCAATTGAACCCTTAGGCTGGCGTAGCACGTCACAACTTCCTGACCTGTTGCAGGCGCCACTAGATCGTTTAATTGCTGGCGATGCGCCAGAGTTGATTCGCTCACCACGCGGCTGGCATTTAATTTGGCTGCTTGATCGTCGCGAACTGCGCAACCCAGACACACTATTGCCACCGCCACCGCCTGTCCCTACGACTGTAGTTAAACAGCGTGAGGTGCGTCATATTCTCATGCGCCCGAATGACCTGCAGTCCAATGAAGACATTCGTGAGGTCATGAATGTGCTCTATAAAAAGCTTAAAAATGGTGCTGACTTTGCCGAGCTAGCGCGCATCAACTCGCAAGATCCAGGCTCTGCAGTAAAAGGCGGCGATCTGGGCTGGGTTTCGCCCGGCGATATGGTGCCTGAGTTCGATAGCATGATCGGGCAAACGCCAATTGGCGCCATTAGCCAGCCATTCCAAAGTAGTTTTGGCTGGCATATTTTGCGCGTCGATGGCGAGCGTGAAAAAGACATGCGCGAAACCGTACTACGCGATCGCGCCAAGCAAATCCTCTTTGCTCGCGCCTATGACGAAGAGCTTGGAGCATGGTTACGTGAGCTGCGCGCAGAAGCCTATGTCGACTTCCGTGGCGGCAATTAAGCCTTACTCAGCAGCCAAGCGATAACCCACGCCGGGCTCCGTTAGCAAGAAACGGGGCTCGCTTGGATTAGCTTCAATTTTCTGCCGCAATTGGCGCAAATATATCCGCAAATAATGAGTGTCATCGCCATGATGGCGCCCCCACACCGCCTGCAATAGCTGAGCATGGGTGACTACTCGCCCAGCTGATTGCGCCAAAATTGCTAACATCTGAAACTCTTTCGGCGTTAGCTTCACCGCCTCACCCGCCAGCGTAACTTGGCGCTGCGCCAAATCAATATACAACTCTGCCACCGAGTATTGTTGGCTAATTGGCGTGCTTTCGAGCCGCCGCCGCTGCGCTACTCGCAAGCGCGCTAAGAGCTCAGCCACGCCAAATGGCTTGGTTAAGTAATCCTCGGCACCGGCATCGAGCGCGGCAATTTTCTCCTCTTCGCGACTCCGCGCCGACACCACAATAATTTGTGCCGCACAGCGCTCTTTCAGTTGCGGCAATAGCTGAAGGCCATCAATATCTGGCAGCCCAAGATCGAGCAAAATTAGTGCCGGATCATCAACCGCCACGCGCGCCAAAGCCTCATTGCCCGACATCGCTGTGGTGACAACATAGCCCTGAGCTGTTAATGCCGTCGACAGCAATCGCACCAGACTCGACTCATCTTCAATCACTAAAATATCAACGCTCATGCTTAGTCTTTACCTTCGGCAGCTATATTTGCTACTGCTGTTTTGGCGCTATCGCCTAGCAATGCCGGTTCATCGGCATCCGTGGCGTCGTCGTAGTCGAGCAGTGGTTGCGCACTGATCGGCAGGCTCAGCGTAAAGCGCGCACCTTGCGGATCTCGGCTACTCGCCACAATACTGCCACCATGGGCTTCCATAATGGCACGACAAATCGTCAGGCCCAGTCCAGCACCGGGTGCGGAGCCAACGCTATCGCCACGATAAAACTTCTGAAACAACATGCTTGGGTCTTCACTAAAGCCCGGGCCATTATCACTAAAGGTCAAGGTAACCGCATCGGACAACACCTTGGCGCGCACACTAACCACGGTATCTACTGGCGTGTATTTACCAATATTTTCAAATAAATTGGCAAACACTCGCTCTAATAAACGGGGGTCAAAACGCAGCAGTGGCAAGTCATCTGGCAGTTCTACGCGAATGTCTCGCGGCGCCAATGCACGGCGCCATACCGCCAGAGCAGCGCCTAAGATTTCCTCGAGCGCCTGCCAATCCTGCTGCAGCTTTACCGGACCTGACTCCAATCTCGCCAGCTCTAGCAAATTTTCAACGAGCACTTGCATGCGCCGCGACTCATCATAAATAAGGCTTATAAGTTCGCGCTGAGCGGGCTCGTCTAAAGTGATTTCATCAGACATTAATGACGAGCTCGCGCCAACCAAACTTGCCAATGGCGTGCGTAAATCATGCGACAGTGCGCTCAATACTGAATTGCGCAGGCGCTCGGTTTCCAGCTCACGCGTATAGCGATATAGCCGATCTAACTCACGCGCACGTTCAGTAGCAACCAATGCTTGATCACGCCAACGCGTGGTGAGCTGGCTAATAAACCAACTCAGGCCGACGGTAATAAATAGCGTTAAGGCGTACTGCCCTGTTTCCGCAACATCCAAAAATGCCCATGGCACATAAAGCACGGCGTAGGCTAAGCCGCCAAGCACCGATGCCAACACGGCCGCGCCACGACCACCCCAATAAGCCACGATGACTGCGGCCATAACAAACAGTAGGACGAGATTGGGTAGCGACACATAGGGCTGCAATAACCATGCTAGCAGCGTCGTTACAGCTAACACGCTGAGCGCAAAAACATAGGGGCGCAAACGCAGCCACGACAACATAAGGCTCTCCATGCAACGCTGCATATAAAGCATGTGGAAAAACTATTACGCCGATTTTACGGGATTTTTACTTGGCGGCGCGGAGCAATCATCTAACAATAGCCAAGTCGTTAATCAGGCCACCTCTGCTGGCCATAACACCTGCACTGCAGCCCTTTGCGGTAGGCCTCCAGTACAGAGCGTCCGACGTCGGCATTCACTCCCCTCTCAGGTTGCCTATGGCACAATGGCGTGAATGGCCGACGCACGGGATGCACCTTCGAATGTCACACCCTCATATCACTTCGCGCTTAGCGCTAACGCCCGGCGAGCCTGCCGGCATTGGCCCCGACCTGCTTGTGCAGATTGCCCAAGAGTCGTGGCCGGCGCAACTCATTGCCATTAGCGATAGCGCTCTACTGCTGCGTGCTGCGGAGCGCTTAAAGCTGCCGCTGAGCTGTAGCGCTTGGCAGCCTAACTCACCTGCCTCAGAGCATAGGCCGGGGCATTTATGGGTTTATGAGACGCCATTGCCCGAACTTGAGCAGCCCGGCCAACTCAATACGGCTTTAGTGCCCGCTGTCCTGGCCTCACTCACGCGCGCCTGTGATGGCTGCTTGGCTGGCGACTTCGATGCCGTAGTGACTGCGCCGCTGCATAAAGCCGTGATTAACGACGCTGGTATTACCTTCAGCGGCCACACCGAGTTTCTGCAAGCGCGTTGCGGCGTTGAGCGCGTGGTGATGATGCTGACCTGCCCCGGCTTGCGCGTGGCACTAGCAACAACACATTTGCCCTTGCGCGATGTTGCCGATGCCATCACGCCGACACGCCTTAAGCAAGTGCTGCGCATTTTGCACGCCGACTTACGCGATAAATTTGGTATCGCCCAACCTCGCATTTATGTCACCGGCCTCAATCCACACGCCGGCGAGAGCGGGCATCTAGGCCGCGAAGAGATTGAGATTATTGAGCCCACACTCGCGGCACTGCGTGAGGAAGGCCTAAATCTCACTGGCCCACTGCCTGCTGACACACTTTTTACGCCACAGCATTTGCAGCAAGCCGATGCCGTCTTAGCGATGTATCATGACCAAGGTTTGCCGGTGCTGAAACACGCCGGCTTTGGCAATGCCGTGAACATCACGCTAGGCCTCCCCATTATTCGCACCTCAGTTGATCACGGCACCGCACTCACGCTCGCCGGCACTGGTCTCGCCAATGCCGGCAGTTTGAAGGCGGCCATTCATGAAGCCCTTGCCATGATCAACGCTAGTCGCTCACAGGATTTACTCGTATGAACTCGCCTCGGCCTAAGCGCCGCCCATCCGGAAAAGCTATTGAAGGTCATGTCGCGCGCAAACGCTTTGGCCAAAACTTTCTCCATGATGAGCGCGTGATTCAGCAAATCGTCGCTAGCTTCACGCCAATTCCAGGTCAGTCCGTAGTGGAAATTGGCCCTGGCTTAGCGGCACTGACGAAGTTTTTATTGCCGGCCGTTGAGCGCCTGCATGTTATTGAGCTCGACCGTGATTTAGCCGCTCGCCTGCCCAAAACATTGGAAGGTTTAGGCGAGCTGATTATTCATGAAGGCGATGCACTGAAGTTTGACTTCAGCACCTTAGCTAGCGCCGAGACGCCGATTCGAGTCATCGGTAACTTGCCCTATAACATTTCCACGCCATTGATTTTTCATTTACTCAGCCATAGCAAACTCATCGTCGACATGACGTTTATGCTGCAAAAAGAGGTAATAGACCGGCTATGTGCCGGCCCCGGTGATAGCGCCTATGGCCGCTTGAGTGTCATGACGCAATATCGCTGCCTGCCCGAATGGCTATTCGATGTGCCGCCAGAGGCATTTAACCCGCCACCGAAAGTGATGTCAGCGATCATTCGTCTCACGCCACACGCCGTCTTGCCACATCCTTGCCGTGATGAAAAGCTACTCGGCGAGGTCGTCGGCACGGCATTCACCATGCGCAGGAAAACCCTACGCAATGCCTTAGGTAAATACCCTGCCAGTGCGTTGGAAAAGGCCGGAGTGAACTTAGGTGCTCGCCCAGAAACGCTGTCAGTGGCAGACTATGTGGCCATTACTCACGCCCTTTTGGACGAACCCACATGAGCCAGTCAGTGCAAGCAACCGACGAGCGCGGCATCCGTGTATCGGTGCGCAGCGAATACCTCGCAGAGCCATCGAGCCCAAGCGATCAGCGCTATGTGTTTGCCTATCACATCCACATTAAAAACGAAGGCACGCGCACCGTGCGCTTGCTCACGCGGCACTGGGTCATTACTAATAGCGAAGCTAGCGTGCAGGAAATTCGCGGCGATGGCGTAATTGGCGAGCAGCCCGTGTTGGCCCCGGGCGAGTTTTTCGAATACACCAGTGGCACTGTGCTAGAAACTCCGGTGGGCAGCATGCATGGCTCCTACGGCATGCTTGATGAAGTTGGTGAGCGCTTCGAGTCGCCGATCCCTGCCTTCACACTAGCCATACCTCGCGTACTCAACTGATGCGCCATTTTCTCATTGGCGATGTGCAAGGCTGCCGAGCAGCGCTCGACGATCTGCTAGCGCGTATTGCCTTTGATCCAGCGATTGATCATGTTTTTTTTGCTGGCGACTTAGTCGCGCGTGGGCCGGATTCATTAGGCACATTGCGGCTGATTAAACGCCTAGGCTCAGCCGCCAGCACCGTGCTCGGCAATCACGATTTGCACTTGTTAGCAGCCTTTCATGGCCATGCCAGCGTGAAGCCAAAAGATCTCACGCAGCCAGTTTTAGATGCCCCCGACGCCGCCGAGCTCATGGGCTGGCTACAGCAACAAGCGCTGCTGATCACGCTGCCCACGGGCGATGTACTGACCCATGCTGGCCTACCTCCAAGTTGGACTTTCGAGCAAGCGAGAGCACTCGCTCTTGAGGTTGAAGCCATTCTGCGTAGCGAGCATGCCACTGCATTTTTTGCTGCCATGTATGGCAATAAGCCCAGCGCCTGGCGCGACGACTTAGCCGGCACGGATCGTCTCCGCGTCATCACTAATCATTTCACTCGCATGCGTTTAATCGATGCCAATGGCCATCTAAACTTTGACCACAAGGCCGGCAATTACGACCTGCCCGAAGGTTATAAGGCATGGTTTGATTGGCCCAATCTGCGCCCGATCGGCGAGCGAGTATTTTTCGGCCATTGGGCTGCACTCGACTGCATCACTCATCAAGCCCATGCCATCGCGCTGGATAGCGGCTGCGTCTGGGGGCAGCACCTCACGGCATACTGCCTGGAGACCGGCGAACGCACGACCAGCATGCCGGGACTGGCATGAGCCCGCAGATCTATCGTGTCGGCGGCGCCGTGCGCGATGAGCTACTCGGCCTACCGGTGCATGACATTGACTATGTGGTGGTAGGTGCAACACCAGAATGGCTGACCGCTCAAGGCTATCGCCAAGTAGGCCACGAATTCCCCGTATTTTTGCACCCCGAGACGCAGGCCGAATACGCTTTGGCGCGCACCGAGCGCAAAGAAGGTGCAGGCTATCACGGCTTTATTTGCGACTTTCATCCTGATGTGAGTTTGGAGGCCGACCTTGAGCGCCGCGACCTCACCATCAACGCCATGGCTAAAGCTGACGATGGCGCGCTAATCGACCCCTACGGTGGCCAACAAGATTTAGCCGCTCGATTGCTCCGACACGTCTCACCAGCGTTTGCTGAAGACCCACTTCGCGTGCTGCGCGTTGCACGATTCGCCGCGCGCTTTCACGGCCTAGGCTTTCGCGTCGCCGATGACACCTTGGCCTTGATGCGTGTGCTGGCCGAGTCAGGTGAGCTAGCGCTACTAACACCCGAGCGCGTGTGGCAAGAAACCGAACGCGCACTCATGAGTGATGCTCCGCAAATTTATTTTCAAGTATTGCGTGACTGTGGTGCGCTAGCGGTGTGCTTCCCCGAGGTTGATGCGCTCTTTGGCGTGCCTCAGCGCGCAGACTATCACCCCGAAATAGATACCGGCGTGCACACGCTAATGGCCTTGGCGCAAGCGGCGCGCCTGCAAGCCTCGAGTGCTGTGCGCTTTGCAGTGCTTGCGCATGATCTTGGCAAGGCCCTAACGCCAGACCCTGTTTTGCCTAGCCACACCGGCCATGAAGTTCGCGGCCTGCCATTAATCGATGCGCTCTGTGCACGCCTAAAGGTACCGGCCACGCATCAGGCCTTGGCCCGCGTCGTTGGCGAATTTCATCTTGATTGCCATCGCGCCACCAGCCACGCTCCAGAGGTGTTACTTGATCGTTTGCAGCGCGTGGATGCATGGCGCCGACACGAGCGCCTAGGTGAGTTCCTCAATGCCTGCGAGGCTGATGCTCGTGGGCGTACAGGTTTGGAGGATCGTCCGTATTGGCAGCGAGTATTTTGGCTAGGTGCGGCGGCGGCCTGCCATATCGACAATGCTGCGCTCGTTGCGCAGGGCTATCGCGGCGCTGAAATGGCTAGCGCCATTGCCGCCATACGACTACAGAGGCTGACTGAGTTTAAGGCGAATTGGCAGGCTAAACATGAATAATTCCGATGCTCCCGTTGCGCTAATTACTGGCGCGGCAAAGCGAGTTGGTGCTGCCATTACTGAGCAGCTACACACATTAGGTTGGCGTGTATTGGTGCACTGCCATCATAGTGAAGTCGGCGCTGAAAGCCTCTGCCAACGCTTAAATGCAAAATGTGCAGACTCGGCATACTACCTTGTCGCCGACCTTGCCGATGCAGAGGCTATTGCAACGCTAGCAGAGAAAACCCAGTCGCACTGGGGTCGCCTCGATGCGCTGGTGAATAACGCCTCTAGCTTTTATCCCACGCCTTTTGCCAGCGCCACGCAAAACGACTGGGATTTGCTATTCGCCAGCAATGCGCGCGCGCCCTACTTCCTAAGCCAAGCACTACAGCCTGTATTGGCAGTTCGTGGCACTGGAGCCATCGTCAATATCATTGATATTCACGCGGACTATCCGCTACAAGATCACAGCCTCTACTGCATGGCGAAAGCCGCCAATGCCGCCATGACTCGGGCGCTAGCAAAGGAGCTGGCACCTGCTATTCGGGTCAATGGCGTGTCTCCAGGCGCGATTGCCTGGCCCGAAGGCAGTGGCGAAATGAGTGAAGAAATGAAGGCCGACATCTTGCGCACCGTGCCCATGGGGCGAGTTGGCGGCGTTGAGGCGATTGCTGAGGCGGTGGTGTTTTTAATTGCTGGCACTCGCTACATCAATGGCCAGATTATTGCTGTAGATGGCGGTCGCACGGTCTGGGGCTGAGTCTCGTCAATCACACATGCACACCGCCAAATTTCTTCGGATAGCTCTACTGAAACGGCTTCACACCACGCTCAATCAGCACGCCGACATCTTTCGCGCCGCGCACCGCACCTGGCTTACTCACACGTAGGCGACACCACGGCACCGAAAACTCTTCGCGTAAAATCTGCCAAATCGACTCAGCCAAGGTTTCAACCAATTGGTAATGCGCCTGCTCCACATGCGATTTCAGTCGCTCCGACACCGCACGATAATCTAGCGCTTCGGCAATCGTGTCGGTGGCCGCAGCTGGGCGAATATCCCAGGCCATTTCCAAGTCCAAGCTCAGCGTCTGCTGGATGCGACGCTCCCATTGAAACATGCCAATGACCGTCTCAATTTTGAAATCTCGAATGTATACAATGTCCACGTGCTGCCCCGTTTCGCGCCTGATTTCTTTGCTAAGATACGAGCCACACACCCCACGTTGGAGCGACCATGAGCCCTGAATCTATTGCCGACTTTGTTGCAATTGCGGCGCTGATTCTAGCCTATCTCGCCGGCTCTGTTTCGGCCGCGATCATTGTTTGTCGGGTTATGGGCTTGCCCGACCCGCGCACCGATGGCTCACGCAACCCCGGCACCACCAATGTGCTACGCCTTGGCGGCAAAAAAGCGGCAATCCTAACCTTGCTCGGCGACATGCTAAAAGGCCTGCTGCCAGTGCTTGCAGCGCGCCATTACGGCCTCGATGTAATGCTGGTTAGCGCCGTTGGCTTCGCCGCTTTTATGGGACATTTATACCCGATATTTTTTCGCTTCGAAGGTGGTAAAGGCGTAGCAACAGCACTTGGTGTTTTACTCGCGCTATCGCCAATTATCGGCGGCACCGTGATAACGCTCTGGATCACAGCATTTGCGCTAACACGCTACTCATCGCTTGGCGCCATCGTTGGCTTTATCGCCGCACCCATCCTCACACAGTTTTTCATGCCTGAAGCCATGCTCGGCGTAGTCGGCATGAGCCTGCTGCTATTGGCGCGCCACAAAGCCAATATGAAGGCGCTGATTGAGGGCACAGAACGCCGCTTTAAATAACAGCTACAGCTGAATGGGTGGCTTATTTAAATAGCCACCAATTCCGTCATTGGCCAGCGCGCCCGCACATTAACCGTGAGGTCTTGACGCTCACCCGCACGCAAACGCTGCGCGCCAGCAAAGGCAATCATCGCGCCGTTATCAGTGCAGAAAGCTGGGGCAGGATAAAATGCTTGGCCGCCGATAGGCCTCAAGGCCAGAGCCAATTCATGGCGCAAGCGTTTATTAGCACTGACACCGCCCGCCAACACTAAGCGCTTTAAGCCAGTCTGCTTTAATGCACGTAAGCATTTCCGAATTAAGGTATCGACCGCTGCCGCCTCAAAACTCGCACAAATATCGGCGACCTTAGTGGGTGAGTCTTCGGTTTGATTTCGTGCAGTAAGCACGGCAGTTTTCAATCCACTAAACGAGAAGTCTAAACCCGGACGGTCGAGCATGGGACGAGGAAACTTAAACGCATCATCGCGGCCGCTTAATGCTAAGCGCGCCACCGATGGCCCGCCGGGATAATCCAGCCCGAGCATTTTTGCGACTTTGTCGAAGGCCTCGCCAGCTGCATCGTCGATGGACTCGCCAAGCAGCTCGTAACGGCCAATACCATCGACACGCATGAGCTGGGTGTGACCGCCAGAAACCAATAAGGCGACAAACGGAAACTCAGGCGGTTCAGGCTCTAACAAAGGCGCTAGCAAATGCCCTTCCATATGATGCACGCCGACGGCAGGCACGCCCCACGCATAAGCCAGTGAGCGCGCCATTAGAGCGCCAGTCAGCAGAGCACCTGCAAGCCCAGGGCCTGATGTATAAGCGATGCCATCGATGCTGTCAGCTCGGATATCGGCATCCGCCATCATGTCACGCAACAACGGCACGAGTCGGCGAATGTGATCACGCGAGGCTAGTTCGGGCACCACACCGCCATAGTCTTTATGCATCTCAATTTGACTGTGTAGGCGATGCGTCAATAGCCCTGCACCAGGCGCATCGTCATAAATAGCGACACCGGTTTCATCACAAGAGGTCTCAATACCCAGCACACGCATGCCATTTCTCTCCGTTTTTCAGGCGCGAAGTGTAGCGCTCTACACAGGGTGTTTGCCATTCCAGATGAATCTGGCTAAAATCCGCGCCCCACGCCCCTGATGGCGTTCCGTAATTGGTAACAGGTGAGCAATTCATGCCCAACGTTAAAGTAAAAGAAGGCGAACCGTTTGACGTCGCACTGCGTCGCTTCAAGCGTTCATGCGAAAAAGCTGGTGTGTTAGCCGATGTTCGCAAACGTGACTTCTACGAGAAGCCC